>CAZDDH010000332.1:0-7807 GCA_964504165.1 uncultured Rickettsiales bacterium | reverse complement strand
GACACCGGTGACCTGATCACCATCACCTACAACCTGCTGGGTACCTGCGACGGCTGATCCTCTTCCTTTCATTCCCTCCCCTACGCTTCCGTCTCCTTGAAGATTCCCACCTATCCAGACACCCAATGGTTGGGAGGACCGTCATGCGTTCTGCTGCTGTGATCGGGATCATCTTGGTCTCCCTCGGTATGTTGGGGTGCCCCGAATACCGCGACGAGATCTCCGAAGAGGCCCTGGGGCGCATCGATATATCACCGGCGAGCCTGGATTTTGGATGGCACGAGGTGGGGACGACGGTCTCCGAACGGGTCACCGTGCGCAACATCGGGCAGGGCCCGCTACGCATCGAGCCGTTGTTCATCGACGGTTCCAGCGAATACACCCTCGAGGGCGGAGCCGGGGAGCAGGTGCTCCAGCCTGGGAAGGGCTTCGTGGTGACGGTCTCGTTCACCCCGCACCAGGCATGTGACCCGGAGGGACAGCTGTTCGTGGACAGCGACGATCCGACCCGACTCAACGCGAGGGTGACGCTAGCGGGAGATGCCGTGCTCCCCATCCTGGAGATATCCCCCAGCGATTGGACCTTCGATGACCGTGAGATCGGCTGCGAGCAGGAGCAACCGTTCACGCTGCGCAACGTGGGCTGCGCACCGCTGACGCTCGATGGTCTGGAGTTCGTTTCCACGAGCGACGAGATGGGATTCAGCCATTACTTCAACGAGGGCACCGTGCTGGCCCCCGGCGCCACCGAGACGGTCACGGTCTACTACGAACCGCGGGACGAGCAGGCCGACACCGCTTTTTTGCAGGTGTTCAGCGACGATCCGTGGAACCCGGTGTTGCAGGCCACGGTGACCGGCGCGGCCCACCTGCCACCCCAGGTCATCGACGAGTACAACCAGGAGTTCATCCGTCTGGCGGACATCCTTTGGCTGGTGGACGACTCGGGCTCGATGGCGGATTTCCAGGCCTCGGTGGACAGCAACCGCACCTATTTCGAAAGCCAGCTGGGAGGGTACGAGCTGGATCTCCATGTCGAGACACTCAACGTCGGGGAGAACCTGCTGAGCACCGCCTCGACGATGCTCAGCCCGCCGATGACGGACCAGGGCGGGCCGATGGAGGGCTTCCTCAGGGAGGAGGCGGGCCTGCAGGTCTTCATCGTCAGCGATGAGGACGACCAGTCGGCCGGTGACGTGCAGGACCACGTGCAGACCCTGCAATCCCTCAAGGCCGATCCGGCCCACGTGAACGTCAGCGCGGTCTCCGGCCAGGCCAACGGCTGCAGCGACGGCCAGGCCAGCGCCTTCCCGGCGCCCCGTCTGGAGCTGGCGGTCACCCTCTCCGGCGGCGACTCGGCCTCCATCTGCGACCCCAGCTGGTACCCGCAGCTGGATGCGGTCTCGTGGCTGCCGGGCACCTGGCAGGACACCTTCGACCTGACCCAGTTTCCGGTCGAGGAGACCATCGAGGTCGAGCTCAACCACGTGCCGGTGTACGTGGGCTGGACCTTCGACGGCGTTTACAACGCGGTGGTGTTCGAGCCGGACTACACCCCGGGCGCAGGTGATCTGATCACCATCTCCTACAACCTGCTGGGTACCTGCGACGGCTGATCCGCTTGAAGGTTTCCCGCCAAGGCCACACCTACCTCCGTAGGAGGCACAGCGATGCCAGGGGCACGTTCCGCGGTTGGGGTACTCGTCTTGGTGTGGTGCTGTTCCGGTTGTGGCGAGCCGGTGGAGGAGCCGGACCGGGCGCCACACCCGCGAGCGTCCATGCGCGTCGAACCCGACATCTTGGATTTTAACCAGATCAACGTGTCCGACTTCCAGACCAAGCAGCTGACCATCACCAGCACGGGCGATGACACGCTCTATCTGGAGGACATCTTCATCGAGGGGCCCGCCCAATTCTCCCTCGATGATGCCGACATGGAGCGGATCCTGGAGCCGGGAAACCAGACCACCATCCGCGTGATCTACACCCCGACCGCCAACGGGGATGACAGCGCCTATGCACACGTCGTGGCCAGCCAGCCAGCGATCCCGGAGGCCGTCGTCGAGCTGCGGGGGATCGGCCTGGCGCCGGTGATCTCCGTCGAACCGGCGATCTGGGACTTCGGTGACGTGGGTATCGGGGCTACAGAAGAGCAGGAGATCGCCATCCGGAATGTCGGTTCGGCTCCGTTAACCCTGTATGAGGTGGTGTTTTCCCCGACGAGCGACGAGCTGGTCTTCAGCTACTACTTCAACGATGGCATCGTGCTGGCACCTGGAGCCACTGACCACATCAACATCTACTACGAGCCCCGGGACGAGCTGCCGGATACGGGCTACCTGCACGTCTACAGCAACGACCCTGTGACCCCCGACGCGCTGGCCACCCAGTACGGCGATGGTTACCTGTGCGGCGAGGTGGAAGATACGTTCGTCCAGGGCGGCGGCCAGGACACCTTCGCGCTGAGCTCGGTGCCGGTGGAGGAGACCCTCGCTCTTCACCTCGACGGCGTGCCCGTGTATGTGGGTTGGTACTTCGACGGGATCCTCAACGCGGTGGTATTCGAGCCAGATTACACCCCGGGCTATGGCGACGTGATTACGATCACCTACAACCTGCTCTGCTGTTGCTAGGACGGACCGGTACCGTCCTTGTGGTTTTTTCGAGACGTCTTTGAAGGATCCACGCTCGCGCCACACCTACGCAGGTAGGAGGCGCAACCATGCCACGGGTTCGTGCGGCGTTCGCGGTCGGGATCTGGCTGACATGCTGCGTGGCCTGCTTCGAACTCCCGACGGATGCAGCCCGGCCAGGTGACGACACCGCCGGGGACGACGACGACGCCGAGACGGCCAAGGCATCCATCCACATCGATCCGCTCCTGTTGAACTACGGGCAGGTCCCTGCCGGCACCACGGCGACCCTGTTCATGACGCTCACCAGCACTGGTCAGGACACGTTGCTGATGGAAGAGCTCTTCATCGAGGGACCGATGCAGTTCGACATCCACGATGGCGAAACCGAGCGCATCCTCGCCCCCGGTGAGGAGACCGCCCTGTGGGTGTCCTACACACCCCTGGGGCACGAGTCGGCCGATGGCCTGTTGCACATCATGACCAATGACGGGGCCACACCGGATGCCACTGTCGCGTTGGCGGGCGCCGGTATGGCTGGCTCCATCGAGCTGGATCCCGAGCTGAGCGAGTTCGGTGACGTTCCCATGGGATGCGTGCAGGAACAGCCCATCACCATCCGGAACGTGGGGAACGCATCGCTGGAGATCCAGGAGGTCCTGTTTTCATCCGCCACGCAGGAGATGTGGATGGACTTCGAGTTCGATCTCGGCCACCAGCTGCTTCCGGGGGCGACCATCCACGTCACCGTCTATTACGAACCGACCGACGAGGTGACGGATCTGGGCTACCTGCTCGTGTACAGCAACGATCCGGCGCAGCCGGCCATCACGGCCGAGCTGATCGGCAGCGGCATACCGGGGGGGTGTTGACTGGATGCGGCGCCTGCTCGCCATTGTGCTTCCCCTGGCGCTGGCCGCTTGCAGCGTGACCGAGGCCGTGACAGGTGGCACCCCGACCAAGGCGGTGGCCGAGCTCGAGGTGCAGACGAGCTTCGTGGAGTTCCCCGTGCTGGCCATCCCGGGCTGGCATACCGAGGACGTGAGCGTCGTCAGCGTGGGGCCGGACATCCTCCACATCGAGGACATCTACGTGGAGGGGGACATCGGATTCACCGTCGACGATTCCCAGGTCAACCACAAGCTGCTGCCCGGCCACCAGACCACCATCCCGGTGTCCTTCTCACCGGTGGAGTACGGCATGGCGTCGGCGGATCTGGTCATCTTCAGCGACGACGTGGACCAGCCCATCGTCCGGGTGGAGCTGATGGCGTTCGGGTGGGCACCCCAGCTGGGGGTCGCGCCGGCCAGCTGGAGCTTCGACGAGGTGGAGGTCGGCTGCGGCCAGGAGCAGGTGTTCGAGATCACCAATGACGGATCGGGCACGTTGACGATCCTCGAGGTCGTCTTTTCCCCCACCAGTGACGAGTTCACCTACATCCACGACTGTGACAGTGGCGTCGCCATCGGCGTGGACGAGTCCCTCCAGTTCACGGTGCGTTATGAGCCCCGTGACGAGCTGTCCGACTCGGCCTACCTGTGGATCGCCACGGATGACCCGGTTCATCCCGAGGCGATGGTCCCCATCTCCGGCACGGCTCGCTACGGCGACGCGGTGGTGGACGAGTTCCCCATCGAAGACGACCACTCGGGCGGTCGTTTCGAGCTCAGCGAGGTGCCGGCCGAGCAGACCCTGGAGGTAGAGCTCAACGGGGTACCTGTCTACGAGGGGTGGCTGTACGACGACGGGGCCAACACGGTGGTGTTCGCGCCGGTGTACCAGCCGGACATCGGGGACCTGGTCACCGTGCACTACCATCGGCTGGGAGCTTGCTGAAAACCCGAGTCATCCTGGTGCTGGGGGCCAATACACCGGTGCAAATCCCCGTACTCGCGCTGTTGTTCACGCTGGCGCTGATGGGCTGCGCGGGAGAGGAAGAGCCGGACGGCCTGGCCGGCAGCACCGGCGCAGACATCGACGTCTACCCCGATACGCTGGATTTTTCCGTGCTGTGCCTCGGTGAGGTGGAGACCCGGACGATCGCCCTGAGGAGCGTGGGCGTGGATAACCTCCTGGTTCACCGGGTCTATGTGGATTCAGATCCGGGATTTGCCGTGGATACGGACGGCTTCGACTGGGTGCTGGCCACGCGTCAGAAGACCGAGCTCTACGTGTCCTTCACAGCCGAATCCGCCGGGACCGTTGCCGGCCAGCTGTTCATCCACAGCAACGACGGGGACGATCCGGAGATCGTGGTGGCACTCGAGGGCTTCGGGTTGGCGCCCGAACTGGAAGTTGCCCCAACCTGGTGGGACTTCGGCGACACCGAGCTGGGCTGCACGCGGGAGATGGAGCTGGAGATACGCAACATCGGCACGAGCGCATTGACCGTCTCGCAGGTGGAGTTCGTCTCGTACACCGGAGACTATTCCATGAGCCCGGCAGGATCCGCGGATGGCCTGTTGGAACCCCAGGACACCCTGGGATACATCGTCCGGCACGTGCCTCAGACCATCGGTGGGGCTACGGCCGGTATCCGGATTGTGAGCAATGACCCGCAGGGGAGTGAGACCATCATTCCCCTGACGGGCCAGGGGATCCTGTCCGCGCAGGTCGAGGACGAGTTCCTCATCGACGTCGCCTCGCAAAACGACATCTTGTGGGTGCTGGACAACACCGGGGTGATGGCGGCAGCGGGCGCCGGACTGATCGCAGAAGCGGCAATCTTCTTCACTCGCCTAGAGTCAGAGGGCGTGGACTACCACGTGGGGGTGATCACGACTGACAGCGGCAACCTGCGGGGCTCACCGCGTGTCATCACCACCGCTGACGTGGCTCCTGCTGTGGACTTCATGGCGTCCGCGTCCGTGGGGACAAACGGTGTGGCAAGCGAGCAAGGGCTGGCCCATGCGGTGGAGGCGGTGGCCTCTCCACTCGCCTATCCTGGGGGCTACAACGATGGATTCTTGCGAGAGGACGCGCACCTTCACGTGATCTTCGTCAGCGATGAGGCGGACCACTCCCCGGCCGCGACGGATACCTACGTGGTGGCGCTTCAAGATCTCAAGGCCAACCCCGACAACGTCGTGCTGAGTACGGTCAGTGGGCTCGGTTCCGGTTGCTACGGCGCACTCTACGACGCCGCGCCGGCCTTCAGCTACGATCTGGCCGCCGCCGCGACTGGTGGGATGAGGGAGTCCATCTGTTCGGTGGACTGGATGCAGACACTCCATGACCTCGCCGCTCTCTCTGCCACGCAGCGAGACACCGTGGTGCTGAGCCAGCCACCGATCGTCGATAGCTTGGAGGTGCGGGTCAACGGAGGGGACGTCACCGAGAACTGGGACTACTACGAGGAATCCAACGCCATGATCCTCCAGCCCGGCCTGGCGCTCCAGGACGGCGACGAGGTCCGCGTCACGTACCATCCATATGGAGGAGGCTGCTAGGTCACGTCGAACACCAGCGACACCGAATCGGCCAGGCCACCCGCGTCGTACACCGTGATCACCACGTCGTAGAGTCCGGGGATGAACGTCCCACCGGGGGCGGCGATGCTGTAATCGCCAGCGACGTCGGCCTGGCCGGTCAGGTAGACCGCGCTATCGGCCTCGCTGCTGATGACGACGACGATTTCTTCGAGGTTGGCGGTGTCCGTCACCGTTCCTTCGAAGGTGACGGCGTCCCCGGTGAGCATCACGTGGGGGTCGGTGGCCGGTAGCGTGAGCGAGACGGTGGGGGCCGTGCTCGTGGCGCGGCCGATGTGGGTCACCATGTCACCGTTGAAGTTCAGATCGGTGTAGGCGCCGGTGTAATAGATGGAGTGCACGCCGGCGTCTTCGTGCCAGTCGGTGACGTAGATGAAATCCTCGTCCCAGCGCCCGGCCATGGCGGATTTTTCGAAGGTCGGACCGACGTCGTACAGCTTGTTAGTTTCGGTGACGTCGAAGGGAATGTGGGCCGCCGCCAGCTGGCGGTCATAGGCCGGGGAACCCACGACCGTGTGCCACAGCATCTCCGTGCTGCCGTTGACCGCCATGATGGGGTAGACGACGGCGACGTCGTCCATCTCCCCGGCGCTACCGACGTCGAGGATCGGCTCGGGGTCATAGCCCGATCCCGGGTTGGAATCGTATTTGGTGAAGGTGTAGCCCATGTCCTGCGAGGTGGCCATACAGCTGCGGTAGGCGTAGGCCGCGCTGGTGCAGAAGTACAGCAACGTATAGTCTGTGCCGTCCAGGTAGACGTACGGGGCGCCGGCGTCCAGCTCGTCGATCTCACCCGGTGCGCCGTACTCGACGACCTGCTGAGCGACGCCGGGCTGGTTGGGGTTCATGTAACGGGTCCAGTTGAATCCGTCGGTACTCAGGGCCACACCCACCGCCCGCCGGGCGGGACTCTGATTCGTGTCGATGGCGCCGTAGAACATCTTGTAGGGCGCCGCCACGTCGTTGGGATCGTAGATGACGGAGGGGAATTCCACGGCCCAGTAGTCCCAGTCGCCCACGGTGCCCGAGCCCTCGAAGACCGAGCCGCCGTCGATCCAGTCCACGCCGTTGGTCGTGTAGTAGACCCCGATCTCCATGTTGTAGGCCTCTTCACCGGACCGGTAGTACATGGCCGTCATGGCGCCGTCATCCATGAACCGCGCCTGCTCGATGCGGTGGCTGTACCACTCGGTGGTCTGGGTATCCGCCTCGAACCACAGGCCACAGTCCCGCTCCCAGCCCGAGGTACCCGTCACCTCCGGGAACACCCGCGCGTTGGCATCGTTGCAGTCACCGGCACATTCGGACAGCCCGTCCCCGTCGTCGTCCACGTTCTCGTCCGTGGCCGGATCGCAGTCGTTATCCAGCCCGTCGCAGATCTCGGCGGCGCCGGTATAGATGGCGGCCTCCGCGTCGTCGCAGTCCCCGTCACAGGGGGTCTGGCCGTCCCCGTCGGCGTCATCTTCGTCGGCGTCGGTGAATCCGTCGCAGTCGTTGTCCAGCACGCCGTCGCAGGCCTGGGGAGCGCCGGCGTAGACCGCGGCGTCCCCGTCGTCGCAGTCCCCGTCACAGGGGCTGTAGCCATCCCCATCTTGATCGTCTTCGTTGGCGTCGGTGAATCCGTCACAGTTGTTGTCCAGCACGCCGTCGCAGGCCTGGGGAGCGCCGGGATAGGCCGCGGCCTCG
>CAZDDH010000331.1:0-7878 GCA_964504165.1 uncultured Rickettsiales bacterium | reverse complement strand
GAATACATGGAGAAGCACGCGGTGAGCAAGCTGATCGGTGCGCCCCCCGGCTACGTGGGCTACGACGAGGGCGGCACCCTGACGAACGCCGTATCTCGGCGGCCCTACGCGGTGATCCTCTTCGACGAGATCGAGAAGGCCCACCCGGAGGTCTTCAACGTCCTGCTCCAGATGCTGGACGACGGCCGCCTCACCGACAGCCACGGCAAGACCGTCGATTTCTGCAACACGGTCATCATCATGACCTCCAATATCGGCAGTCAGTCCATCTCCGCCCATGTGGACGACCCCGAGAAGATGCAGCGGGAGGCCGAGCTGGCCCTGCACAAGCAGTTCCGCCCCGAGTTCCTCAACCGGGTGGACGACGTGGTGGTCTTCCAGCCGCTGCAGCGGGAGCACATCCGCGCCATCGTGGACATCCAGCTGCTGCTGCTGGAGCCGTTGCTGGCCCAGCGGGGCATGACGCTGACCCTGGCCGACGACGCCAAGGATTTCCTGGCCGACGTGGGCTACGACCCGGCCTTCGGCGCCCGCCCCCTCAAGCGCGCCATCCTGCGCCACGTCAAGGATCCCCTCAGCCTGGAGATCCTGCAGGGGCACTTCGGTGAAGGGGACGACGTGGCGGGCGGACTGGGGAACGGGAAGCTGGAGTTTGGTCAGAAGTAGGATCGTGACCGTGAAGAACTACCCCTGAACGTTACGACCGCCCCGCCACCCCCCGATAGACCTCAGCCGCCCCCGGCGCCAGCAACAGCCGACCGACCCGGGTCAACTCGGTCCCGCGTTCGATACGCGGCCCATCCCCTCGCACCGGCTCCACCATTCGCTCGGCCATCCCCTCCCCCTCCATCTCCCAGGTCAGGTCGTCCATGGCGCGGATCTCGTCGAACAACGCGGCGACGCGCTCCCGCTCCGCCTGCTCCGCGTCCACGTCCAGGGGGCCGTGATGGTGTTCCATGCGTTCGATGGCCTCGTCCTGCATGCGCGGCAGGCGTCGGGCGTAGGTGTTGGGCGGCAGCTGGCGCAGCTCGTCGAGGCGCTCCATGACGCGGCCCGAGGCGCCGGCCTGGCCCACGCGTAGGGGTGAGGAGAGATCCTCGGGGGGCAGCAAGCAGGGCCGGAACTCGCTCACGATCTGGATCTGGCCGTCGTCCAGCACACCCCGCACCCCCACCTCGAGTTCGGCCAGGTCATGGGCAAACTCCAGCGACAGATCCTTGAAACGGGCCTGGGCCCGGTGAGCCCGCCCCGCCACCTCCTCCGTGGGCTGCTCCAGCGCCAGCAGCTCCCCCCGCAGCGCGACGAAGCTGTCCTCCATGTCCGCCAGCATCGGCTGGGCCGCCTGCTCGTACTGCGCCCGCAGCGCGTCCGCCTCGGCGGCCAGCTCGGCCAGCGCCAGCAGCTGCTCGCCGGTGAGCGTGAGCCCGTTGACCAGGTTGGCCAGGGCGATCTCGTCATGGAGTTGGTGGACCTGGAGCGCGCGGGGATCGGCCGGGTCCAGCATGGGTACCGGCGCGGCGGCCGATCCCCCGGCCATCCACAGGACGGCCGTACACGCGCCGATCCAGAACATCGTTTTGTATCGTGAAATCATGGGGTCTCCCTCTCGGTTCTGCAGGGATAGACCGGGCTCCGGGGGTCGAGGTTAAGGGAAGAGTTTGGCTTCGCGCCGTGTCAGAATCGCCAGCCATGTCACACCGCGAAGAATCCATGACCTTTTCCACACGGCAATTGTCCTACGTCTGCCGCCATTGCCAGTACGAGTCCCGCGTCGAGGTGATGGGCATCGGTTACGCTGACTCCTCGTCCGATATCGACCTGGACCCGATAGGCCACCTGAAGGTCAACCAGGACCTCACCCAGCGCAGCCCGGCCTCCAACCACATCGAGCGATGGCAACGGGAGGAGCGGCGCCAGGGACGGTCGCCATCCCACCAAGAGACCTACGCAGAGGCACGGCACTACACGGCCCAGCGGAACGCCGGCGGAGACGCCTCGACCAAGTTCGGGCTGGTGAAGTGCCCCAGCTGCAACCGCCGCTCGTGGTGGGGGCGGGTTCAGATCATCGCCCACTGGATCGGCGCGCTGGCCATCCTGCTTTTTGGAATCGCGTTGCACGCGATGTTCGACCAGCGGTTGCTGGACGAGTGGTACCACAGCGTCATCTTCATCGGCGCCTTCGTCGGCGGCGCTGTCGCCTTGCTCCTGCACCTCGCGAGACAGATCAAGGAGTCCCGCTATTGCGTGGAGTTCCTGGACGAACCGCCGTCGTCTTAGTGCGCCTGACTCACGTAGTAGTCCCGCTCGTCCAGCCACTCGTACAGGTACGCCTTCTCTTCCTCGAAGTCGTTGTAGTTGTTGCCGCCCCAGTGGGAGCTGTACGTGCTGCCCCACACCTGCCAATCCCGCTCGGCGGACAGCTGGATGGTCTCGTAATAGCCGTCCACCGTGGCGGTCATCCAGTCCAGGCGCATGGGGCCGGTGTCCATCAGCTCGTCCAGCCGGTCCCACAGCTGGGCGCTGGCCGTCGGGTCGTCCTGGTAGTGGGCGAAGATGCCGTTGTTCCACTGGTAGTCGTTGAGATCGTCCGAGCCGGTGCGGTAGGGGTACCAGCCCTGGCCGAAGGAGTGGTTCATGTCCCATGGGCAGTAGCGGAAGTTGGGGGCGCCGGCCGCCTCCGGATCGTTGTACAGGTACGCATTCTTACCCGCCGAGTCCTCGGCGTGGGTGTAGTGCACGAACAGGAACCAGTCCATGAACTCGTCCGGCACAAGCCACTGATCCGCGCCGGCCACGAATTCCGCGTCCGTGGCGCCGGAGGACCACGTCACCAGGGCCTCCAGGTCGGCGAAGGCGTCTTGCTGCCCCTCGGCCGGCTCACCCTCGGTCTTCTCGTACCCGTCGTGCAGGGTGGATTTGGGCTGCCCGTTGGCGTTCGTCAGGTAGAAGTTGGCGTCGTGGTTGACGGCCTTGTACAGGTTGCCATCCCGGCTGAGCCCCATCTCCTCGGCGAAGTGATCGTCGATGCGGTCACTGGCCACATAGAGGCCGTAGTACCAGCCATCCATGTAGACCACCACGAAGCTCGTCCGCGGCGCCAGGCGATCCAGCTGCCAGTAGTCGGCGATGGCCTGCCACAGGTCGTAGCACAGCTTCTGGCGGACATAGGTGTTGTCGTCAAAAAGGGTGGTGAGGACCAGGTGGTCCTTGTTGCCCATCCCCAGGGCGTCGGCGTCCAGATCCTCGTCGCCGAAGCGCAGCGTATAGCTGTTCTTGGGGTAGCTGAGGCTATAGGCCCCCCGCTTCTTCATCTCCGCGTCGTAGCTGTGGCCCATGAAGGTGATGGTGGCGGGGACGTGCTCCTCGCCCACCTGGCCCGACGGCTCCAGGTGGATCACCGGCAGCCCCCACTCCTCGGTGTAGGCCTCGGGATCCACCGGCTCGTTGCCGGCTTCGTCGATGGCATCGGCGATCCACAGGGTGATCACCGCCGTCTCCGGCAGCACGTCCAGCCCCTGCTCGACGGCGGCCTCGGGCAACGTGGCCAGGACCAGCTCCCGACGGCCCCCGTCATCCAGCGCCGTGCTCCAGTCCAGGGACCAGTCGTTGCTGACGGATGCTCCGCCCGCGCCGGACAGCTGGGCCACGAAGGCGTCCCGGGGCTCGCCGCTGGCGCAGCCGAACTGCAGGGTGATGGTGTCCCCCTCCAAGTAGTAGGGGTGCCCGGCCGCGGATTGGACCAGCTCCGGCTGGCATTCGGGTAGGGACACGCCGCTGTCGTCGTCGTCGGCGTTGTCCGGGGTATCGTCGTCGTCCGGATCCCCAACGAGCAACGGGTCGTGAACGCATGCGGCCGGCCCCAGCCACAGGAGGAGGGCCAATAACGGAGGAAGGGGCAGAACGGTTTTCTGGGCTTTTTCAGTCATCCAACCCTGGCCAAGTCGCGTTTACGGAATAATCATACAAGGGAACACGAGAGGCGGTCGGACAAGTGGTGGCATCCCTGCGAAAACGGTTGAGCCCGCTCGGCATCGCGCTGGCGGCGCTGCTGCCCCTCACCTGCGGGACCAATGACGACGGGTTCGCCACGGATGACGACGCGGCTGCGGACGACGATCAGAGCGTGGCCACGCCGCCCACACAGGACTCGACCCCCCCCAGCGCCGTCGCCGCCGCCGATCCGACTGCCGGCACGATTCCCCAGGTGGTCCACTTTTCATCCGCCGGCTCCACGGCCGCAGCCGGGATCGCGGCCCAGCGCTGGGATTTTGGGGATGGCCACACCGCCGAGGGTGCGGAGGTGACGCACACCTACCTCCTCTCCGGGCCCATCGAGGCTACCTTCACCCTCACCGACGCCTGGGGCCAGCAGTCCCAGGCCACGATGGCGCTCGAGCTGAACGCCGGTGCTTGCCCTGTGGGTGAAGCAGCGCTCAGCGCTGGCACCGTCGCAAACGAGGACCTCAACGAGGTCTCCGGTGTGGTGGAAAGCCGGCAGAATCCGGGCGTGCTGTGGGTGCACAACGACTCGGGGGACAGCCCCCGGCTATTCGCCCTCGGCACGGACGGCCGCCACCTGGGGACCTACACCCTGGACGGTGCGGTCAGCGGGGATTGGGAGGACCTGGCCATCTTCCGCAACCCGGGAACCGGCCAGTGGATCCTGGCCATCGGAGATATCGGCGACAACCCGGGGAGCCGGGACTACATCCGCGTCTACCTGGTGGAGGAACCCACGGTTTCGGTCCAGCAGGACCCGGTGGACGAGCTGTTCAACGGCATCGAGATCCAGCTGGACTATCCGGAGGAGGCCTCCCTCAACAGCGAGACCCTGATGGTGGACCCGGCCACCGGCGACCTGTACATCGTGACCAAGACCTACTTCGGGTATGCGGGCGTATTCCGCAAGGCCGCGCCTCACACGGACGGCGAGCGGGTCGAGATGCAGCCCATCGCCGACCTGGATTTTACCGCCGAACCGCTGGCCGGGACCGCCACGACGGGCGGGGAGTTTTCGGCGGACGGGGACCGGCTGGTCATCCGCACCTACGGGACCACCGCCTATGTGTGGCTGTGGGACCGGGCGACCACGCTGGCCGAGGCGCTGGCCGCCGCTCCGTGCGCCATCGAGATGCCTGGCGAGCAGCAGGCCGAGGCCATCGCCTTCGCCGCCAACGGGCGGGGGCTGTGGTCCATCAGCGAGGGCGCAGAGCAGCCGGTGAACTACGTCCCGTTCGAGGATGAGTGATCCCGACCCGCCACTTGGTGTAGATTCCGCGGCGTGAACCCAGTGGAGGGCGCCATGGCCAATCCCCAACTTTCAACCCACTTCCTCAGCCGCGAGCCATCCGTGATCCGGCTCGCTCAGATCAAATTTGCCGAACGCAAGGACGGCACCGAGGCCCTCAACGTGGCCATCGGCAACGTCTCGCTGCCCATGCACCCGGCGATGATCGAACGCATGCAGCTGCTGGGCACCGAGGGCAGCCCCTTTGCTGGCGGCGTGGTGAAGTACTCGGCCACGGTGGGCACGGACGAGGCCCGCCGGGCCACGCTGAACGTCATCGCGTCCAGCGGATTCGATGCAGAGGGGCTCCACGCCCAGATCACCGACGGCGGCAGCCAGGCCATGGAGCTGGTGATCTTGGGTTGCTGCGGCCCGGCTGGCACGGACGAGCGGCCGCTGCTACTCATCGACGCCGCCTACACCAACTACAACTCCTTTGCCCAGCGGGTGGGGCGCAAGACCGTCTCCATCACCCGCACGCTCCAGGACAACGGCCAGTTCACGCTGCCGGCCCTGGAAGAGATCGAACAGACCATCGTCCAGCACCGTCCTGGCGCGTTGGTGGTGATCCCTTACGACAACCCGACGGGGCATTTTTACGATCGTCAGACGCTGGCCGAGTTGGCCCGCCTGTGCGTGAAGCACGACCTGTGGATGATCAGCGACGAGGCGTACCGCGAGCTGTTCTACACCCGCGGCATGGTGTCCAGCATCTGGGGAGTCACCGACGAGGAGGTGCCGGGCATCGGCGGCCGGCGCATCAGCATCGAGACCGCCTCCAAGGTGTGGAACGCCTGCGGCCTGCGCATCGTCATGGTGGTCACCGACAACGCCGAGTTCCACACCCGCGCCGTGGCCGAGAATACCGCCGGACTATGCCCCAACGTCATCGGGCAGCACATCTACGGTGGGCTGGCGGACGTCGGGCACCAGGAGCTTCAGAGCTGGTATGGGGAGCTCCGCGGGTACTACCGGGAGATGCTGGTGGGGTTCACCCGCGAGATGAACGAGCGGCTCCCCGAGGTCATCGTCTCCAGCCCCGACGCCTCCATCTACTCGGTGCTCGACGTACGCAACGCCGTCAAACCGGGCTTCGACGCCCTGGAGTTCGTCCTGTTCTGCACCTCCCGCGGGGCCGTAGACCTGGACGGCACCCCCACCACATTACTCACCGCGCCCATGTCCGGCTTCTACAGCGTGGCACCCGGCGCGGAGAACCCGGGGCGCACCCAGATGCGCATCGCCTACGTGGAGCCACCCGAGCGGATGGCGCAGGTGCCCCGGCTGTTTGCCGACCTACTGGACCAGTACGAATCATCGCGCAGTTGAAGGGAGCCCCCCATGACGTTCAAGCACCTCCACACCACCCTCGTCGCCGTCGCTGTGCTGCTGACGCTGGTTGCTTGCGAAACCGGCAGCCAGGATCCGTGCCCGGGCGCCGCCGACCTCAACAGCGGCACCATCTCCGCCACCCTGGACGGGGCTGGCTGGGTCTCCAGCGGGAACGTCTACAGCTGGGGCGGCACGTCGCTGGAGATCGTCACCCCTCGGGTGGACGGCTACAACATGACCATCGTGGGCCAGCTGGATGACACCGGCGCCATCGTCCAGGAGATGGTGGACTACGAGGCGTTCCCGTTCACGGTCGTCCTGGACACCGGTGCCGAGGGGGGCTGGGCCCTGCTCTACCCGGAAAACGGCGCCTCCTTCTCCACGGAGAAGGGCGAGGGCGGCACGATGATCGTTCAGGGCCTCGAGGACGGCAACCTCCTGGGCTGCTTCGACTTCGATGTCTCGGATGGTTCGGTGGCCGTGGCGATGGAAGACGGACTGTTCCGGCTGCCTCAGTAGCCGCGCCGGCGCCCTCTCTTAGCAGCCATTTAGCAGCCGTCCAGCGCCAAGCGGCTATACTGGATTTGCTTTAATGAGGGAGGGTTCATGCTTCATCCTGCTCTGATTTCCGTCACGCTGGCAACAGTCGCCATCTTCGCCGCCGGCCAGGCCCGCGCCCAGGTCGTGTCCATCGGCGCCTTCACCGGTGATTTCAGCGAGGGCTTCGAGACCCAGGTTTCGGGCCAGTGGGAGGCCTGCCTCAACGGCCGGGTCTTCGACGGCACCGCCGACCTGTGCACTCCCGGCAACACCGGCGCCCACATCAGCGCCGGCTGGAGCTACTACTGCACCGTCCAGGAACACAGCGGCAGCTACCTGTTCGGCAGCGGCAGCGGATACGCCGAGTACGAGTTCGACGATCCGGCGTTCCAGTTCGGCGGGTATTTCGCCAACCACAGCAGCTCCAGCAGCATGGACATCGAGTTCTATGACGAGAACGGGGTGCTGGTGGACGCCATCAACGAGTCCATCCCCAACGACTGCGTGTGGCGCTGGTTCGGCTGGGAGTTCCAGGGCACACCGGTGAAGTACGTCGATGTGATCAACACGACCAACAGCGGGGCCTACATCCTCATGGACGACATGGAGGTCGTCTACGACTGCGACGAGACGGACGCCGACGGGGACGGCCACACCATCTGCGCCGGCGACTGCGACGACAACAACGCCGGCATCTACCCCGGGGCCGTGGAGATCTG
>CAZDDH010000330.1:1017-8020 GCA_964504165.1 uncultured Rickettsiales bacterium | reverse complement strand
CGCCCGGCACGATGGGGAAAGCCGGGTCAGCAACTACGGGAACTTCAGCCTAGGGAGTTCTTACTTAATCTAACCTGCGGGAGGAAACACCATGCCCAGAGTGCGCATACAACCTGACCATGCGTTGTGCCGCGAGATGGGGATCGACCACGGCGACGGCCCCGAGGTGTACGTCGAGTACACGGACGAGGCCAATATTCTCGATGACATCCGGATCTTCATCAACGGCCTGCGTCGCGAGAAGTACGAAAACCGGTTGCGTAGATCCACCGGAGGGGCCCGGGCGATGAGGAAAGCGGTGAACAAGGCCATCGAGCGGGCGTCGCGCAACGCAGACAAATACGCGTTGTAGGGGCCCCCCTTCCGGGCCACGTATCAACCATTCCCCAGTGCCATCCCTCATCCCAACCATTTGCTGAGATAAAACCCTTCAGTATAGACACAGCCGGCGCAGGCAGCGCCCCACACCAAAAGCATGAACTGGGCCCAGGTGTCCTCCCAGAGTTCACCGCGGAAGGCGGAGATCAGGTCCGGGGTGAGCCAGAAGCGGATGGCGTCGACGAACGACTGCGCGTCCTTGAAGAACACCCAGCCGATGGCGACGAACAGGGGGATGTTGGCGACTCCGAGGATGATCCAGGCGCTGATACTCATCTGGGCTCCCTTCGGCTGTATTGAACTACGGCCCGGGAGGAGGAACATTGCGTTTGGAGGGTGGCAGCTGGCTGGTGGAAGAATCGTCTACCGGCGTCGGCCGTTTTAACCTCTTGCGACTCCGGGACGTCTACCCCGACCAAACGCGTGCAGGAGGCACCCATGGTCCATCCGATTGGCGGTAGTCCCGGCGGTTTCCCACCGCCACCGGTGAACCACGTGCTCACGGACGAGCAAAAGGCGACGGCGAAGGAGATCGTCTCGTCCTTTGATGCCGAAGCGGTGGACCCGTAGGCTCAGCGGGAGATGCGTGAGCAGCTGCGGGCGGCGGGCATAGGCCCCGGGGAGGACCTCAAGGGGATCCTGGAGGAACATGGGTTTACGGTGGGACCCCCCGGCGCCCCGGGGGTGCCGCCCGGGCCGCCGCCGGTGCTGGGCGTGGAGGTGATGGATGCCCTGGAGTCCTTCATCGGCCAGTACGAGGCGGGGACCCTGACCGAAGATGACGTGGGCAGCTTGGTCGAGGTGTTGAAGCAGGCGGGTGTGTCACCGAGGGGTGTGCTACTGGACGTGCAGGGCTGAGTGTAGCCCGGCCCGGCTAGCAGTAGGGGTTGTTCCCGTATCCGTTCCAGCAGACGACCTCGGTGTAGACGTTGTCAGTCCAGTCGGACTCGTAGGGGCTCATGCGGGTGTTGGCGATGATGTTGATGAAGTGGCAGCCACCCTGGTTGGTCTCGTTGCTGAGATTGAACCCGTCCGTATAGGAGTCTCCGGGCTGCAAAAGGGGCAGGTAGTTCAGCGAGGCGTAGTTGGATAGGACGCCCAGGTCGCCAACCTCCGGAGCCCACAATTCATCGACGAACACGTCGATGGTGCTCTTGCCCGAGCCGTTGCCTTCGTTCTCGACCGTGACTTCGATGACGCGGTAGGTGCTGTTCCCCTTGACGTCACAGTAGTGGTCCACATCGACCGTGTAGAAGTCGGGGAAGGCAAAGACGGGAGGCTGCCAGATGATGAACTCGGATTCATCCGTGGCGAGTTCGTCGTAGTACTCTCCGTCCAGGGATTGATCGCAGCCGGTGGTGGCCAACGCGAGGCAACCGAGGATTCCGAACGACAGGGCAAGGCGCAGGGTCTTCATGATTTGTTCTCCCAAACAGGTGTAGCTCGTGGATACGCATCAGCCCACCCGATGCGCTCTTTTCGAATCGCCGCCAACGTATGTCATGGCCGTTGGCGCTGTGCATACGCACCACATACGCGAGATGCTGCCCACCACGGCGCGGAGCGTAGCGACGCCGCGAGGGATCTGGATTGCCAGCCTGGGTAGGCGTAGATTGATTGGCCACGGGCGCACAGGAGACCAAGTCCGGCGCGGAGGCCAAGATGACCGAGCTCAGCAGGAACAAGGCGGGACGTATCAGCTATCTCCGGGGAGGCGAAGGGGAGCCTTTTGTGTTCCTCCATGGGATCCCGGGCACCTCCCTGAGCTGGGAAGCCGTCGGGCACCGGCTGGCCGACCACTACGACGTGATCATCCCCGATCTGTTGGGCTTCGGGGAGTCGGACGGCGCCGGCGACGAGTTTTACTTCGAGGGCCAGGCCCGGGCGTTGAAGGAACTGCTCGGCGAGCTGGGCATCGGCAGGCTCTACCTCGCGGGCCACAACCTGGGATTCCCCGTGGTCCTGACGCTGATGCGGATGTTCCCCGAGTTGAAGGTCAACGGGCTGGTGCTGTCCAACGCCCATGCCTTCCCCGACGCGGTGTCCGCCATCCCGCCGATCATACGGTCGCTCATGGGCTCCGGCGCCTACACCAGTCTCATGCTCTCCACCACGGGAATCCGCCTGATGTACGGCTCACACGTCAAGAAAAAGGACAACTTGACCTGGGAACGGATGAAGAAGCAGGTCACCCACGAGGGGTTGAAGACGGCGCGACAGATCGTGCGGCGAAACCTGGGAGATTTCGAGCGGGAGTACCGCCCCTTCGAGGAGAACTACGAGGGCATCGAGGTGCCCACGCTGCTCCTGTGGGCGGACCAGGACCCCACCGTGCCGCTGGAGGTGGGCCAGAGGCTCGATGAGATGATCCCGAACTCGACGCTGAACATCTACGAGGGGGTCGGCCACTTCGTGCCCGAAGAGCAGCCGGATCAGGTCGCTGGCGACATCGAGGCTTTTTTTGGTTGAGTGTGAGCATTCCTCGAGTGGTCATGGATCCGCTCGATCATCATGGCCCCGCCCGCCTCGTTCACAGAAGTCGTAAATCGGATGGTCTTGGTGCCGTATTCAAATAACAGCGCCACATCAGCCGGCTTGTGCTTCCTGTACCCCCAGCAGGCATCCGCGACCTCGTCCCAGACAGCATCCCAGGCGTGAATCGGCTTGGGTGAAATCCTCAGGTTCGTCATGCGGTCCAGGTCGTAGGTACGGCTGCGGGAAAGGCCCAGTAGTTGGGTTCGATGAACAAGGCGGCCTTCCGTGACGAGGACCTGCTCTTGCCCCAACAGTAGCCTAAGCCACACCACGGTGGAGTAAAGCGCGCAGGCGGTGATGAGGAGAAAACACGCCACCGAGAGGGCTCTGAGGAGCGAGGGAGTCTGTGCGGAGGCCCCCAGCCCGAAGGAGAAGGCCTCGGCATAGTAGAAGGCCGTGAGGCAGACCGGCAGGAATACGATATGCGACCATTTGCGGCGCGCAGGCAGCTCGAATCGTAGGCCATCGGGTCCGTCTTCTATCCGCATGTGCTGCCTGGCTCAGTAGGGATGATCGTGCTCCGAGTGTACCTCCCCCACCTTGGGAATTCCTCACCGATCTAGCCCAAGGATGATAAACAAGGTCCCCGAGGGGCACGGTGTACAACGCGACGAACGAAGGGCTGGCCGTACGCCGTTTTGGGTACCGACGCGCGCTCTTACGGATGGCGTGACCACCAGGCTTCCCATCGTCGTCACAACAAAGAGGATGGTTCCATGCGTCTGTGGATTGGATTGGTTTCTTTGATGCTGTTGGCGGGTTGTCCGGGCGGGGATGATGACGACGCGGCGGACGACGACACCGGGGACGACGACACCGGGGACGACGACGACACCGGGGATGACGACGACACCGCGCCCGTGGGGGAGTGGCTCCACGTCAGCGCCTGGGGCGATACGAGCTGCGGCGTGAGGCACGACGGGAGTACGGAGTGCTGGGGTGTGGCGGACTCGGGGATCACGAGCCCTCCGCAGACGCCAGCGGTGTCGGTGGGGACGGGCTGGGGGCACGCCTGTGCCGTCGGGGAAGACGGGGCCGTGGAGTGCTGGGGGTGCTTCGGAGAGGACTACGTGGCCTGCGACGCACCGCAGGGCACGTTCGTGCAGGTGGACGCCGGGCGGCAGCACGCCTGCGGCATCGCGGCGGACGGATCGCTGGCCTGCTGGGGGTACGACGGGTACGGGCAGGCCACGGCCCCCGCGGGATCGTTCGTGTCGGTGTCGGCCGCCGACGCCCACAGCTGCGCGGTCGATGCGGACGGGGCCTTGCATTGCTGGGGGACCGGCGATCAGGTCGACGAGGCTCCGGCGGAGGGCACGTACACGCAAGTGGCGTCGTATGGCAGCCATTCTTGTGCACTGAAGGCAGACGGTGGGGTGGAGTGCTGGGGGTGCGCGACCTTCATCAACGGGAACTGTAGCCCCCCCGACGAGAGCTTCACGTTGCTGACGTCCGGGGACGATTTTTCCTGCGGGATCAAGGGCTCGGGCGAGGTGGAGTGCTGGGGCGACGACGACGATGGGCGCACCGATCCGCCGGACGAGGCCTTCGTGATCATCAGCGCCGGGGACGCCCACGCCTGTGGCGTGACCACGGCCGGCGATCTGGCCTGCTGGGGCAGCGACGACTACGGCCAGTGCTCCGGCGGGGAGACCTACCTGGCCGACGACCACGAGCAGCCGCCGGCCGAATCGGGCTACGGCTGCACGGATCAGGAGCCCAACGACACCGAGGTGACCGCCGCCGATCCGCTGGATGGATCCCAGGAGTGTGAAGACCTGCTGACCGCGTCGGGGATGTCGGACGTCATCGATGGGGCCATCGAGAACATCGTGCCGCTCTCGTGGGATGGGGACAACGACTCCTATAGCGTCACCATGGCGGTGGACGGCTACCTGTGGGGCTCCCTGGACTGGGACTCTTCGTATGCAGACCTGGACTGGTACCTGCGGTGCTACCTGGAGGACGAAAACAACCCGCTGGCCTGGTACTCGGTGCTCACGAACACGGCGGGCCTGAGCAAGCCGGAGCAAGGGCGCAGCGTGATCCCGATCCCCGCGGGCACTGAGTGCTCGCCGTGGGTGGTTGGCTACGAGGGGCACGACGGCATCGGCTACCGGCTGGATCTGTGGACCGAGCTGGAGTAGGCGCGGCGTGTGAATCCCATGGGCTGTACAGTGACTGTGCAGCGAGGTGGTTGAGGTTCAAGCGAGCGAGTGTATGTGGGTTACTGTTGTGGTTCATCGCCGGATGCCCGGTGCAGGATGAAGAGCCGTTAGACGACGACGATACCGAGGCGGACGACGACAGCGCGGCCGGTGACGACGACTCGGCCGACGACGATGACTCGGTTGCTGCACCCCAGGTGCCCCAGGTCAGCGCGGGATCCATGCATTCCTGTGCGCTGTGGGAAGACTGCGGATTGCGCGACAACGGCGACGTGGAGTGCTGGGGGGAGGAGACCGCCGGCAACCTCGAGCCCACCGAGAACCACTTCTACGCGATTGATCTCGGCGGTTTCTCGTCGTGCGGGGTCCGCCCCGACGGAACCATCGAACGCTGGGGCTGCAGCCATCCCGAATAACCGGATTTCGGCAAGGGTCAATGCGATGCTCCCGCACCACCGTTGCTGTAGCCCCTGAAGACACACCAATCCCCTCGAAGGGATCGACATTCTTTGGCAAAACCAGCCGGGCCATACGTACAGGGGCAAGGAGGGAGCGTTATGGCAATCTTGAAGACAGCTGGTTGGTGGAGGCCGATGGTGACGGCGGCGGCGCTGCTGGGGATGGCGTTGCCGGGGTGCGGTGGCTCGGGCGAGTGCGCGACAGTGCGGGCCTCGGAGGCGGCGATGGGGATCACGCCGGATGGGGAAGGGGAGGACGACCAGGATCCGCCCGACTATATGGAGATCTGCCCGGACATGACGTGTGAGCACGCGATGCCGGCCATCAAGCCTTCGGTACCGGATGTGAATAGCGATGGCTGGGGGCGGCCGCTGTTCGACACCTGGATGGATCTGTCCTGCGACGACACCGCACACATCCAAGACTGCGATGCATCCAATCCATGCGACGACGCCGTGTGCCTGATCGGTACGCCCGGTGGGCACGGGGTCTGCGCACCGTCGGGGGACGAGGACATCTGGTGCGACGGCGAAGGCGAGGTGATGACGTACTACGACCACCTGTGCTGGCTGTGCGTCGATCTGGCGGTGCACGCGGCGGCGTGCTGCCGGTACCCCAACGAGTTTGACTGCCGTGAGTGGCCCTACAAGGGGAGCAGCACGCCAGGGGATGCCTGCGCACGGCACAACGACTGCATGGACGGGCTGGTGTGCGGCCGCCACCGGGGCCTGGGGTACGGCATCTGCCAGTGCCCCCAGCTAGATCCGGAGACCGTGACGCCGCCGGATCTTTGTTTCCAGTATTGACGGGGTCGCCAGGGGCGCGGCGGGGTGATACCGCGGCCGGTCTTTCCACCAGGTATCGATCCAGGCGCGGTGCGCGGTGATGACCTCCAGCACGGCGCCGGGGCAGCCACGGATGACCCGCGTGGCCACGCCCAGCTGGGTGGAGATGGCCCGGCGGGCGGCCCGATCGTCGGCGTAGCCCATCCGGTGGGCGATCTCGGTGACGGAGAGATCGGGGCACAGGGCCAGCAGCACCAGCGCGCGGGTCGTACGCAGCTGTACCAGATAAGAACGCAACGATAGACCGACCGCGGCCTTGAAGCGCCTGCGCAGGGTGCGCTGGCCACAGCCGAGCCGCGCCCCGAGCTGCTCGATGGTGGGCGGCGCGACGGTCTCGCTGCTGTAGGCGCGGACGGCCTGCCTGGCGATGGGGCAAGCGAGCCCCTCCCCGATCCCGATGTTGGAGAAGAAACGGATTCGCCGTGCTGCTTTGTGTTCCCAATGCATGGGGAGGGGAATGAGCAAGGGCCGTGCCAGTGTGGCACAGATCTTGTAACTAGCTGAAATAATAGAGAGAATTAGATATGACCGAAAATTTTCGGTCAGCGGCGTGGGGGGGGGGGGGGGGGGGGGGGCGGGGCCGCGCGCCCGGGCGGCGGGCGGGGGGGGGGGGGGGGG
>CAZDDH010000330.1:0-1007 GCA_964504165.1 uncultured Rickettsiales bacterium | reverse complement strand
GCCCCCCACAACCCCCCCCCCCCCCCCCCCCCCCCCGCCCGCCCCGGGGTTGGTGGGGGCCACGGACCGCTGCGCCCGGGGGGTTGGAGGAATGGGCCGGGAGGACCGCGGGTCCTACAGACGGTAGGCAACGACATGACCGTGGGACTCTTCTTGGCCTGGATCCTCAAACTGACTGCGGCGCCGTACGTCTTTTCGCTGACGGTGGGCAGCCTGGCGGGGAGCCGGGCGTTCTCGTTGCGCACGGCGCTGCTGCTGCTGGTGCTGGTGGGGGTTTCTCTGGCCGGGATCATCGCTGGGTATATGGCGCCACTGAATCCGGTGGTGTGGACGATCCAGGGGGCCATCGCGCTGATGAACGTGGCGCTGCTCGGGTATGGGTTGGTGGTGTATGGGTTTTCGGGGGAAGCTGGTTAACGGATAGCGGATGGGGAGTGATAACTGGAGGTCGTGCAGCGTGCAGGCGCTGCCGTCGTGATAGACGCTTGTTGCCCCTACTACGGCAGCGAACAGTGCGAGAAAGTGGGCAGCGATTTTCGCTGACGCGAGCCAACGGACGCATCGACCCACGGCAGCTCTGGCCACAAGGTGGCGTACTGCGAGGGCACCGTCTGCGACGGGCTATGACCCCACCAGGACTCGATCCAACGTTTGTGGTCCAGGATGACATCGAGCAGCCTCAGCGGGCACATATGCACCTCTCCGGAGGTCGTTCCCAGCTGAAGAGCGAGGGAACGCCGGAGGCTTCTCTCATCGGCATAACCGATCAACCTGGCCACGTGCGAGCTGGGAACCTGGGGACACAACGCCAAGATGACGACCGCCCGTGTGGTACGAAGCTGGGACAGATAGGACCGTATCGACATGCCCGTGTTCTCTTGGACGTGCCTGCGCAGGCTGCGCTGGCCACACCGTAATCTGTAGGCCAGTTGTTCCACGGACGGTGGAGTGGTTACGCGCTTGCCGTATACACGAATAGCCCGTCTCGTGATTTTACCCGTTTCTAC
>CAZDDH010000329.1:0-8121 GCA_964504165.1 uncultured Rickettsiales bacterium | reverse complement strand
GGTCGTCAGGTCAGGCGTGAGGGACGGAATTCCGCTCTATGACGGGAGTGTCCCTCGATTCATCACATGGTGTCGGACGTAGGGATAGTCGAGTCGCGGAGATTTGGGCCTGGCGGGAGGATACTCACGCTAGGCGTAACTCTTAATGACCGGTGTCTTATTCTGAGCGACGACGGAGATTACGGACTCGCGACTCCCGGTCTACCCGCAGGTAATACCGGTGCCATATCGGATCCCAGGACTCGAGATGTGTTTCAATGACCCCGTTCATCGGATGGGGAGACCCACAACAATGAGGAGGGATCCATGAGCGTCATGAAGAAGGTCAAGACAATCCTGAGTATCGCCATCGCCGTTCCACTCGTGATCGGCTTTGCCGCACTGATGGCCTGGCAGTACTTCAAGGGCGAAGGAGCGCTGCACGTGCTGGCGCCCTTCGAACAATCCGTGACCGTATCCATCGATGGGGAGTCCAAGGGCTCGCTCCCCGCTACAAGTCTGGGGATCTACGACGTGGCCAGAGGTCCCCACACCGTGGAGATCAAGGTGGACTCCAGCGGCGACGTCGTGTCGTACGACTTCGAAGCCCGCTCGGGGTTCTGGAACGGCGTGGCTCCGGCGTCCAAAGACCAGTGCATGGTCCAGCTCGACGCCACCGAAGCCTACTACTCTGGCGCTCCGATGAAGAACGGCCTGCCGCCTCTGCCCAAGCTCGAGGAAAGGTTCCGCGGTGGAGCGGCCGTGGCCGATCTCAACGGCGCGGTCTACTTCTCTGAAGACGCGCTGCCCTTCGAGATCGAAGAGGGCCACAAGGTCCACCTCGTCTTCGAGATCCCATGCCCGATGATGGATGCCCCGGATTCGAAGATCATCGTGGATTACCTGGGGTTCGAGGGGTACGAGAAAAAGGGGCTCCTGGGCAAGTAACGCCGCCGGCCGCGGTCGCCGCGTTCACAACCGGATCGCCAATCCCGTGGGACCGACACGCAGCGCGGTGTGCGGACGCGTGGGATCGTGTCCCTCGCTCCTCGTCCTGCCGGCTCAGCGATACCGATATGGACGTTCTGCATTCACCCTGCGTACGACAACCGCCATTGTTATGGAGACAATTCGCTTCGGCTGGCGTTCGGGGGCGTCCCACACCTACCCAAGCTGGTACCCGATCTCGCACCCATGCTAGGTTTGGATTGCTGCTGGTGGGGAAGCAGCCTCATCCTTCAAAACGGGTCATCGGATGTCGCTCCTCGATTGGTGTCGGAGGTTAGGTAATCAAATGCGAGAACAATTTTTCAAACACGGCACTCGATCCTGGCACGCCTGCTTCCGAGGTCGATTTCCCGGTTTCTTGGCCATTGCGCTCCTGTACACGATGCTCAACCTGCTGAGCTGCAACACCCAAGACGATCCTCCTCCATCCTCCACGGATCCCACCGATGACGATGACGATGACGATGACGACGATGACACCACCGATTCGTCTGCCGACGCGCAGTACCATCCCACGTGGCCAGACGTCGAGACGGAAACCGGCGAGACCGCCATCGACGCACCCGAAGGTGCGACCGACAACGACTCCACTGTATCCACCGATTTTGCGTCCTCGATCGAGTTCCTCTTCAGTGGTGAAAACCCATCCCAGATCGGCGTGGACGAAGGGACGATGCAGCCGTACCGAGTCGCTGTCTTGCGTGGACGTGTCCTGGACCGCGATGGGTATGGAATCCCCGGCGTCGAGATCGCGATCCTTGGCCACGATGAGTATGGATACACGCTATCAAGGGCGGATGGTGGTTTCGATATCGCAGTTAATGGCGGCGGTCTAACCTCGGTTCGGTACAGGGCGGAGGGGTACCTGCCCGTCCAGCGCAGGATTCGCGTTCCTTGGCGCGACTACATGTGGCTGCCCGACGTGGTCCTGACTCCCTACGACGGCGAGGTCACCGAGGTCGATCTGGATGTGCCCACGGAGATCCAGGTCGCTCGCGGAAGTTATGTCGATGACGGCGACGGCGCCCGTCAGGCCACGTTGCTGGTCGTGCCAGGTACAGAAGCCTTGCTGATCCATGAGGACGGGACCGAAGAAGTGCTTGTGACCGCCCACATGCGAGCCACCGAGTTCACCGAGGGGGATACTGGCCCCGAGGCGATGCCGGGCGACCTGCCTCCAACGAGCGCATTCACCTACGCCGTAGACCTCAGCCTCGACGAGGCCGTGGATGCGGGAGCAGTAGAGGTCGCTTTCAGCGAACCGGTCATCTTCTACATCGAAAATTTCCTGGAATTCCCCGTGGGGATCCCTGTTCCCACCGGGTACTTCGACGAGTTGGCGGGGATGTGGGTTCCATCGGACAACGGTCTCATCGTCGAAATCCTTGCCATTGACGGCGGAATCGCGGAGTTGGACGTGGACGGCGACGGCATGGCGGCCGATAACGAGGTGCTGGAGGAGCTTGGCGTCACCGTCGATGAGCTCGAGGAGTTGGCCAGCCTCTACAGCACGGGGCAGACACTCTGGCGGGTTCCCGTGGACCATTTCAGCGAATGGGATTTGAACTGGGGCTGGGGGCCTCCGGATGACGCGGTTCCACCTGCCGACGACGGCTCCGGCAATGGCGGCGGTGGCGGCGATGATGATGACGATGACGATGACGATGACGAGCAGAGCGACAACGGCCCCGACGACGAAGACGACAAGAAAAAGGACAAGCCGTGCGAAACCGTTGGCTCCATCATCGAGTGCCAGAATCAGCTACTCGGGCAGTCGGTTCCGATCACCGGGACGCCGTTTTCGTTGAACTACCGCAGCAACCGGTTCCCCGGCTGGATAGCTGGCAAGACCATGAACATCCAGTTGACGTCACCGAACCCGCCCCAGAGCCTAGAGCAGATCCTCCTGGACATCACCGTGGCGGGCCGGCTGTACGAGTACGAGTTTGAACGCGAATCGAACCTGCGCTTCTTTTTCGACGAGTGGGACGGCTACGACAGCTACGGCCGGCTCACCCAGGGTGCCGTCCCGGTCGAGGTGCGCATCGGCTTCGTGTACCAGGGGTCCTACCAGCAGACAGGTGCATTCGGATACAACGGCAACGGCGTCGAGATCACCGGGGACCCTGCGAGGAACGAGGTCACCCTGTGGAGCACGTGGCGGACGACCCTGGGGATCATGGAGGCTGGCGCCGCAGGCTTGGGTGGCTGGACCATCAGCCCCCATCACGCCTACGACATCAACGGGGAGAAGGTCTATTTGGGTGACGGACGCCGACAGGACGCAGGTGACGTAGAGGGTCGCGTGATCTCCACGATCGCCGGGACTCCAGGTCAGGACGGCTTCAGCGGGGACGGCGGCCCGGCGGTTGACGCCTTGCTGGACAGCCCGACGAGCCTGACGGCAGATGCCGACGGGAGCCTGTACTTCTACGATAGCGGCAACCGGAGGATCCGTCAGATCGATCCGGACGGCGTTATCAGGACGGTCGCGGGCGACGGGACCAACAGCGGCGTCAGCCTCAACGGCGATGAACTGGCGACCGAAGGCTACCTGTACGCTTCAAACGGCATCACCGTCGGTGTCGATGGCTGGATATACGGGGCGGGTCCTCCATCTGGTTATGACAACTACATCTGGGGGATCGATCCTGACGGATACGTCCACTTGATCGCCAAGCGCTACAGCAACGCGTTCTTCGACGACGGTGGTCCCGAGTACTTCGATCCCATGAGCGACGTCGTGGCGAGTCCCGATGGCGAGCTGTTCTGCTCGAGCGGATTGTATGTACGGCGCATCGGGTCGGACGGCGTGGTGTATACGTTGGCCGGGAACGGCATCGATGATTCCACCGGTGACGGTGGCCAGGCGCTGGACGCCGCTATCTGGCCGCTGAGTCTCGCCGTTGATTCGCAGAGCCGGGTCTATGTCCGAGACTACCTGGGGAACAAGGTCCGTCGTGTGGACGCTCAGGGCATCATCACGACAGTAGTCGGTAATGGGCAGGGTATTTGGGACGAGGACTGCCTGGGTGGCTGGGCGGCGGATTGTGCAATCAGTCCTAACTATGTCGCCTTAGGTCCCGATGGCACGCTCTACGTGGCGACTATGAACCAGGTCTTGAACGTCGGCCTGCAGGGCACGGTCTCCCGAATCGCCGGATGCGAAGGCTGTCCACCGGGCGATTGGGCAGCCGATGGTCTAGATTATCAGCTGCAAGATATCGCCGTCGGGCCCGATGGCACGTTGTATCTTGCAGGCCTCAGTGGCGACCGGATCGACGCCGTCAGCAACCCCTTCCCCACTGTCTCTGGAGCCGAGACCATCGTAGCAGCCGAGGGAGGCAGCGAGCTGTTCGTCTTCGACGCCGAGGGCCGGCACCTACGGACACTCCACGCACTCACGGGGGCGGTGCGCTACGAGTTCACTTACAATGGAGATGGATCGCTCGTGGAGATCATCGATGGCGACGGAAACGTCACGGCGTTCGAACGCGACGGCAACGGCGATCCGACGGCCATCGTCGCTCCTGGAGGGCAGCGCACCGAACTGGGCATCGACGCCTACGGCTACCTCACTTCGATAGAGAATCCCCAGGGCGAGGCCTTCGAACTCACGTACCATGCAAGGGGCCTGCTGGAAGATTTCACCCGTCCAACCGGCGATAGCTCCCACTACGCCTACGACTCCCGAGGGTACCTGACGCTCGCGGAGGACGCGGCCGGAGGCTTCAAGACCCTCACCAGGACAGACCTGGCGAGGGGCCGCGAGATCGTCATCGAAACGGCCCTGGAGCGGCAACGCAGCTATACGGTCGAGACCCTGAGCACCGGCGATTCCCGCTCGACGTACACGTCCCCCAACGGCGCAACCAACGAGACGATCCGTACCGCGAACGGCGTGCAGACTACCAACTACGCCAACGGTATGGTGGTCCAGGCCACCGAGGGTCCGGATCCTCGCTGGGGTATGTTCACGCCGGTGACCGAAACGGTGTCGATCGAGACACCCGGCGGTCTGGAAGCGCAGATCGATTTCAATACCGAGGTGGGGCTGTCGGATCCGGACGACCTTTTCAGCCTGGAGTGGATCACGCGCGATGGGACGTTCAACGGGAGAACCTTTACCTCCACTTACGACGTGGGCACTTCGATGGTCACCTCCACTAGCGCGGAAGGACGACAGACCAGCGTCTGGGTGGACGAGCAGGGTCGGCCGCTGGAGATCGACGTGGATCCGGCCGTGGAGTTGTCGTCCATCGGGTACGACACCTTGGGCCGTCTTGAGTTGGTCGCCCAGGGGGACATGTCCGTCGAGATGGCGTACGACGCGCGCAATCGCTTGATCTCGGCCGCGAACGCCCTGGGTCAGGAGACCAGCTGGGACCACGACGACGCGGACCGGGTCATTCGCACCACGCTACCCAGCGGCCTGGCCTACGACTTCGAATACGACGAAAACGGAAACGTGGAGGCCATCACCATGCCCAGCGGTGACGTGCACGAGCTGGGCTACACCGTCCTGGATCAGGCACAAAGCTACACGCCGCCAGATTCGAACGACAGCTACCTCAACACCTACGATCTCGACCGGTCCCTCACGACCATCGAGCTCCCCAGCGGGCGCACCCTCGACATCTCGCACGAAACAGTCGGGGACCGTCTGGTTGAGTTGGACTACGACGAGGGCACGGTGAATTGGGACTACGATGGCAACACCCGGCAGGTTTCCACCATCACCCATACGCCAGCCGGCGTAGGCATCCCGCAAGAACTCGCCTTCGAGTACGACGGGGCGCTGGTGACGAGCAAATTGTGGTCCGGTCTCACCAACGGTGGTTTCTACTACACGTACGATGATGATCTCATCGTCACCGACATAGTGATCACGATCGGCGCGGACAGCACCGCGATCTCCCTGGATCATGACGACGACCGATTGCTCACCGAATACGGCCCATTTACGTTCACGCGGAACGGCCCGGCTGGGGCGGTGGACGCCATGCTGGACGGCACCCAGGACGTCATCTACGACCACGATGGCATGGGACGACCGGCACAGCGAATCCACACCGTGGCGGGTACGGAAACCTACAATATCGAGTACACCTACGACGATGCTGGACGTATCTCCAATAAAACCGAGACAATCGCTGGCGTGTCCCACGCATACGACTACACCTATGACGACGATGGGCAGCTCAGCGAGGTCCTGCAAGATGGTCAGCTATTCGAATCCTATGGATACGACGTCAACAGCAATCGGACGTTCCCGGCGGCGGCCTACGACAGCCAGGACCGCCTGACAACCTTGGACGGAGTGGCATACCAGTTCGACGACGACGGATTCATGACTCACAGAGGCCCCGACCTCTTCGAGTACAGTACCCGAGGTGAACTCCTCCAAGCCACCGTCGGAGCAGAAACGGCGTATTATGCGTACGACGGCATGGCCCGCCGTGTCTCCAGGACGGATGACAATGGCACTTTACAATACTACTACGGCAACCCCAGTCAGCCATTCCAGTTGACCGCTACCCGCGACGGTCAAAACGAAATGACCGTGTACTACTACGACACCTCAGGACATCTCGTCGCGTTCCAGAGAGGGAACCCCTGGGCATCCGCGGAGTGGTACTACGTGGCATCGGACCAGGTCGGCACACCCAAAGTCGTGACGGATGCCAGCGGTGTCGTCGTTAAAGCACTCGAGTACGATAGTTGGGGCGTGTTGCTAGCGGACAACAATCCTGGATTCAGTCTTCCTGTTGGATTTGCTGGGGGGCTGGGCGATAATCTGTCTGGTCTAGTCAGGTTTGGATTCAGAGACTACGAACCAGAAGCTGGTCGTTGGACGTCAAAGGACCCAATTCTTTTTAACGGTGGTCAATTCAACTTTTATCTCTATACCCGCGGCGATCCAGTGAATTGGGTGGACTCCACAGGGCTTGTGCCGGGGAAGCACTACGACACGATGGATGAAGCAGCTTATGCTGCGTTGGACGAAATACTACCAACGTCCATCGCGGAGGACACTGAATACGCTGGTTATATCTACGCGAATGAAGATGGGACATTTTCACATACAGTGCCTGAGGCTGGTTGGCGGAATTCATTTGAGCTGAATTACCCCAGACATCTGGATGTCTGCGCGACGTACCATACACACGGCGACGGCTCAAGCTATAGTGAAGAGCTATTCTCCCCCAAGGACAAGGCGGAATCGAAAAGGATGAAGATACCATATTATCTCGGCACTCCATCGGAAGCTATCAAGAGGTATGACCCAGTCACAGAAGGACAAACATTACTTAGACGCCCGCTGCACCCAAGCTACTTGCTGGGAGACTAAGCGCTATGTGGACACAAAAAATAAAGCAGACGCATCCAACCCCATGGTGTATTCTCATTGGAATATCGCTATTATCCCTGGCCTGGAGTTGTAGATCGGATGAGAAAAGTATACCGAAAGACATGGCCGAATCAATCGCCAGTGAAAGAGCTGCTGAACTTGATTATCAAGTTGATGACAAGACTGCAGAGATAATCAAATATACAACTGATACTAACAAATGCCTGCCCCCCGCGAGCGAATTAACCATTGGCGATGAAGGCATTGAAAAGTGGATTGAAACGGAGATTCGCGCAAAGCTAGGGGATAAAGAATATTGGCTCATTTATTACAAACCAATGAATCCCGGGGAAAATGAAGCTGTCCTAGATGATGAATTGTGCATTTTCATTGACGCACAGACAGGAGACATTCTGACAGAAATGCGCTGGTAGGCGTTTTGCGTTTTCCAGAAACTATCCGTGAAGCACAGCGCGTTTAAGACGTTGGCTTTGGCTCACCTTGACTGTCCCATCCCCCTGATCTCTACTCGTAGCTGAGCCATGCATCCCACGTTGCGTTCCCTCACCCCAGTGACGGATACCGGTAGAGACGTGTGGGACAGCAGCTCAAGCCTGCCCGCCGAAAAGTCAGGTGCCAGGCTTTTTGTTTTGCATTACCCTCCTGGGCATCATTAACGGGCTGAAGCCGTGCCCCGTCTGGATCACCCCCTCTCCCCTCGATTAACCTAATCTGAAGTTCCCTGCCCGAATCCCCCTTTCCAGGACCAGTTGAGCCAAGAA
>CAZDDH010000328.1:6092-8138 GCA_964504165.1 uncultured Rickettsiales bacterium | reverse complement strand
GTCGGAGGAGGCAGCTGAGGACGACGACGACGACGACACCGGCGGTTGTGACTGCACGGCCCAGGGCCGCACCACTCCGGCCTCTGCCCTGGCCCTGCTAGCTCTCGGCGCCTTTGTCGGCCTGCGCCGCTTCCGCTTCTAACCCGACCTTCCCCCTCCCATTCCTCGTCCCGAGGCATTCCCTGGGCGTTTCAGCCCTCTTCACGGCATCCCCTCGCCGATAGCGGAACCGCGTCTTCCTGGTCTTCGGTTTTCGATGAATTTCAGGATTGGGAACTTCTGGAGCCCGTCACCCCATTTCCCCTTGGAGGTTTCCAATGATTTTTTCTTATTCGATGCGAATTCCCTCGGTCCGTACACGCCTGCTCGCGATACTCCTGTTGTCTCTTCCCAGCCAGGCCTGGTCCCTGACTGGAGGCCCGGATGGCGGCGGCTACCACTACCTGGATTCGGACGAACCCAACGGGCCGGTGTACAACTGGATCGACATCTCGATTTCTGGCACTGACCTCGGCCTTGGCGACGACGATGGAGCCACGCTGACGTTGCCGTTCTCATTCGATTTTTACGGCACCGCCTACTCCGAGATCACCGTCGGAAGCAACGGCGCCATCGTGGCCGGTGGGAACGAACCCCTGACCTATCTCAATGACTGCATTCCAGCCTCTACCTTCAACAGCAATACGCTGATCATGCCGCTGTGGGACGATCTCAATCCAGCGGATGCCAACGCGGACGCGGTGTACTACGAGTTCTTCGGCACGTCCCCCAACCAGTACCTGGTAGTCCAGTGGGAGGATATCCCCCATTACGTCAGCAGTTCCCACTTCACGTTCCAGGTGATCCTCTACGAGCAGGACTCGGAGATCGTTTTCCAGTACGAATCCGTGGTGACCGGTGAGGTGGACTACACCAATGGCGCCTCCGCCACCGTGGGTATCCAGCCCGACGTTACCGATGGCCTGGAGTACTCGTGTAACACCCATCAGGTTTTACACGACGGCTTGGCGGTGATCTTCTACCGCTCCTGTACCGATGACGATGCCGATGGCTACAGCACCTGCGCGGGGGACTGTGACGACGCGGACGGCGCCGTGAATCCAGCAGCCATCGAGGCCCAGGACATGGTGGACAACGACTGCGATGGCCTGGTGGACGAGGATTTCATCAGCGCTGGCGACATCATCATCACCGAGTTCATGGCCAATCCGGATGTGGTCAATGATGCACGGGGCGAATGGATCGAGATCTACAACGCCTCCGCCACCGACATCGAGTTGATGGGCTGGACCCTCTCCGACTCAGAGAACCTCGAGTCCATCGTCGGCTCCCTGATCATTACCGCGGGTGGGTATTTGGTCTTGGCGCAGAATTCGGATCCACAGCAGAACGGGAACTTGGTGCAGGTGGATTGGGAATTCACAAGCGACCTGAAGCTGGGCAATAGCTCCGACGAGATCACCCTGATGATGGACGCCATCGTGATGGACCGCGTGGCGTACAGCAACAATAGCTGGCCCGTCGCGGCCGGTCAGACCGCCTACCTGGATCCGCCGAACTACGACGTGGCGCTCAACGACAGTCCGAACGCCTGGTGCTTGACACCGGCAGACGCCCAGTTCGACGTTGGCGGCGGGCCCGGAGACTATGGCACCCCGAGGGCGGACAACCCCATCGGATTGTGCTGCCCCGACGACGACGGAGACGGCTCCAGCATCTGCGACGGGGACTGCGACGACGCCGATCCGGACAATTTCCCTGGCAACCCGGAGATCTGTGACGGCCAGGACAACGACTGCGACGGCGTCCTGCCCGCCGATGAGATGGATGACGATATGGACGGTTTTTCTGCCTGCGAAGGCGACTGCGACGACCAGAACGCCGACATCAATCCGGACGCTACAGAGGTCTGCGACGATGGTCTGGACAACGACTGCGACGGCGACGTGGACGACGACGACTCCGACTGCGACGCCACCGATGACGACGATGACGACGACACGGCCGATGACGACGACGACGACGACGCCACCCACCACCACCAAC
>CAZDDH010000328.1:0-6078 GCA_964504165.1 uncultured Rickettsiales bacterium | reverse complement strand
GACGACGACGCGGCCGATGACGATGACGCGGCCGACGATGACGACGACGTCACCGAAGACGACGGTTTTATCATCTTCGAAGGAGACGACGGAGCCTGTGACTGCACGGCCCAGGGCCGCACCACCCCGGCTTCATCCCTTGTGCTGCTGGCCTTTGGCACCTTCGTTGCCCTGCGCCGCTTCCGCTTCTGACCCGACCTTCTCCTCCCCATCTACCCTCCGTAGTACCCTGTCCCTCATGCCCGACCCCACCTCCCCCAAGGTCACCCGCCAACGCCGCAACATCACCTCCAGGGTCGTGCGCACCATCGCCGCCCACCAGCTGATCCGCCCCGGCGACCGCATCCTCGCCGCCATCTCCGGCGGCAAGGACAGCCTCGCCCTGCTGGACGTGTTGGTCCACCTGCAAAAGCGCCGGGATTTCGACTTCGAAGTGGAGGCCGTGCACGTGCACACCGAGGAAGTGTGCCGGGACTGCGCCGGCTGCGACGCCCTGGAACCCTGGGTCCGCAGCCTGGGTGTGCCCTGGCACCAGCCGGAAAGCCGCCTGGCCGACGGAGATCCGGACGGGGGAGGGGAGATCACCTGCTTCCGCTGCTCCCGCCAGCGACGCAAACACATCTTCGAGCTGGCCCAGTCCCTGGGCATCCGCAAGGTCGCCCTGGGCCACCACCACGACGACCTGGCCCAGACCGCCCTGCTCAACCTTCTGGCCCACGCCGAGTGCTCCACCATGACCGCCCGCCAGGACCTCTTCGGCGGGGCCATCACCCTGATCCGCCCCCTGGCCGACGTGGAGGAGCGCCGCTGCGCCGATCTGGTGCGCCTGGCCGGCTACCCCGTCTCCCGTTGTGAGTGCCCGGCCGAGAAGACCAACCCCCGGGCGGTCATGCGCCAGCTACTCGACGGGGCCCGCCGCTTCGACCGCCACGCGAACCGCAATCTGGTAACGGCGGCGCTGGCGCATACGCCGGGGGACAAGACGGAGTGACGAGGGCTAGAGCCTGCCGCGCAGCGACCGGCCCAGCGCCAGCGCCAGCTCCAACAGCTCCTCCAGCTCCCCGAACGGCACCCCCGGCACCTCCAGCATCACTTGCCCATTGGCCACGGTCGAGGCCGGGTGACCGTGCACGACGGCCAGCAGGTCGGCGCGGATGTCGTCGTCCTGGAGCAGCTGCCGTGCAGCGTCCGGATCTTCAGCCTCCACAGCCAGCAAGCGGCCCATGATGGGATCGGTGAACTCGACATTCCCAGGCTCGCCCCCAACGTCGCGGTAGGCCACGCGGAGTTCCTCGGGGAGCCAGGGGACCTCGACGCGGATGGTCGTGGCTGCCCCGCCCTTGCGGGCTAACTGGCCCAGGACACGCACGTCCAGTCTGTCGTCGGTCCGCCCCCGGACCTCCGCCCGGTCCCGGCGCATCCTCAGCTGGAATCCGTGCGCCTCCCCCAGCTGCTCGAAGGGTGTCCAGACGGAGCACTCCAAGGCGCGGGCCAGCCCCACCGCCGCCGTCACCTTTTCCCCCACATCGATGTGCTCACAGCCGTCGTACTGGATGAACAGCTTTTGGCCCTTCAGGGAGGCGTAGTTGGCGTCCTCCAGCCAGTGGTGGAACGCCTCGCGCACGGCCGCGGTGCGGAGCATGCATCGCCCCAGCGGCAGGTCCCGGGCATAGAAGGCCAGCGTGCCGTCGATGGCTTCGTCACCGCTCTCGATCTCGGCCTGACTGAACGTCTCGACGACCCGGTCGAACAGGGTCGAGGTGATGAATTGCAGCCCCGCCGGCGGCTGGTCGCCCAGGTGGACCTCGACGCTGGTGTCCCGGGCGATTCCACTCCGCTTGCGCCGGGCACTGGTCAGACGGACGGCGACGTCGTAGCCGTCCAGCACTCCCTCGATCACCGCGAAGCGCCAGATTTCGAAATTCTCTTCCCGGTACTCCAGCCCGGCACCTTCGGCCCAGCTTTGCCACCCCGCGAGGATCGGATCGAGCTTGCCACGGTACATCACAGCTGCGACCACTAGGCCGACGGTTACGATGGAAGCGATGGCGACGAATTCCATGGTCCTGCCTCCATCCTATCAACACCGCTTGGGGGCCCGCTCGTCCTGCGGAAGGAGCCAATCATGGCGGTACCCTTGTCTTTTATCGACTCATCCGGTTGGATATCGCCCCATGACAGCCAGACCGAGCCGGGACGAGTTATTGGGGCGGATCCGGGAGCTGGAAGCCGAGAATGCGGCCTTGCGCAGCGCCCGCGATGAGCTCCTCCACAAAGAAGCGCTCCATCGCGAGGTCCAGGAGATGGCCCTGCTGGGCCACTGGGAGCTGGACCTGGTCACCGACACCCTCTACTGGTCCGACGAGATCTACCGCATCTTCGAGATGCCGGCCGATCAGTTCGGCGCCACCTACGAGGCGTTCCTGGAGACGGTCCACCCGGACGACCGGGCGTTCGTCAACGCGGCCTATGCCTCGTCGGTGAAGAACCGCACCCCGTACGACATCGTGCACCGCCTGTTGCTGCGGGACGGATCGCTGAAGTACGTCAACGAGAAGTGCAAGACCGAGTACGGCCCCGAAGGCGAGCCGGTGCGGTCCGTGGGCACGGTGCAGGACATCACCGCCCAGATGGTCTCGGAGGACGGCTTCCGGGGGATCATCAGCCGCGACGCGCGCATGCAGGAGACCTTCGACACCATCCGCGAGCTGGCCCAGCACAAGGTCCCGGTGCTGATCCAGGGGGAGAGCGGCACGGGCAAGGAGCTGGTGGCCCGGGCGATCCACGACGAGGGGCCCCGGGCTACCGCCCCGTTCGTGCCGGTCAACTGCGGCGCCCTGCCCGAGGGCCTGCTGGAGAGCGAGCTGTTCGGCCACGTGCGGGGGGCCTTCACCGGCGCCATCAAGGACAAGAAGGGCCGCTTCGAGCTGGCGGACGGCGGGACCCTGTTCCTCGACGAGGTGGCCGATCTGCCCAAGATGCTGCAGGTCAAGCTGCTGCGAGCCCTGCAGGAAGGCACCTTCGAGCGGGTGGGCGGCGAGAAGACAATCCAGGTGGACGTGCGCCTGATCAGCGCGGCCAACGTCAGCCTGGCGCAGGCGGTGCAAAAGGGGGACTTCCGCGAGGATCTGTACTACCGCCTCAAGGTCGTCCCCATCGAACTCCCGGCGTTGCGTGAGCGCAAGACCGACATCGCCCTGCTGACCCAGCACTTCATGGAGAAGGCATCCAAGGAGGGCTACCGCACCGAGGGCCTGTCCAAGGCCGCGCTGGCCCAGATGATGGACTACGCCTGGCCCGGCAACGTGCGGGAGCTACAGAGCATGGTCCACTACGCCCTGATCAAGGCCAAGGGGGAGACGATCCGTCCGCGGCACCTCCCCGCCGAGCTGCACGCGGTCGCCGCGCCCCGCTCGCCGTTCGATACCGGACAGGAACGTTCCGTGGCTGCCGCAGGGTTGGACGCGGAGCCCGGCCCCGCGGACCTGGCCGCCGAGACGTTCTCCTCGCTCCGGGCGGGCCGGCGGAACAAGCTGGACGAGCTCGCCGTGCGGGCGGCCTTGAAGGCGGCCAACGGGAACAAGGTCAGAGCGGCCAAGCTGCTGGGGGTGGGGCGGGCGACGCTGTACCGCTTCTTGAGCAAGCACCCGCTTTGAGCCGGATCGCGGGCCCGCCGGATCACACATCATCATCCAGCGCGTAGCGCGAGTTGCCGATGACGATCTTCTTGCCGACGATACGGTTGACGAACAGCGCCATGGTGGATCCCAGGAACAGGATGCCGATGGAGAGCAGGGTCTTGCCGGCGATCCAGGAATTCACGTCGCCCCAGATGAAGATGATGCTCAGCGCCACGCCGGTGACGATGCAGAGGATACAGACCGAAAAACAGATGACGTTGATGCTGCGCAGCGTGTCCTTGTACACGGGTTGATCCTTCCCGACTGCGCCCAAACCCGTCGTACGGGGATTTAGACACACGGGCGGGGCGTTCTACTCCGCCGGAGAGTTGACGGCCAGCGGCGCGTGCCTATCATTCGGGAACGTGCCGGGCCCCGTGGCCCGGAGTGGAAGGGCACCTTGCGAGCCAACCGCCGCCTGACTGCCGCCATCCTGCTGCTGACCAGCATCGTCTGGTGCCTGGGCACCGTCGGCGCGGCGATCCACTTCCACGGCGTCCCCCACGCTGTGGACGAGGCGACCGGGCAGGTCGTCCACCTCCAGCACCAGTGCCGTCATCACCACGCCCATCACGACGAATCGGCTGCCAGCGACGACGCGAGCCCGCGGGTACGGCAGGAACAGTCGGGCCGCCACCGCGGCGTGGACGCGTGCCAGCAGCTCCCGGCCGCGTACCACGCATCGAGCCTGGCCGCCGCCGGCGCGACGGTGGTGCGGGCCCGCGCCCGTACAACGACGGCGTCCCACTCCTCTGAAGCCGCGGCTTTCCGCGGCATCGCGCTGCTCTCGCTGGCCCCCAAGCTCTCCCCCCCCTCCACCGGCTGACCCCGTCCCGACATCGCGGAGCGGCGCCCGCCGTGCCCGCCTGCCAACCCGTGACCGTTGCCGACGTCCGGCCGGCTGTTCGCCGCCGTCGTTGTGGAGATGACCATGCTAGACCGTCTTGTGCTGAGCGGGGGCCTGGCCCTGCTGCTGACCTGTGCCGGACCCCGATGGGTTCAGGCCAACGAAGAACCCCACGGCCACGAGGTGGCCGACGAATCCCACGGCGGGTGCCTCCACGAGCACCTGCAGATCGCCTTCATCGCCGACGTGGGATTTGCCTACTTTTCCGCAAACGAACCGCTGATGACAGGCCACCACGATCCCCATCACAGTGGCTTCTTCCTCCAACAGCTGGCCCTCAAGGCCGGGGCCACCGTGACCCCTCACATCCGCCTCCACGGCTCGGTGACCTTCGGCCTGGAGCACGTGGAGATCGAGGAGGTGTTCGCCAGCTTCCACGGACTCCCCCTCGGGGTGGACGTGACGGCCGGCCAGTACCTGACTCCGTTCGGGGCCTTCAACCCGACGCACCTCCCGGACTGGGCGTTCCTCGACCAGCCGCTGGTGCTGGGCAAGTTCTTCGGCGGGGTGGGGAGCCGGGGCATGGGCGTGCAGATCAAGTGGCAGCTCCCCGTCCCCTGGCAGATGGCCCTGGTGGGATCCGCCACCAGCGCGTCCAGCGAGGGGGCCCGTTCGTTCTGGGGCGAGGAGGAGCTGGAATTCGAGGGCTTCGACGATCTGCTGTACGTCGCGTCGCTGAAGCAGCGCTTCCCTGTGGGAGGGCCCGCGTCCCTCTCGTGGGGCCTCTCTGGCGCCTTCGGCCCCAGTGCGTCCGGCCCTGGCGCCCGCACGGAGATCCTGGGTACGGACCTGGTGCTGGCCCTCTTGCCCGGCGGTGAGGAGGGCCGCTTTGGCCTGACCTGGCAGACCGAGCTGATGATGCGATACCGGCACACCATCGAGGGTACGGACTGGGATTGGGGGGGCTACACCTACGTGGTCTGCCGGCTGGCCCGCCGCTGGGAGGTCGGTACGCGGTACGAACTGGTCTCCGGCCTGGACGGCGACCCATTCGACCCGGAGTGGACCGGCTACCGCCAGCGGGCCAGCGCCGACGTCACCTTCCGCCCCGTACACCGCTTGCGCGTGCGTCTACAGGGCAACCTGGACCCGCCCACGAGCCGCTCCGATCCGTGGCAATACGGGGTGATGCTGGCCTTCGAGGTGCTCGCGGGCAAGGTGCCACATCATGATCATTGAGTCGCTGGGGTATTGCGGGGGCTCGGCCTGCCCCTCCTCCCCGTCGCCCAGCACACCAGGCCGCCGCAGCGGATACCTGGCCAGTCCGTTCCTGTGATAGTCTTGATCCTTCGGGAGGAGAGACCGGGATGCCTGTGTAGGGGGGGTGTTACCGGTTGGGTCAAGCTGCTGCAGTTCACGGTCCTCGGTGGGTCTAGTTTCCTCCTCCGCACAACTATCCCAGGAGGGTGATATGGCCGAGTCCAAAACCAAAAACGTTAGGGGGGTAGACGGTTAGCGCCTCCACCCCCTACATGTTGTGGTCACCACTCG
>CAZDDH010000327.1:0-8193 GCA_964504165.1 uncultured Rickettsiales bacterium | reverse complement strand
CCGGCGGGGGTTTGGCCTTATTCGGGGGCGCGGCGGGGGGGGGTTGGGCGGGGGGGGGTGGCGCGGCCGGCGGGGGTGTGGCCGGCATCGGTGGTGCGGCCGGCGGAGGTGTGGCCGGCATCGGTGGTGCGGCCGGTGGCGGAGGCTCCGGGACGGCCGGTTGATCCGTGGACGAATCCAGGATGCCGTCCTCGGTGGGCTCTTCCGTGTCCTCCTCCGCATCACTGTAGACGTCCGAATCCGCCTGGTCTGCGGGGTAGGACGGCGCGTACATCTTGTCGGCGCCCGTGGGGGGGATCGCTCCCGAGTCCCAGGCCCACTGGGCCAGCGTGTCGAAGGTGTTGAAGCTCTCGCCTTCCCCGTCGTCGTCCATGGAGGTCCGTGGGGGCGGCATGGGGGGCGGTGTTGGCGGCGCCCCCGGCTGGGGCGCGGCGGGTGTAGGCGGCGGTGCGGCGGGCTGGGGGGGCGGAGTCGCCGGAGGCGGCCCAGCCGGGGTCGGCGGCGCGACGATGACCAGCAGGGAGGCCGGGCTCTTGCCCCCGGTGGGGAACTCGTCGATGAGGGACCGCTGGGGCGGGGGCACCTGGAGCACCCACTCCTCGACGAACCGCGGCAGGGGGCGCAGCATCGGATAGGCGCTGCGCAGTACGAAGAACCGTTGCCCGACGGAGGCCGCCGACTGGGGCCGCTCGCTCGGCTCGGGCTTCACCATGCTGCGGATCACCTTGGCCAGGGCCTCGGCCTGGGAGTGGACCGCTGCGAGGGGGTCCTCCACCGAGGGGGCCACCTCGGCCATCGAACGGCCGGGGCCCGGCGTCGGGAGGGGGGGTACGCGCAGGGTCAACGCCTCCAGCAAGACAAGGCCCAGCGAATAGATGTCGCTGGCGGCCGTTGCCGGCTGGCCCATCAACACCTCGGGGGCTGCGTAGCGGGGCGTCGTCAGGGGATCCTGGCTCGCCCCGGCCATATCGCGCGTGCGTGCGACACCAAAATCGCTGATCTTGACGTGGCCTTGGGCATCCAGCAGCACATTGGCCGGCTTGATGTCACGGTGCACCAGCCCCAGGTGCTGCCCGTGCTGGTCACGCAGGTTGTGGATGTGGTTGAGCCCCTGGCATAGCAGGGTGGCGATCCCGGCGACGAGCCCGGGCTCCAGCGGCTGGCCGCCGTGCTCCCGCGAGTGGCCCAAGATCTCGCCCAGGTCCGGGCCGTCCACGTATTCCGAGACCAAGAAGTACTCCTGGCCCACCCGGAGCAGGTCCAGGGTCCGCACGACATTTTCGTGCTGGATCAGGCTCCCGATGTGGGCCTCGCGGACCAGCAATTCGCCGGCCTGATCGCGGGTCTCAGAAGGGTTGAGGCGCTTGACGGCTACGGCGGGCGCGTCATCCCTGTCCTCCAGGCGTGCCTGGTAGACGGTGGCGCTTCCACCGACGCCGATGGGGCGTTCGATCCAGTAACGGCCGATCTGAATCCTGTCCATCTCGCTATCCTGGTCTCGGTCTGCTCAGAATGTACACACCAGCGACAGCCCGGCCTCTCCGGGCCCGGGACCGAGGGTCAGACGCAGGGGGCGCTCACCGCGGTCCCGGTCGGTTGTCCGCTGGCCGTTTTTCTGGGCAGCCGTGGAGATGATACCCCCGACCAGTAGTGCACCACCAATTCCGGCCCCCACCAAAGATGCGTAATAGACCTTCTGCCCCTCGGCGTGAGCCGCCGTGTTGCCGTCTGCAGCGTAGATCTGGCCCTGCTGGTAGCTGATCACGGCCGTGACACTGAATCCCACGGTCATCGCCGTACCCACGCCGATCAGTACGGGACCCAGCTTGGAATCTGGGCCTCCGGTTGCCGATGGTTCATCTGGCGCGGCGTCCCTATCTTCGGCCAGACGATCGTCCCGCTCGTCCTCGTACGATTTGCCTTCGGAGCCATCCGGTTCGTCGCTGACCAATTCGTCTTCGTTGCCCCGCTGCTCTTCCGTATTGCGGGCGTCGGCCTCCGCCAGCCCATCGACCAGGACCGTCAGCTCATCGTGGATGGATTGGTCCTCCGGTTCCATGCATCCCTCGAAGATGCGGGCTTCCTTCCGCGCTTCCACCAGGTGCCCCAGCCCCGCGTGGGCCCGGCAGAGATACTCGTGGAGGATGCAGTTGTCCGGGTCGTCCTGACGGGCCTGTTCCAGGATCGACAGGGCGAGCTCGTGGTTGCCGTCGTCCAGCGCTTCCGATGCGGCAAACAGGTAGTTGGTGGTCTTGCCGTCGGTTTGGGCCTGCGCACGGGCGGGCAACATGGCCACCAGCGCCAGCAGGACGAAGAGTTGGCCGATGGTGGCCGTCCGTGATCGTCTCGTTTCCATACGGTAACAACCTCGCGCTCGAGCGTTTCGGGACCGGGAAGATACCGCAAATGACACATGGGTGGGACGTTTATGCCCCCGTACGTGCACCCGCGTGCCTTTTTGACGGCAACGTGATATCTGCGGACAGCGGGTGGGGTATCGTCCATTGACGATCCGGAAAAGGTGAAGACATGGCAGAGCAAGCGGTGAAAAAGGGTCACCCACCAGGATTGTACGTCCTGTTCGGGACCGAGGCTGCGGAGCGCTTTTCGTTCTACACGATGCGGGCGATCCTGATCCTCTACCTGGCCAAAGTGGTCTTCGCCGACATGCAGGGCGGCGAGCAGGTGATCCGCGACGAGGCGCTCAAGGTCTACGCCACCTATCTGCTGCTGGTGTACCTCTCGGGCCTGCTCGGCGGCTACTTCGCCGACAAGATCCTCGGGGCGCGCAAGGCGATCTTCTTGGGCGGGATCGTGATGGGAACCGGCCTGTTCGTGATGGGCTCGCAGGATCTGCTCTACTACGGACTGGCGCTGGTTATCGCCGGCAACGCGTTCTTCAAGCCCAACATCTCGACCATCGTCAGCGGACTGTACGAGGAGAAGGACCCCCGGCGGGACGGTGCGTTCACCATCTTCTACATGGGGATCAACCTCGGGGCGTTGATCGCCATCTTCGGCGCCGGGTACGCGGAGAATCTGTTCACCGGTGGCAACGACTGGGGCTTCAACGTGGGCTTCCTGCTCGCCGGTGGAGCGATGGTCTTCAGCCTGTTGCTGTTCCAGTTCGGCCAGCGCTGGCTGGGCATCGCCGGCTTCCCGCCAGGGCGTGAGGTCACCGAGGACTCCCGGCTCAACGCCCGGGACTGGCTGGACATCCTGATCTGGTCCGTCGGCATCTCGGCGCTGATGATCGGCTTCGTCTTCATCTGGTCCGTCGGCCTGGGCCCGCTGATGGCCAAGATCCCAACGATAGTGCAGCTGATCATGGGGCTGGTGTTGCTGGGCGCCGGCATCGGCGGCTTCGTCTTCACCAACCGCGACAACTCCAAGCAGGAGTGGGAGCGGGTCGGCGCCATCGTCGTGCTGTCGGTGTTCGTGATCTTCTTCTGGATGGGCTTCGAGCAGGCCGGCGGGACGATGAACCTGTTCGCGTACGACCAGACCGATCGCCTGATCCAGAAACCGGTCGGGGACAAGGACGTGGATGGAGCCGACGCCTACCGCGCCTACTTTGCGGCCAAGGCCGAAGCAGCCAAGGAAGCGCAGAACGACGAAACGGAGGACTCGGAGGGGCACGAGGAAAGCGAATCTGGAGCCGACGGTATCGCCGATGGGGCGGAGGAGCCGACCACACCGACGGCCACAACCGGCGACGTTGCTGGTGACCCACCTCCTGAGGGCGATGATGACTCCGCAGCTGAAGATTCCGCTGGCGGAGACGACGACTCCGCCGCTGAACAGCCAGCAGCAGACGACGACTCCGCCGCTGCTCCCGTGCCGGATGACGTCGTTGCGGAGACGGCGCAGCCGTCCGAAGAAGTGGTCCCTTCCGGAAGCGAGGCCACGGCCGACGTCGAGGCTGACGAGGCCCCAACGGTTCCCAAGGGGTATTGGTTGATCCCGGCCACCGTGTTCCAGGGCGTCAATCCGCTGTTCATCATCCTGCTGGCGCCGCTGTTCGCCCGGTTCTGGGGCTGGAGCGACAAGAAGCGCTGGGGCCTCAGCACGCCTGCCAAGATGGGCGTCGGGATGATCGTGCTGGGTCTGGGCTTCGTGGTGATGTACTTCGGCCAGCAGGTCGCCGACACCTATGGCCTGGCCGGTATCGAGTGGCTGGTCATGGTCTACCTGCTCCACACCCTGGGCGAGCTCTGCCTCTCACCGATCGGCCTGTCGATGGTGACCAAGCTCTCGCCGGTGCGCCGCGTGTCGCTGATGATGGGCGTCTGGTTCGCCTGCACTGCGGTGGCCGACTACCTCTCCGGGCGCCTCGAGGCGATCTGCCACCACTACGACATAAGCCTCTGGACGACGCTGATCCTGTTCTCCTTCGGCGCCGGAGTCGTCCTACTCGCCATCACCCCACTCCTCAAGAAGTGGATGCACGGCCGCGCCTGAGCCGGCCGAGGTTTCCGTGCCCAAACACGACCCCCGCAACCTGCTGGACCTGATCCCCGAGACCGCGGTGGAGGTCGAACGCACCGAGGACGGCCAGATCATCGTCCTGGAACCCCGCTTCTCCGGCGGATTCCTGGGCAAGTACATCCAGCCCCGGCTCAAGCGCAAACACCTGGCCATCGACCTCGACGAGATCGGCACCGTGGTCTGGGACGCCTGCGACGGCAAACGGGACGTGCGGGCCATCGCTGCGTTGCTGGCCGAGCGCTTCGGGGACGATTTCGACCCCGAGTACCAGCGGCTGGCGCTGTTCATCCGCACGATGGTGCAGCGGGGGTGGCTCCGGTATCGCGACGTTTAATCCAAACCTGGAGCTCGCCATGAGCCACACCCGGACCCTGCAGATCCAGAACCGCCTCCTCAAGACCCTGCTGATCGGGACCCTTGCCATCGCCGGCTGGCTGGCCTGCGGCCCGGGCAACACCCGCGCCGAGTACGAGACCGTGCGCACCCAGCGCCTGGAGATCATCGACGGGGCCGGGATGGTCCAGGCGGTGGTGGAGTCGGGGGAGTCGGGGGCGGTGCTGATGATGGCGGACCAGACGGGCACCGAACGCATGGGCATGGCGGTCACTGCCCAGGGGCCTGGATTCGCGCTGGCGGACGCCACGGGCATGGAGCGGGCGTTGCTGAGCGTGACGGAGGATGGGACGGGACTGTTCATCAACGACCAGACGGGCAAGCCCCGGCTGTCCGCGGCGTTGGGGAAGACCATGGGCGCCGGGGTCGTGCTGGTGGATGGTGCGGGGCGGACGCGGGCCGGGCTCGGGCTCGACGAGGCGAGGGGGCCCTCTCTGATCCTGGCCGACGAACAGGGCGCCCAGCTGGCGTATCTTCCCTGAGAACCCTTACTCGGGATTTGTCGTGGGGACCGTCCGCGCCACCCTGAACCCCACGTCGTGCCGCTGCTCCACCGGCTCCAGATAGAACCTGGACGCCAGCCTGAGCGTGGAGATGGCGCTGTCCCACGATCCCCCACGCAGCACCCGGTACGGGCCGACCGTGGGGCCGGTGGGGTCGACGGCGGTGCCGCGCCCATAGGAGGTGGCGTACCGGTCCCAGACCCACTCCCAGACGTTACCGCTCATGTCGTGCAAGCCCCAGGGATTGGGCTGGAAGGACCCCACCGGGGCCGCCTCCGCGTGGCCGTCCTGGCAGTCGAAACGACCGGCGTCGAGCCAGGGTTTGCCGCCCTCGCCGACGACATTCTCCACGTTCGCAACGCGGCATATGTCATCGATTGGAGCCGGATAGGCGGTGGTCTGATGCCCCCGCGCGGCGTACTCCCACTCCGCTTCCGTGGGTAGCCGATAGCCGCTCGCGTCCTCGACCCATTGCACCCGATCCTCATCAAATCGATAGGCGGGTTCGAGCCCCTCCAGCATCGACAACCGGTTGCAGAACACCAGGGCGTCGTGCCAGCTCACACAGGCGACCGGGTTGGAGGGGTCGCCCTCGGGGTTGTCACAGAGCGCCGGGGCTTCGTCCTCGGGCGCCGGGGCAGCGACGCCCGCAGCCTCTGCGACCGATTGCCACAGCTGCCGCGTGACCTCGGTGGTCCCCAGCTCGAAGGGACGGGTGATGCGCACCGTGTGGTAGGCCTCGTCCTCCCCGCGCTCCTGATCCTCGTCCGCGCTCCCCATCCAGAAGCCGCCAGGCTCGACGGCGATCATGCGGTAGCCTTGCACCTCCGTCGGCGCCTCGGCCGACGCGAGCAGGGGACTCTCCCCGCCGGGTAGCTGGCTCCATGCGATGGCGGCGGCCAGCTCGTCAGAGCCCTCGGAGTCACCGCGGACCATGGCGACCAGGGCCAACAGCACCAGCATCGCCAGCCCGTACGGCAGCGCCCGGGGCGCCAAGCGGGTGATGGCCAACATGCGCCGCTTGGTCTCGCGGATGGTGAACACCGATCCAGTCACCTCCAGCGAGCCTGTCTCGGACACGGTCATCATGCTGCCCACGCTCGGGTACTCCGGCTGCTTGGCGGTCCGGACGAACATGGATTCCGGTTTGGCGGGCCGCCGGGCCTCGTCTTCGGCGTCCTCCTCCAGCTGAACTTCGGCGAGCAGGGGGTGCCCCGGCGAGCCGGTCCCCGGGTCGGATGCCGATATGGCCTGCGCCAGGCCGGGCGCGGGCGCCCGTGTCCCGGGGAGCTCCATGACCTGCGCGTGCCAGGCGGTCGGCGCTCCCGTGTCAATGTTGTCCGCGTCGGCACCACTCTTGGCGGAGCTGCCAGCGACCGCCGGCACATCGACGGACCCCTCCATCCAGGGGCCGATCCAGGTGTCGAGGTGTTCGTCGCCGGGCAGCGTCCGGGCCAGCTTGCCCAGGTATTCTCCCATCACCGCGGCGGACTGCGGCCGGTCCTCGGGGCGCCGCCGCAACGCCTGCGCCACCAGCGGAGAGAGGGCCGGGACACGCAGGTGGACCTCCTCGATGGCCTTGATCGCGTCGCCTCGAGCGATCTGGTTCATCAGCTTGTAGATCGGCTCGGCCTCGAAGGGCGGGGAGCCCGTGACCATTTCCACCAGCACCGAGCCCAGGGCAAACAGATCGGAGCGTTGATCCAGGCTGTTCCCCAGGACCTGCTCGGGGCTCATGTACTGCGGAGTGCCCTTGGTCTCTGATGTGGCGGTGTCCCGGAAGAGATTGATCTCGGTCCGGGCGATGCCGAAGTCCATCAACTTGACCACCCCGTCCCCGTCGATCATCACGTTGGCGGGCTTGAGGTCGCGGTGGATCAGGTGCAGGGGCAGGCCTTCATCGGTCGTGGCTTCGTGGGCGTGGGACAGCCCGGCGCAGATCTGCTCGCCGATCTGGACGACGATGCGGGGTGGGATGGCCCCCTGGGTTTCGATGCGGGCCAGGACGTCGTTGAGGGTCACGCCGTGGATGTACTCCATGGCGATGTAGAACACGTCGTCGATCTGCTCGAACTCGTACATCTCGACGACGTTGCGGTGGCGGAGGCAACCGCCCAGGCGGGCCTCGTTGATCAGCGCCTGGGCCAGGCGTTTGCTCCGATCTCCCCGCAACCCCTCGGGGATGATCTGCTTGATCGCCACCTCTTTGCGGAATCCCATCGCCCCGGAGAGCATGGCGCGATACACGCATGCCATACCACCCTCGCCGATGAGCTCGAGCAGTTCGTACTTGCCGAAACGGGTGCCTTCCTTGGCCATCCGCCCCTCACTCCGACGTTCCGTTACGCGCGCCCGCACGGTAGGGTCCGCACGGGGGCGCGAAGAGATCCATCTCTCCAGCTATGTTATCGGTGGGTGCTGGGTGAACTTGAGGCGGGGTTCTAGATCAGGCGCGGAACCGTCGGCGTGCGGCCAGCAGCGCCGTGGCACCGAGCGCCAGCCAGGCGGCGCCCGTAGAGTCCGCCGGCCCGGCGCTGCATTCGCATCCCTCGCCGCCGATGTCGATGCGGCCGTCGTCATCCCCGGCGTCGTCGTCGTCCGCTCCGTTGTCGTCATCGTCGTCGTCATCGTCGGCGACCGTGTCGTCATCATCATCGTCGCCCGCGCAGTCGCTGTCGTCGCCGTCCACGTCGCCGTCGCAGTCGTTGTCGTCGCCGTCATCGCAGATCTCTTCGGCGCCCGGGTAGATGTCGGGGTCGGTGTCGTCACAGTCGGTGCCGCCGCAGGCGTCGTCCTGGTAGCCGTCCCC
>CAZDDH010000326.1:0-8202 GCA_964504165.1 uncultured Rickettsiales bacterium | reverse complement strand
CGTCACGCAGGTCAGAAAGTCGCTCAGCCGATCCTCCGTATGACGGGAGTGTCGTTGTCACCGACATATTGTGTCGGTGTGTTGATTTCGTGTGCGATGCCAGCGGACAGCTGGCCGATCGTGCGCATCCGCCGAGCATGTGCCTTTTTTGGATCCGCGCTTTCTCGGGAACGAGTGTCCGTGATCGCGTCAAGCAACTCAGCAGCTCTTCGGGCTAATTTTTCTGGGTCCTCTGTGCCAGATCCGGCCTGATGATGGATAAATGATCGCTGGACGAGCCGACCGATAAGAAGCTGCAACTCCTGGACATGAGCGTCAGATTCTTCCGAACTGGGCTTGGATGAGCTATCTGTTTTGTCTGTCATTGCCTTCATTCAGCCAGCCACCCATCCACAGAAACGACACGACCATCTGCCTCAAAATGTCCGTTCGCCGCTACGCGATTCCATGGTGTTGTGCCTCCGAATAGGATTAGGAACACCGTCGTAGATTGTAGCTGAACGAGTGATCAGCGTATTCCAATTTCATGCTGGACATACGCGCTGTGTGGGTGCCTTCCTCGGATAGCGTCACGCTGTCAAGGGCTGTGGTACCTTCGCCTTCTTCGCGCAGGATCGCCACGCCGTCACCCGATTCCAGATCGACAACATCTTCACCGGGAAGCGCGGTAACCGGTGGCGAGAGATCATGGTGTATGGTCTCCGAATATCACGACCATGTCGATAGCGATCTCATCGATGTCTTCGGCGTTCATGTGTTGAACGATCTATGCGTGCAATAAGATGTGGGTGGAACTCCCGAAAGACAAAGACCGAAAGACTGCCAACAATTCCGTGTATGGATTCCCGGGGGGCCCTACCCAGCCAACAACTCCCCACTGTCCGGCATCGCGCTGAACGCCCGGCGGATCTTTTCCTTGGCCCGCAACTCGATCTGTCGTACCCGCTCGCGGCTGATACCCAGCCGTTCACCAAGCTCCCGGAGAGTGATGGCGTCCGCCACCAGATGGCGGTTCTCGATGATGTAGCGCTCTCGTTCGTCCAGGGACTCCAGCGCGTCGTCCAGAGTCAAACCTCGGAGGTGTTCCAGCTGTTTGGCGGTGGCCACGGCGTCGGGCTGCGGGGCCTCGTCGGCCAGCAGGTCGATGTAGGCTGTCTCGCTGTCGTCGCTGAGGCGAACATCGAGGGACAGGTCGAAGCCGTTGAGGCGGCCCTCCATCTGCTCCACGAGTTCGGGGCTGGCGTCGAGGAGCTTGCCCAGCCGCTTGAAACGCTTGGCGGGATCGCAATCGGGATATTGCTCTTCCAGGGCTCTTTTGGCGCGGCCCAGCTGGCTGTAAATGGAACGCTGCTTCTGGGTCGTACCGATGCGGACCAGCGATCGGTTGCGCAGCAGGAACTCCCGGATGCACGCCCGAATCCACCAGCCGGCATAGGAGAGGAACCGGATACCGCGCTCGGGGTCATAGCGTTCGGTGGCGCGAACGAGACCCACGACCCCCTCCTGTACCAGGTCTTCCATGTCCTGATAGCGGTTCATGAATTCCGATGCGATCTTGAAGACCGCGCGCAGGTTGGCGACGACGAGACGTTCACGGGCAGACTCGTCCCTGTGGTCGCGCCAGCGCCGGGCCAGGTTGCGCTCCTGCTCGGCTGTGAGCACCTTGGTCTTGCGGGCGAGGGCGGCGTAGGTGGCCAGCTCGCTTTTTCTGGTTCCGATAGCCATCGTCATCCCAATCTGTACACGTCAGCCCGGTGGCTGGCGGACATTGTCTACTAACAATGCAGACTATCCGTGCTGGTTGTCAAACGAATGCCCGGAACATGTCTCGTTTCGAGACACAATGAGACACTCCCGACTGTCCCGTCATTGAGACAATCACCCCGCCAATCGGCCCGATAGATCCCATGGGTGCGGGATATTCTTCTTTTGCTGCCTTGGCGGTTTTTCTTCATGTGCAAAGGAATGTGCAATGACGGTGCCAACTCCCGGAGGTGCCGGGGAACCAGCGTTGGGGAACCAACGTTGGCACGGCCCTTGCTCACCAGCGAGGCCAACAAACAACCGGGACACTTCATCCCAGAGGAGCACTCAGATGTCAGACAAGATGAGCAAGAAGGAACGGCAGGAGCGGTTGGTCGCCAACATGCGCAAGTGGCAAAAGGTGGAGAATGCTGCCGTGGCCCAGACGGGGAGCATCATCGAGAACACCAGCAACCCGCTGATCCGATTTGTGGCCGAGGTGATCCAGCGCGACTCCAACATGCACCACCGAGTGCAGCAGCTGATCATCGACAGCTTGACGAGGGAGTCCATCAAGGTCTCCGTGGACGATTTCAAGGCGGTCTGGGGCGACATCGAGAAGCACATCGCCATCGAACGGCAGACGGTCGAGCTGGCCCAGGAATCCCTGGCGGCCCTGGATCACGACCGTGAGGGCGTGCACAAGTACCTGCTGGAGTATCTGCTCGCCGACGAGCAGAAGCACGACAAGCTGCTGGCCGACCTGGCATTGATCCGCAAGGCCATGTATCCCTGATCCAGGATGCAGAGGCCGTCCGCGGCCGCATCCCAGGGAGGGTTCATGAGGGGAGACATTCCTCCGGCGATTCTTGTGGGAGCTGGGCCAGCCGGCGCCAGCGCCGCCTTAGTGCTGCACTCCATCGGAGTCCCCTTCCGTTTGCTGGAGCGCAGCGATCGGGTGGGCGGCACGTTGCTCCGGGTCTACAACCCCATCTCCGTCTATGCCGGCCAGCGCTTCACGGACGGTGCGGAACTGGCCGATGCTCTTACCCGGCAGCTGCACGGCGAAGGCATCGAGGTGGAAACCGGCGCTGAGGTCACCCACATCGACCCGAACCGCCGCGTGTGTTCCATCGACGGCGAGGCGGTCCCCTACGGTGCACTGCTGCTGGGTACCGGTACCCGGGCCAAGACGCTGGGAGTGCCCGGCGAGCAGCGCCTGAAGGGTCGGGGCATCGCCATCTCGGCCAACGTGGCCCGCGACCGCTCCCCGGGCGGCGAGCTGGTGATCATCGGCGGTGGAGATGCGGCGTTCGAGGACGCGCTGATCCTGACGGATCGCTTCGATCACATCCGCATCGTGCACCGCCGCATGCCATACCGCGCCCGGCCGGCCTTCGTGCGCCGGGTCAAGGCATTGCCCAATGTGACGTTCCATCAGGCAGCGACGGTGGTCTCCTTCGAGGGTGAAGACCGGCTCACGGGGGTGACGATCCGGACCGATCGGGGCCCGCTCGCGCTGCCCGCCGACGAGGCGCTGGTCCGCATCGGCGTGCTCCACACCGAGCCCGCAGGGCTCGAGGAGCTGGCGCGCGGCCGTCGGGGCTTCTTCCGCATCGACGAGACCGGCCGTACCAGCGATGCGCATATCTACGCGGCAGGCGACGTGTGCAACGAACGGCATCAGACGGTGGCCGGCGCCGTGGGGCAGGGCAGTAACGCCGCGTGGTCGATGGCGGGCCGGTTGGGCTATCTGGTGTACGGCAACCAGCGCTGATCCCGGCGACCGGGGCCCCAGCCTCCTGATTTGTTATCCTCGTCCGTGGAGGAAGGGGAAACGCATGGCCAACCATCCCTGGACAGTGATCGCCTTCAGCCTGTTCATGGCGGTGGGATGCCCCGAGCCCTGGTCACCCGACGACGACGTCTCCGAGGACGACGACTCCACGGACGACGACGACACGACCGGGGACGATGACACCACAGACGCCGACGGTGATGGATACACCGTGCAGGACGGCGATTGCGACGACGAGAATGGCGACGTCTACCCTGGCGCCGAGGAGCACTGGTACGACGGGATCGATTCGGACTGTGACGGGGAGGAGAACCCGGACCCCTGTGACGATCCACCACCGGAAAGCACCGTCTACGTGGATCCGGCCTGCACCTACGAGCCCACGGTGGGCTCGTTCAATCCGACTACCGGCTGGTCGATGTCCAGCTTTGTGGACTACCCGGACCACCTCAACACCTACAGCACACCGGTCGTCGGCCAGCTCACCGACGACACCGGCGATGGCAACATCAACTACCGGGACATCCCTGATATCGCGGTGAGCCAGGGCGACGCCGTGAACGGCGGCATGAACGGCGTGATCCGTCTGATCTCCGGGGATGGCACCGCGGTGCACTGGTCCGTACACGACGTCGTGTGGGATTCGGTCACCTACTACACCTACCGCTATTCGGGCGTGGCACTGGGGGACATCGACGGCGATGGCCTGGGCGACCTCGCGGTCACCGTGGTGGACGGCACCAGCACGTGCTATGCCGCAGCGTTCGACAATCAGGGCCAGCTCAAGTGGGTGCATACAGCCACGGCCGTGGGATGCCGCAACAACTACCCGGCCATTCACGACCTGGAAGGGGATGGCGACGTGGAGGTCGTCCTCGGGCGATTGATCCTCAACGGTGGGGACGGCTCCTTGCAGGGGGTGGGGACCGGCGGCCAGGGCTACCACGCGGACTACAGCAACTCCGGCTACCACTCCGTGGGCGTCGATCTGGACGGCGACGGCGTGATGGAGGTCATCGCGGGCAGTGAAGTCTACGACCCCCTGGGAAACACCTTGTGTTCGACGGGCTACGCGGACGGCTATCCGGCCGTGGCGGATCTGGACGGGGACGGCCGCGGCGAATTCGTGGTCAGCGGCAACAGTGCCGTCCGGCTGTTCGAGGACGACTGCAGCTATATCATCGGCTGGAACACGAGCGACGGCGGCAAGGGAGGGCCCCCCACCATCGCCGACTTCGACGGAGACGGCGATCTGGAGATCGCCATCGCCAGCATCTACTACTACGTGGTCTACGAGCAGGACGGCAGCGAGCGCTGGAGCAACCCCGTCGTGGACGCGTCGTCCAATTCAACCGGCTCGTCGGTCTTCGATTTTGACGGGGACGGGAGGGCGGAGGTGGTCTACGCCGACGAGACCCGGTTGTGGGTCTATGACGGTACCAACGGCGATATCCTGCTGGAGGACGCGGGCCACACCTCGGGGACCATCAACGAGTACCCCACCATCGCCGATGTGGACCGGGACGGCAACGCGGAGATCGTGGTGGCCAATTCAGCCGGCAACTACGGCCTGTATGTGATCGCGGACGCCAACGACGAGTGGGTCAGCGCCCGCCCGGTCTGGAACCAGCAGGGGTTCTACGTCACCAACATCGAGGACGATCTGTCCGTGCCGAGCCCAGCCACCTCCAACTGGCCCAGCTACAACAACTTCCGCCAGGGGGCCCCGGGCAGCTTCGAGGCGCTGGCCGCGCCCAATGTCTATCCCCTCGCCTATGGCCCTTGCCAGGAATCCGCTGGAACGCCCGTGGAGATCCTGATCCAGGTGGCCAACGACGGCTTGATCCTGGCCGCAGACGATCTGGTGGTCGCGATCTATGGCGTGGATCCGATGAACGACCGCACACTGTTGGCCAGCTATCCCCTGGGAAGCCCCCTGTTCTCGGGTGTGCTCAGCGCTCCCATCAGCCTGCAATTCGGCCCCGGCCAGCTGGCCGGCTACCTGCAGTTGGCGGTGGTGGTGGACGACGAGGCGGCCGCGAACGAATGCGACGAGATGGACAACGAAGCTCTCATCGATCTATCGACAGTGCAGCGGTGACCTGCGCGCTGGGCAAGGCGCCACGGTTCAGGGGCTGCCCACGGCCCAGCCGTCGCCGGTGCGCCTGTATTCCTCGCCGTCGGCCAGTGTCGGATAGAAGACGATGGAGGTGATCAGGGCGCCGCCTTCTTCCTCGTCCCCCTCCCCTTCCCCTTCCCCCTCACCGCACGACAACACCAGATAGCCACCGGCAGGCTCGATGCCATCGAACTCGCGGGTCGCGGCGGCGCCCGGTTCAAGCCATCCCTCGAGCTCCAGCATGGCCAGCTCGTAGGTGTCCGTGGCCAGGTGGCAGCCGGTCAGGCTGATCTCCTCATCGCCGCGGTTCTCGATACTCACGGACGCTCCGCTCCCGCCCGTGACCGACACGATCACCGGCCCGGTCGCACCCAGCTGGGCAAACCCGGCCAACTCCCCGGAGAGATTGGCGGCCCGCTCGTCGATGAAGGCGTGCATACGCGGCGGGCCGGAAGCCACCCACGCCTCGTAGCGCCGCGTGAACAGGAACGGCTCCACCGCCAGCGCCGGCCCGACGAGTTGCTCGAAAGAGTCGATGCGGCCCGGCGTGTCCTGGGCAAAAACGCCGGTCGCCAGCACCTCTAGCCGCGCCACCAGCTGCTCTCGAAACGTGGTGCTGCCCATCAACCGTGTCCACAACCAGTAGTGGAACCCGCCGCCCGCGGCGTACGCCGTGTTGTTGGCCAGCGGCAGCCAGGACCGATCCCAGGTGTCGTTGTTGAGGTCCCATGGCGCCATCAGGAAGGCACCACTGGCCGGATCGAGGATCAGGTAGTGGGCGCCGTCAATGACCTCGGGGTTGGCGATGAGGATCTGCCCGGCCATGTAATCCACCATCACGTCCACGTCGATGGTCTGCTCCAGCTCCTCCTCCAGCTGGTGCTCGGCGGCCGTGTTCAGCCAGATCAGCAGCTGCTCCAGCTCCGGGCTGGGTTCGGTCTCGTTCTCCTTTTTCTCGAAGCCCTCCAGATCCACCCCCCCCTGGTCGTCGTAGCGCAAACCAAAATCCACGTAGCCCGCTCGAAAGCGGTCATCGACGCCATAGCCACGCGACTCCAGGTAGTCGTCCCCGACATGCTCGATGTCGTCGTAAACCCCGTAGACCTGCCCGTTGATACGCAGCACCACCGGCCGGGCCACCGACGCTACCGACCCCATCCGCGCAAACAGGTCGTAGGCCGCCAGCTGCCATAGCCGACTGGGTGGATTTTGCTCGGCGAGCAGTTTGAGACGGTCCCTGCCGTCCAGGGTGCCGCTGTCGAGCTTGAGGTAGAAGCTGCGTTTGGGCACCCAGCGGGTGGACTGGCCCCGCAACCGGATGATGCCGCTCCCGGAGTCGGAGCCGCTGGTGACGGTCATGGCCGCCTCCAGATCCTCGGTCGGATCGGCGTGGATCGCCGCAAACTCCGCCGCATCGACGGTCACGTCGATGACCGGTAGCCCCAGCTCGGATACGTCCACCACGGTGATGGAGGCGCTGTCCGCCGGTGGCCCCGCGCTGCAGTCCGCCCCTACCGGCCACACCCGGTAGGAAAGCTGTTCCCCCGCACTCCGGTCCCGATCGACGAACGACGGGCTCAACACCAGCTGCCCGGAGACCGCCTCGTGGTCTCCCCCCGCGATCGATCGCGCCACCAGCCAGCCACGGGCCGGCTCGGATGGCCACGCCCAGCGCAGCAGCCCCTCCCCGCCACCGGCGCGGCTCTCCAGCGAGGCCGGTGCATTGCCGGCCCCCTCCACCGCCGGCTCGATCCGAAGCCCGGCCAGCACCGGCGGCTCGTCGGTCTCCGCCTTCAGCTGCAACTCGATGGCACCGTCCCGGGCCAGCACCTGTACGGCGATATCGACGATCTGGTCCTGGCCCGCTCGAGCCGCCAGATCCAGGTCGTCCAGCAAGACCACACCGTGGGACGAGACGTCGAAGACCCTCAGCCCCGGCTCGGGGAAGCTGGGTTCGGTGAACATCAGCGTGACGCGGTAGGCCCCGTCGGGCACGTCCACCCGGTAGCCAGTCAACCCCGACACGTACGAGAGATAAGGAGCAACGGTCCGGTGATACGCCTCGTGATCGGACCACGGGTTGGAGGAGTCGTGGGTGCCCACCGGAAAGAAATCCACGAACCACGCCGCCTTGGCGGCCGCCTCCCCGTCGCCGAGCCAGCCATGGCCGCGCTCCGCGTCGTAGGGGCCGTCGGCCAGATACCCCTCTGCCGGGCCGCCCGAGTCCCCCTCGTCGTCCCAGTCGACGTCTTCGGCGCCATCATCGTCACCGGCGGATTCGACGGCCCCCACGTCGATGGCCAGGGTCGCCGTTCCCGCGGTACCGGTCTCCGCATCACATGGATAGTCGAACGGAGGGGCGTCGTTGCGGCAACCACCAGCCGCCAAGACGAGTAACAAACACACGAACGCACCACACCGCGGCGGCATACGCACGCCTCCCTTCGATGACCATACGAGAGAAGGGAGCGGGCAGGGCGCTTTTCCCGAAAGGGGGGTAGACGGTTAGCGCCTCCTGCCACAAGATGTAGGGGTGAGCCAT
>CAZDDH010000325.1:2658-8297 GCA_964504165.1 uncultured Rickettsiales bacterium | reverse complement strand
TCGCAGTACAACAAGAAGGCCGTCAGCTCCTACCAGAACCTGCTGGCCAACTACCAGAACTTCCCGCGTCTGGACGAGGTGCTGTTCCGCATGGCCGTCACCCTCGAAGAGCTCGAGGAGCGCAAGGAAGGCCTGCAGACCTACACCAAGCTGGTCAAGCAGTACCAGACCAGCCCGTACGTGCCGGACGCCTACAACGCCATCGGCGAGTACTACTTCGACAACAACAACGCCTACAAGGCCCTGCAGGCCTACAAGAAGGCGTCGGCGTTCAAGGACTCGGCCATCTACACCTTCGCCCTCTACAAGCTGGGCTGGTGCTACTACAACGTCGGTGAGTTCGACACGGCCATCGAGACGATGAAGAGCGTCATCTCGGAAACGGACCGCCTCATCGAGCAGGGCCACGACGTGGGTATCTCCCTCAAGGACGAGGCCCTCAAGGACCTGGTCCAGTTCTTCTCCGAGGAGGGCAACCTCGAGGAAGCCAAGGAGTACTTCACCCGCTACGGCCAGAAGAAGTACTACCGCAAGATGCTCAAGCGTCTGGCCAACATCTACTACGAGCAGGGTAAGAACGAGCTGGTCATCCAGACCTACAAGACCCTCATCAACGAGGAGCCGATGGCTCCGGACAACCCGGAGTACCAGGACGAGATCATCAAGTCCTTCTGGCAGCGTGACCGCTTCGAGCAGGCCAACGAAGAGCTCGACTACATGATGGAGACCTTCGGCCACAACAGCCGCTGGGCCCAGGCCAACGCAGACAACGCCGCGGCCCTGGAAGAGGCCGACAACATCATCGAGAAGAACCTCCGCAAGGCGGCGGTGGACTCCTACCAGCAGGCCATCAAGCGCAAGAGCAAGGAGCTGCTGGTCCTGTCCGAGATCGAATACAAAAAGTATCTGGACTACTTCCCGGACTCCAAGCACTCCTACGAGATGCGCTTCTGGTACGGCGAGGTGCTCTACAAGCTCAAGAAGTACGACCTGGCCGTCGAGCAGTACGAAGTCACGGTCGCCACCGACCCCAACGGCAAGTACCTCAAGGACGCCGCGTCCAACACCATCTTCGGTATCGAGAAGTACATCGGTAAGAAGAAGAAGGAGTGGGACAAGGCAGCCAAGGCGCAGCGCGCGGCCATGGAGAAGGAGACCGATCCGCTCAAGAAGTACGCTCCCCTGGAGCTCAACGAGTGGGAGAAGCGCCTCATCGGCGCCTGCGACACCTACGCCAAGGTGCTACCCAACGAGGAGAACACCTACCAGGTGCTCTACAAGGCCGCCTACCTGCTGGACGATCGGAACCACTTCAAGGAGGCCAACCAGCGCTACCTGGAGATCATCCGCGCCAAGCCGAAGTCAGACACGGCGCAGTTCGCCATCCACCGCATGCTGCTGACCTACGAGGCCATCGAAGACTGGGCGAACCTCAACAAGGTGGCCCGCGAGTTCTACACGAACGACGAAGTGGGTAAGACGGAGAAGTTCAAGAAGGAACTGTTCACCATCTACCAGAACGCCACCGTCAAGCTCGCCGAGGTCAAGGCTAAGGAAGCGGCCGACACGAACGACCCCAAGAAGTACGGCGAGGCGGCGGACGCCTACCTGGCCTTCTACGACGAATTCGGCTCAGCCAAGACCGCGCCGCTGGCCCTGTACAACGCCGGTTTCTACCACTGGAAGGGCGACAACAAGGAACGCAGCGTCGAGCTCCGCAAGCAGTTCATCGAGACCTTCCCCGATGAGCCCAAGGACAAGGAAGAGGCCAAGCGGCAGCTCTACGAGAAGTCCGTGGCCTTCATCGCCGAGCATTACGACACCATCACCGACTTCGAGTCGGCGCTGGAGTACTTCCACATCCTGTACGAGCGGGACCCGGAGTTCGAGGTCGAGGGCTTCCTCAGCGCCGACACGGCCATCCAGCGTGCCGCTCGCTACGAGCTGGCCATGGGCCTGTACGACGAGGCCACCGCCGATTACCACACCTGGATCGAGGCGCACCCCGACGATCCGACGGTGCCCGGTATCCTGATGCGTATCGCCGAGTCCTACTGGAAATCGGGCGACATTGAGAAGGCCAAGGAAGCCTACAAGGATGTCTACACCGACAAGCGCACGGCCAAGCTGGACCCAGACCTGGTTATCTACGCCCGCAAGATGTACGGCGAGTGTCTGTTCAAGACCGGCAAGGAGGGCGAGGCCCGCAAGGCATGGCAGACGGCCATCTCCGAGCACAAGAAGCTCGCCGGTGGCGGCGCCGAGATGAAGCGCGCCTCCGTGGACGCCGCCGAGATGCAGTTCAAGCTGCTCCAGCCCGAATTCGACAAGTTCGACGTCATGACCCTGTCGGCCGACGAGAAGAAGAGCCGCCAGGAGCTCAAGGACAAGACCGCCAAGATGGACGTGCTCAAGGAGAAGTACCTGGCCCTAGCCAAGGACGAGTCTGCGGGCGCCTGGTCCATCGGCGGCGCCTACATGGCCGGCCGCGTGGTGCTGGACCTCTACAACGACCTGATGAACGCCGAGTGCCCGGCCAAGTTGACCGAGGACCAGTGCGATTTCTACCAGCAGAGTCTGCAAATTGTCGCGTACGAGCGGTATCTCTTCCCGGTACAGGACGCTTACCGCGAGGTGCTGACCGCTGCCGCAGAAGTGAACATCTACAACGATTACACGGTCAAGGCCCAGGAGAAGTTGGGTGAGCTGGCCCCCGAGGAGTTCCCGCCGATGGTGGAGACTATCCCGGACCCAGATTTCATCACGACCATCTGGACCACCATGGACTACGCCAAGTGAGGTACGGGAGTAAACCAATGATCCGCACCCACCATCTGACACCGTTTTTCGCCCTGGCCCTGTTGATGGCCTCCTTCTCCTGCAAGACGGGAGGCAACATCAAGGGGGACGCCGAGTCGTCCACCGATCCCGATCCCTCTTATCGAAACGGCGTTGCCGTCCTCGATGCGGGAGCGGACAAGGGCAAGACCGACTACGAGAAGGCATTCACGTACTTCGAGAATGCCTGCAACGTGGCCACACCCCACGACATCTCGGATGATCCCGAGAATCCGAAGCTTAGCCAGGATCTGCGGAAGCCCGAGTACTTCTACAACGCGGGCTGGACCGCCGTGCGCCTGGGCAAGACCAGCGACGCCGAGCAGTTCTACCAGGACGCCCTCAGCGTGGACGACAGCTACACGCCCGCGCTGATCAACCTGGCCTCGCTGTATGCCGACAGCGGCCGTCCCGGCAAGGCCGCCGACATCTACGAGCGGTACCTGGAGAAGCACGCCGACGACGTGTCGATGATGCTCAACCTCGCCGGTGCCCTCGGTGAGGCCGGAGACATGGACGGCGCCGAACAGTGGATCCAGCAGGTGCTGTTCCAGGACCCCGAGAACGACATGGCCTACAAGGTGCTCGCCCGCGCCTACTACCAGATGGGCAAGTACGACATGGCCCTGCTGCTCAACGAGATGGCGACGACGCTGCACGAGGAGGACTCGGAGATCAAGAACACGATGGGTCTCACCTACCTGCAGATCGGTGAGGATGCCGCCGCCTCCGACAAGTTCAAGGAAGCCCGTGAGTTGGACGTCAACAATCTCCAGGCCAACCTGAACCTGGGCTACCTGGCCCTCAAATCCGGTGACTACCGCCTCGCCTCCGAGTGCTTCCAGGCAGTGCTGGCCAAGTACCCCGGCGACGTCGATGCCCACCTGGGAATGGCCGTGGCCTACCGCGGGATCGCCGATTTCGACTCGGCCATCGGCGAGTACGACACCATCCTCAAGGTGGACCCGGGCAACAAGCTGGCCCTGCTCAACAAGGCCACGGTCCAGGACGAACTGCTCAAGGATTTCAAGGCCGCCAAACAGACCCTGCTGGTCTACGAGAAGCACCACGGTTCTGGCGAGGTGATGGATCTGATGACCCTGGTGGACAAGAACCAGGCGGACAAGGAACAGGCCGAGGCCGATCAGCTCGAGTTCGAACGGTTGATGAAGGTCCGCAAGGAAGAGGCGGAAGCTGCCGCCAAGATCCTCGGCGTGCTCGTCGAGCGCGCCTTTCTGCTCTTCGACCTGTACGGCGAACGCGCAGAAGAGATTCACTTCTCCTTCAACCAGACCCTGGATTTCTACGTCATGCAGGCGGAGGACGCCATCGCGGTGCCCGACGACCCGGACTACATCACGGCCTGCCAGGGCTACCTGGAGAACTTCATCCAGGACGAGTATCTGATCGCCCTCAGTGACAACGAGAAGCTGATGGACTGGGACCGCGAGCCCCTGGATCTCTGGACCGACCCAGAGGCCCTCAACGGTGAGAAGAAGCGCCGCGAGGCCGGTGGCGATGCGCCGCCCGCCGACGGCACGGCTCCGGCCGATGGCACGGCTCCGGCCGATGGCACGGCTCCGGCCGATGGCACGGCTCCGGCTGATGGCACGGCTCCGGCTGATGGCACGGCTCCGGCTGATGGCACGGCTCCGGCTGATGGCGCGGCTCCGGCTGATGGCGCGGCTCCGGCTGACGGCGCGGCTCCCACCGAGGAGACCGCCCCCGCCGAGGACGCTGCGCCCGCCGAGGACGCTGCTGCGCCCGCCGAGGAGGCCGCCGCCCCCGCCGAGGAGGCCGCCGCCCCCACCGAGGAGGCCGCCGCCCCTGCAGAAGAGGCTGCGCCCGCCGAGGGAACTGAATAGGACGACCTAAACCGGTGTTCTCGTGAAGAGCCGGCTAGAAAAAAGTAAAGAAAGGGTAAAGACGGAAAGAAACAATCCCCGTCTTCCCTCGTTTGTGTATAAAAAGAAGTGTAGCGCCCACCATCAAGGAGGAGTGTGCTGGTTATGAAACAGCTATTGGCTCTTAGCCTTGCAGCGTTGTTCAGCTTGGGGCTGGCAGCCGTTGCTATGGCACAGGACGATGATGATCGACGGGTGATCTACAAATCGAAGACGGAGATCGACTTCGAAGATGTATCCGTCGACGGTGAGTTGAAGAAGCCTCATGGCGCGTATCTGCTCGATAAGCGCCAGGCGACGTTCAACCCCTTGATCAAGCTCCGCACCGATTTCAATCCGGAGATGTACCAGTCGGTTCACGAGATCAACTGATCCCGTAACGACAGGTTCATTCGAGGTAGATCGTCTTGCTCGTGGTACGCCTCAAGCAGGGCAAAACAGGAATCGGGACGAACGAGAAAACACACGTACCTAGGGGTACTCATGGCTAACGAAACTGTACTCTCCTTCCAGATCTGGGTTGATGGAGAGTTCCGGGAAACCGTTGAATCTGCGGACGAGAGCGTCATCATCGGCCGCGGCGAGCAGGCTATCCTGCGCGTCGAGGATCCGGCGATGGACGAGACTCATTGTGCGGTCTCGCGGAATCCCGATGGAACCATCATGCTCATGGACTTCGGCAGCGAGTCGGGAACGCTGCTGAATGGCCAGAAAATCGAAAACTCTGTCATCCAGAACGGTGACCACATCGAATGTGGCAACACCAAGCTGGTGCTCGGCGTAGGCGCTGCGCAGGCCGTGGCTGCACCGCAGCCTCCTGCCGCCCCCCCCGCCGAGGCCCCCCCCCCCGCGCCCGCCGCCGCCGCGGCCGCCCCCCCACCCCAGCCCCCCCCGCCC
>CAZDDH010000325.1:0-2648 GCA_964504165.1 uncultured Rickettsiales bacterium | reverse complement strand
GGGCCCGGGCCTCCCCCCCCCCCGGGGCGCCCGGGCCCCGGGGGGCCGGGCGGGGGGCGGCAGCCCCCGCACCGGAGCCCGCGCCGCCGGTGGCACCGCCGCCTGTGGAGCAGCCCGTTGCCGAGGCCGCGCCTCCCGCTGCCGCCGCAGAGGACTACGACGAGCCCACCGAGGATGAGATCCCCGAGGAGTACACCGAGGACGTCATGTCCTTCGTGATGCGCTCGGGGCAGGCCGAGTCCGACCTGGGCATCGATCGAGGTCTCCCGCGCATCATCGAGGTTGGCCAGGTGTGGGGCGACACCCTGCTGGACGTCAAGCACCTGGGCATCGAGGACAAGGCCGTCGTCGTCGGCGACAAGCAGCACAAGCCGTTCCCCGTGGGGAACTACCTTGGGCTGATCCCGGTCGTCTTCGGTATCGGTGGCGGTCTGGTCGTCTCCAGCCCGGCGCTCAGCACGGGCGGCGCAGCCGTTTCGATGTTGACCCTCCCCGCAGGCATGATGTTCGACGAGCTGCGGCGCAAGGACCTGCCGCAGTCCTTCTTCATCTCCAGCGAGAACCTGCCCGGCCCCAACTTCAAGATCGTGGAGCGGGTGGGTTCCTCGGTCTACGTCAACTTCACCGGCGATTTCGTCGGCTTCCTGGACGAAGGCGGCAACCGTACCCCGCTGGCCGATCTCATCGCCAGCGGCCGGGCCACCCAGTCCGGAGACGGCTATCGCTGTGAGCTGCCGGACGACGCGCGATTCATCGTCGACATCGGCCACGTGATCTTCTACATCCAGGAAGTCCCCCAGGCCAAGCGGGTCATCCCCGGTCTCACCGAGGGTGTCAGCTTCCTGTACGGCGGTGTCTTCCTGCTGATGGCGTTCATCGGCCTGGTGTTCGGCATCATCATCAAGTCCATCCCCTACGACCCGAGCCAGGAGGTCATCTCCATTCCGGACCGGTTCGCCGAGATTCAGATCGAGGAACCACCGGAAGAGAAGAAGAAGAAGGACCCGACGGGCAATCCGGACGCTGGCGAAGGCGCCAAGGCCAAGGGTGAAGAGGGTAAGGTCGGTAAAAAGGATTCCAAGCTGAAGCGCGCCAAGGGCACCAAGGTCGCCATGGCCAAGGCCACGGTCGACAAGCAGATCGCCGAGAGCGCCGGCATCCTGGCCGACCTCAACACGATGGAAGCCAACAACAACATGTTCGGTACCGGTGGTATCGGCGTGGGCGCCTCGAGCTTCGTCGGTGGCGTCATCGGCTCCCAGTACGGCAACCAGTACGGTTCCGGCGGCCTCGGTTCGCGCGGTAGCGGCCTGGGCGGCGGTGGAACGGGTGAGGGCCTGGGTGGCCTGGGTACCCGCGGTCGCGGTCGCGGCGCCAGCGGTTACGGCTCCGGCGGTGGTTACTTCGGCCGCAAGAGCAGCGGTACGCCGGGCATGTCCACCGGTGACCCGATCATCCTCGGTGCTCTCGACAAATCGGTCATCGACCGCGTCATCAAGCAGCACCTGGCTCAGATCCGCTACTGCTACCAGAAAGAGCTGAACAAGAACCCGAGCCTCTACGGAAAGATCGTCATCAAGTTCGTCATCGCCAAGGACGGTTCCGTGTCCTCGGCCAAGACCAACACGACCTCGATGAACAATCCCATCGTAGAAAACTGCATCTGCCAGCGCTTCATGCGGTTCAAGTTCCCTCAGCCCAAGGGCGGCGGTATCGTTATCGTGACTTACCCGTTTGTATTCAAGAGCGGCTGATACGTACATTGTGTCTCTAGCGCTCGAACGGTACGTCACCTGAGGAAGTGCGATGAAGAAGCTATCCCTGCTGAGCCTGATCGCCGTGTTAGCCACGAGTTTGGCCATTCCGGCCGTCTCCGAAGCGCGTCGCGGCGGCGATGAAGACGAGTTTGAAGAGGAATCCAATCGACGGCGTAGCCGGGCGCGCAAGCCCGTGGCCCGTGAGGTCGTGCACGGCGCGTACATCAAAGCCACGTTCGGTTCATTGGGTTGGTTCCCGCCCCTGGGTTCCGAATCCAGCTTCGGAACCGCCGCTGGTTTCGAGTTTGGCTACGACGCGGTGGACAAGTTGGGGATGACACTCAGCATCACCGCCACCTACTACCAGGGCATCAACAACGGGATCTCCCGCAACGACGGTGGTTCAGGCATCACCCAGGGTGATTTCCGCAGCATCGGCGGCCTCGTCGGTGTTCGCCTCGGGATCAACCCGGGTAAGCGCAAGGTCCGTCGCTGGGCCATCGCCCTCGACGTCAAGGGCGGCATCTATGTGTCTCCCAAGCTGCGCGAGCCGAACTCCGCCGCTGCAGGCATGCTGCAGGCGTCCCTGGGCGGTCTGATCCTCCCAGGCATCGGCATCGAGCACTTCTCCCGGCTCAGCCACTTCTCCCTGGGCGTCGATGTCCACACCCCGTTGATCGTCGGCACCGGGCTCGGCTTTGCTGCTGGCATCGATATCACGCCCTTCTTCAAGTACACCTTCTAGCTCCCCTCTCCTCCCCCCTCTCCTCCCCCCTCTCCTCCCCCCTCACGCTCCCGCAAGCGGATACGTGCGCACCCGTTCGCAAAGTATTTGTCAAAAGGGGGGTAGACGGTTAGCGCCTCCTGCCACAAGATGTAGGGGTGAGCCAT
>CAZDDH010000324.1:0-8356 GCA_964504165.1 uncultured Rickettsiales bacterium | reverse complement strand
CCGGGATAGGCAATACGGACGGTGAAAGACGCGATTTTGGGTCGGGGACTAGTTAACTTCAGCGTCCTCGTGCCCCCGGCCCGGCTACCGTCAAAGCCTGCTGTAATCACCCGTTTCCAACCACCGTCCACCATCGTGGACAGCCGCTCTCCCCATACCCAACGTATTCGGTGTTGGCACGGTACGTGCTTTAACGACGACACAATCAAACGGGCCCCAAGGCCCACCAACAACGGGTTGAACGAGGAGGAAGAACCATGGCACGTGTATGTGATTTTGTTGTGATCCAGGGCGACACCAAGCGAGTGATCGGGGACGACATGGCGGACAACCAGACTCAGCTGCTCAAGAAGTTCACCACCAAGCGCCGTGAAGCCAAGGGGGCGCCATTTTGATGATGATGGTCCAGGGGCTCAACGATCTGGAGGCCAAGGCCGAGGTCCTGGTCAACAACGAGCGGGTCGGCTGGCTGAAGCCGACCTACATCAAGGTGGGCACCAACGACTACCCGATCCAGGGCTGGAAGACCCAGATCTTAAATATCGGCCAGCAGGTCCTCAAGGACGGCGAAAACGACCTCGAGATCATGCCGGCGCTGCACGACTCCGCCGACCCGACGGATCATTACGACGAGTTCGCCGTGCGCGATGTCGTCTGCTACTTCAAGGAAGACGTGGCCAACGCCTGACCCGTCTCGAATCGTCCGTCAATCCTGGAACAGGGCCCGGCCACCGCGTGTCTTTGCGCACGTGGTTCAACGCACCACCATCGCCCTGACGTTATGCGTCGTGAGCCTCTGCACCGCCCGGGCGCACGCATCCTCTCCCGAACTGCGCCTCGGCGCGGACATCCTCCACGCTCCCGGATCCGTCGTTGCGGTGCGATTCATGGCAGACGGGACGCTCGCCTCCGTGGACCACAGCCCGTCCGTCTGCCGGTGGGACAGCCAGACCGGCGGTATGTTGTCCTGCACAGCGCTGGAGGGTGCCCGCGCCGGGAGAGTGATCGCGCTTTCCGACGAGGGTCACCTCGTCGCGACCCTCTCCGAACGGCCAGAGACGCCCCCGGGGGCAGCCATCATCGAACTCCGCGACGCTCGGACCGGACGGGTGTTGCTGTCCCTACCGTCCTATCTGTCCGAGCCCTCGGACGTGGCCCTCCACGGCGACCGGATCGCTACGGCTGACCGCGACGGCTTGGTGCGCCTGTTCGATGGGGCCACGGGCAAGCTCCTGGCCGAACTGTCCCCTCGGGGTTCGGCCAAGCTGCACATCTCCAAGCTCCCCCCACGCCGCGGCATGCACTCCGTGTCCTTCTCACCGGATGGCGCCCGCGTTGCCGGCGGTCACGGGGACGGCAACGTCCACGTCTGGGACACCCTATCCGGGGAACTGCTGGCTAGCTTCGACAGCGGCGCCCCTGGCCTGCGGCCCGCCTGGTCCCCCGACGGCCGGCGCCTTGCCTGGCTCCACGGAGGGCAGGTGCACACCGCCGAGCTTGCCCGGCCCGAAGAGGTCACCACGCTCGTCGCCGGCCAGGAATACCTGCGCACCGTCGCCTTCTCCCCGGACGGCGAGCAGATCGCCGCCGGGACTGGCCTCAACAACGCTTACCTCTGGTGCCTGGACCAGCCGGATCACCCGGTGGTCATCCGGGCTCACGGCGGTGCGGTCGGCGCCCTCGCCTTCTCTGCGGACGGCCTGACGCTGGCCACGGGCGGCGGGGACCATGCCATCGGCCTGTGGGACACGGCCACGGGCGAAGACCGGCTGGCCACTCCCCGCCACTTTGGCCGGGTGGACCATATCGCGGCGTCCCCCGACGGCGAATGGATCGCCACCTCCGGCGTGGACGGCACCGTGCGCCTGTGGGACGGCCAAACGGGTGAGCCGCGCCTCGTGCTGCGCAACCGGCCCCGCTTCATCAAGCCGTGGTCCGACGCGCCGCTGGCGATAGCGCCGGACGGCGGGACGGTGTTCGGGGCCATCACCGGCGGGGATCTGGTGGCCTGGGACGTGGCCAGCGGCGAGGTCCGCTGGCGCCGGGCCAGCGCGTATTACTCGGACATGGCTGTGTGCCCGGACGGTTCATCCCTGGCCGTGATCAGCAACTACGGCGCGGTGCAACTCCTCGATACGGCCACGGGGGCCCTGCAGGGCGCATTCTCCCAGCCGGGGGCGTGGTCCAAGGGGTCCGTGGCGTGGGCCACCGGTGGGCGGCTGGTGGTCGCGGGTGCCGAGGGCACGATCAGCATCTGGAGCCCACAGAACGAGAGCACGGCCCAGGTGCCCGATGTGGCGGCAGGGTCCTATCAGGTGGTGTCCAGCGCAGAGGGCGCGTGGGTCGTGACCCGGGCGTACGGGGGCCTGCGATTGTGGCGGCCGGTGGATGGCAGTCTGGAGCTTGTCGGGGAACTCGCGTCAGGGGGCGCAATGGCCATCTCGGCGGATGGGTCGGTGCTGGCCGCCGCCGCCGAGGGTGGGGAGATCACCATCCGTCGATTGCCGGACGGGAAGACCGTCCGAACGCTGAGCGGCCATTCCACCTATGTAACGGCTGTGGCAATCCATGCCGCGGGAGCGCGGGTCATCAGCGGGGATGGGAACGGCGTGGTGCTGGTGCACGCTACCGATATGGACTTCCGCTGAGATAGCACGGATACACCGCGCCCTCGTAATCCACCGTCAGCTGCCAATCGGCGCTCTGGAAATCCCCGGCAAACTCCCCCGAGAAACTCCACACATCGGGGACGTTCTCCACGTCGTGGTCCTCGCATTCAAACTCGTAGCCCGAGAATCCGCAGCGGGTGGAGAAGGGCCACTCGTACTGCTCGTCGCTGATGGTCCCGTGGAAGATGAATTCCGTGTGGTCCGGCCCCTCGAAGACCGTGTCGGCACCGGTGATATGGGAGACCAGAGAGCACGCCCCCACGTCCCAACTCCAGCCCTCCCCTTCACCAAACAGGTACAGCGGATCGGGGTCACCGTCATCCCAGCACGCGGGGACGATGGGGTGGACGGACTCGTACGCCAGCCGCGCGCCGTCGCAGGCCTGGTCGCAGGCGGCAGCCTGACCGTCCCAGCAGGTGCCATCCGGCCCGTACAGCGCGGTCTGCTCGTCCAGGGTCCCCGCATCGACAGCGGCCACACAGGCGAGGAACTGTTCGCACTCCGCCAGGGGCATGCCGGCTGCGGCGGAATCGGCGTCTTCGGCGGTCAGGCCGCCGTCCGCCGGGTCGCAAGACAACAGCAGCCCCGGGATCAGTAGCAGCCAGTATGGGAGACGCTCCACGCGCATGGGATCTATCTACCATGCTCGTGCTGAGACTGCTGCTCTCGAATAGCGGGGACGACCGGTCGTTAGGAAAATCGGTGAAGACGGTAAGTTCGTGCTTGTCGTCCATCTCGGCGGGATTTTGGAACCTAAGTACAGGTAACATCCATCGTTTCCGCCCCATCGGCTATTCCATCACCGCTGCTGCAAACGGGTATCGGCTTCCGTATGATCAAACTTCAACCTCGACGTGGACGGGAATGATCATGGAGGAGACAGGCCCAGAACAGCCCACCACGTTTGGTCCGTATCAGCTCGTATCGCTCCTCGGTCAGGGTGGAATGGCCACGGTCTACCGCGCCTATCGAAATGGCCCCATGGGATTCCGCAAGGAAGTCGCACTGAAGAGGATTCGCGCCGATCTGACCCGCGACAACCAGTCCGTTGTGCAATCCCTGATCAATGAAGCACGCGTCGGGGGACAACTCAAGCATCCCAATATCGTGGATACATACGAATTTGGCGTGGTGGGCCAGGAGCACTACCTGGCGATGGAATTCGTCCGGGGCCTCACGCTGCGGGCGATCATCGATGGGCTGAATCATCGGAGCCTCCGCGTACCACACAGCGCGGTGCTCGACCTGGCATTGCAGATCATCTTTGGACTCGAGTACGCCCATGATGTGGTCTCCCCTGATGGGCAACGGTTGGCTGTCGTCCATCGGGACCTCAAGCCCGCAAACGTCATCCTGTCGTTTGCGGGAGTCGCCAAGGTTATGGATTTCGGGATCGCCCGGTCCTCCGCCGCTCTCTACAAGACAACCAGCGATGGTGTGGCCAAGGGCACGATCGGATACATGTCGCCCGAGCAGCTCGATGATCCCTTGAAGGTAGACCATCGCGCAGACATCTTCTCGCTGGGGGCTATCCTGTTCGAGGTCGCCACGGGTGAATCCCTGGTCACCGGTGACACCATCCAGAACATGATGTGGCGGATCATGTCCGGCCAGTACCTCGAGCAGCTCGAGCAGCTGGATGAGGCGTTCCCGGAGTTGCGCCCGATCGTCGGTCGGTGCATCCAGCGCAGTCCAGAGGACAGATACCAAAACGCAGGTGAACTGAGAGCAGAAATCGATGCGCTCAGCGCCAACATGGACCTCCGCTGCGGATGCCGGATCCTGATGCAGCTATTCGATTCGACAATCCCGAGGGAACACACGGACGGAATCGATGTCAGACCGGTCACGACACCGGAGTCCAGTGACAGCATTTACCCAAACTGGGCCGACGGCGAACCCAACGACGAACGCACGGAATGGAATGAACGCAAGAAGCTCAAAGGTGAAGACTGTACGATTCTGGATTACAAGTGCCGCGGTGGATGGCACGACGGCGAGTGTTCGGTAACGGCCCAGTTCTTGTGCGAACGGGGAGCGGATTGATTCTCTGTGGTTTCGCGGGTCGCAGCCGGTGCACCCTATATTCGCGAGATAGATTCAGCACCCATTCCCTGGATAGATGCTGCCATCCCCATCATCACAATCCCACCCGAAGACCGGGTAGTTGGCGTAGTCGTACTCTCCCGGTTGCCACCACTCGAACCAGCTGTCGTTGTCCAGATCCCAGAATTCGGCATCGGGCCCTCCATAGATGCCCATGTCCGATGGGGATCCGTCGGGATCCAGGAGATTTGGATCGCCAGCGTCGATGAGGGGAGAAGTAGCCGCGAGATGTAGGTCCCAGCCGATAGCGTCCGTGGCTATCGTATCCAGGAACTCGGTCTGCACGGAGAGATTTCCGTCGGAACCCGTCGGATCGGCCATGCCGTAGTAATCGTAGGGTGTGTTGCCGAAGGTGTTGCAATAGGTGACGACAGGCACACCGCTCGCCACGTGCAGGCCACCACCCGAATATCCGACCGCCGTGTTTCCCTGGATCGCGACATTGGTGAGCACCGGATTGGACGCGCCGTCCACGTGGAAGGCACCACCGCTATCCGAAGCGTCGTTGCCCGCAAAAACTGCATTGGTGAAGCGTGCGTCCGTCGCGTTCAGGTAGACCCCACTGCCGGTGGTAGCCGTGTTGTCGATCACGGAGACATGCCCCAGGGCTGGCTGGTCCAGACGATAGGAGTAGATATACAAAGCCCCTCCCAGATCTGCGTGATTCTCCGACAGACGCACATTCTGTACCGATGCTCGGCTCTCCGTGAAGTAGATACCGCCACCCCGCTGGGCAGTATTGTGGCTGACCGTGGCGTTCTCCAGGTAGACGGAAGTATTCCAGTTGAAGTACAGGCCCCCTCCATACATCGCCTCATTGTTGTCGAATCTGGCTGTGGTGATCGTTGGGGAACCGGAGCTGTTCGTGTATAGCCCGCCCCCGTAGAGGGTGGCCACGTTCCCGGTGACAACCAGATCCTCGAAATCCGCGTACCCCTGGTTGTAGGCGATGCCACCGCCGTATTCCGCCAGATTATCGGCGACTTCGATGGATTCAAAATAGCCGTTCGTCGAATAATGCTTCCATAGGTAGATCCCGCCGCCCCAGACCGCCTGGTTGCCCAGGATCTGGATATCCGTCAGCACGGGATCTCCGCAGTAACTGGCGTATGTATAGAGCCCTCCACCGCGTTCTGCTTCGTTGCCTGTAATGACAAGCCCCGACACATTTGCCGTGGAACAGTAAAAGGCGATTCCTCCACCGCCGGCAGACCCCACCATGCCGACGGCGTTGTCTGACAGGACCACATCCTCGACGGTGGACGAACTGGAAATGATGTAGATACCCCCACCAAATTCGGTGGCCGTGTTGGCATTCACCACAAGTTGTTTGAGTTGAGGATCGGCCGTGTCGACCAGGATTCCTCCGCCGCTCAGCGCGTCACCACCGGTTATCGTGAAGCCCTGCAATACGGCCGCGGACGTTTCTCCCGACACGAAAGAAACAACCGTGCCACCGCCCCCCCCATCGATGATCGTCATCGACGCCCCGGCAATCCCCAGCAGGCGGATGTCCGAGCCCATAAAATCGATGGTCTCCACGTACGCGCCTGGCTCGACGCAGACCACATCACCGCTCACCGAAGCGTCGATGGCGTCCTGGATGGCCAGATAGTCGGTAGGCACCGTAAAATCACAGGAGACACAGTTGTTGTCTACGATGCCGTCGCAATCGCTGTCCACCCCGTCGCCGCACAGATCGGCGGCGCCAGGGCTGAGCCACGCATCGGCATCATCGCAGTCGCCGTCGCAAACCATGTATTCGTCCCCGTCGGCGTCCACTTCATCCGCCGGTGTTGTTCCATCACAATCGTTGTCCTTGCCGTCGCACAGTTCGGGTGCATTCGGGTAAACATCCGCATCTGTTTCGTCGCAATCCCCCTGGCAATAGAAGTAGCCATCCGCGTCTTCGTCGATGCCCATGCCCTCATCCACGATCCCGTCACAATCGTTGTCCACGAGATCGCACGCTTCCTGCGCACCGGGGAAGGTACCGGGGTCCTGATCATCACAATCCATCGCACAGATCGAGTACCCGTCTCCATCCATGTCGCCGTTCTCGTCCGTGGCCGGTTCGCAGTCGTTGTCGATCCCGTCGCATTCCTCGGTAGCATCGGGGTTGACGGCATCATCGCTGTCATCGCAGTCGCCGCCACAGCTGGAGTACCCGTCCCCATCGTCGTCGGCGGGGTCCAGTGCTGCATCCGCGTCATCACAATCCCCATCACACTCCGCGTACCCATCCCCGTCCTCGTCCGTGTTCTCGTCGGTAGCTGGGTCGCAGTCGTTGTCCACGCCATCACAGACCTCGGTGTTCCCCGGCCAGGCTTCGTCATCCGCGTCGTCGCAGTCCGGGGGCACGCTGCAGGTGGTGTGGCCATCCAGGTCGTTGTCTTCCGGCGTCAGGGCTGCGTCACCGTCATCACAGTCGGGCGGGTTGTTGCAGGTGGTGTAGCCATCGGCGTCGTTGTCCTCGGGGGTGGCCCAGGCATCCGCGTCGTCGCAATCCCCTTCGCATGGGTAGTAGCCGTCGCCGTCCACGTCCTGCTCGCTCTCCGTGATGATCCCGTCACAGTTGTTGTCCAGGCCATCGCAGGCTTCGTCGGCATCCGGATACAGGGCGGCGTTGTAGTCATTGCAGTCTATGGGCTCATCGCAGGTGGAGTACCCGTCTCCATCGACATCCGCAGGATTGCTCTCGTCGTCGGCGTCGTCACAATCACCGGCCTCGCTCCCGTCGCAGCACGCCTCCCCTTGCCCCAGGTCGGCCCCCTCGCAGTACCCGTCGCCATCGTCATCGGCGGTGTCCGTACCTTCGTCGATATCCCCGTGGCAGTTGTTGTCCTTGCAGTCCATCAACTCCGGGGCATCCCAGTAGACTTCTGGATCGTCGTCATCACAATCATCCGGGCCGGCCAGGTGGCCGTCGCCGTCATCGTCATAGGCCTGGTAGCCGTCGCAATCGTTGTCCATGCCATCGCTGGGAACCTCGTCAGCTCCCGGATTGACGTTGGGATTGGCGTCGTTGCAGTCGAACAGATCGTCATCCTCGAGTTCTTCGTTGGCCGGGTAATAATCACAGTCCCGGTCCACGCCGTCGCCGGCCCCGTTGCTGCAACTGTCGCAATCCTGGTCGATTCCGTCACCATAGGGGTCAACCGCGCCGGGGTGAATGTCCGGGGCCAACGGATCACAGTCGTTATCGTTCTCGTAGCCATCCAGGTCCAGGTCGTTGCAATCGGTGTCGAATTCGTCGACCGCGTTATCGCAGTCGTTATCGACGCCGTCGTCACAGATCTCATTGGCACCGGGATGGATGCTCGGATCGTCGGTAACGCAGTCCTCTCCGTCGGGGTATCCGTCTTCGTCGAAGTCGTAGAGATCCCCTGTAGAACAAGCAGCCACAAGACTGACGAGGCAGGTGCCTGCTATCCAAAGGACAAGGCGATCTGACATGGGGTTCCCTCCACCCCCACAGGATACCAGGTTCGGGCTGAAGGATGCCCCGTAGCGCCACGATTCGGATGCCCCCCGGCAGGCACCGTTGCCCGCCCAGATCCCATTTGCCGCCCCCCGCCCCA
>CAZDDH010000323.1:0-8369 GCA_964504165.1 uncultured Rickettsiales bacterium | reverse complement strand
GGATTTGAGGGCGCCCACGTTGATGACCATGTCGATCTCGTCGGCGCCGTTGGCCACGGCGACCCGGGTCTCGATGGCCTTGGTCGTCGGTGTGGTGGCCCCCAGCGGGAAGCCGATGACCGTGCAGACCTTGACCGGGCTGCTGGCCAGCAGCTCGGCGCACAGGGAGACCCACGACGGGTTCACACACACGGACGCGAAGATGAACTGCTTGGCCTCGTCGCACAGCTTGCGCACCTGGGCCTCGGTGGCGTCGGGCTTGAGCAAGGTGTGGTCGATGGCGCCGGCGATGCCGCCGGGGACGGACCCCGTGCCGACGGTGGCCGCCACGCGCTCGGCGCCGCTGGAGACCAGCTTGGCCACCGTGTTGGGGCGTTGGGTCACGCAGTTGCCGCAGCCGTCGCACTCATCCGCATGCTTCTCGGCGCAACCGGAGTGGGCGGCAGCTGGCGCGGTGGTCGCCACCACCGGGGCGGTTCCGGCTGCGGTGAGCTGGGACAGGGGCCGCAACTGGACCCCCATCTCGGCCAGCTCGCCCAGCAGGGCGTCCAGGCGCCGCTGCACCCCGCCGGGGAGCGGGCCCGGGCCCACCTCCTGGGGGATCAACGAGTCCCGCGACGCGTACACCGGCAGGCCACGCATCAGGCCGTAGATGCCCAGGATGCATACCAGGCTGTCCGGCTGCAGGTGGGCCATCTTGGAGGCACCGGTGAGGGACAGGCTGGGCAGGTAGATGGCGTCCGCACCGGTCAGCAGGGTGTCCACGTCGCCGTCCAGCAGGACGCGGGCTTCGGGAGCCGCGGTGCGCACCGCCGGCATGCCGATCATCTTGTCCGCCGACGGGGACAGGACCACCGTGGTGGCCGAGCTGATGTCGGCGATGTGCCCGATCTGGGCCAGCACGGCCTGCAGGTGCACCTGGCTGCCGGTGAGCAACACCAGGGCCCGGCCGCCGTCACCGGCGCCTGCGGCGCGCGGCACGGCAGGTTGGGTGCCCGAGTCGTCGAGCTGGCGGAGCACCTCGGTGGTGATCCGACGTACGAGTTCATCCGAATCCATACGGATCCTCCCCTCATGAGTGGGGCTGGTTCATGGGCTCCCCTCCGGGGCCCTGACCCGCGCAGGGCGGATCAGGGCCTCACAGAGTCGAAGACGCCGTCCGGCTACTTCTTGCCCGCCTTGGTCAGGATGCCTTCCACCTCGGCGTGGGGCCGCGGGATGACGTGCACCGACAACAGCTCGCCCACCTTCTTGGCGGCCACGGAGCCCGCCTCGACCGCCGCCTTGACGGCGCCCACGTCGCCGCGGACCATCACGGTGACGAGGCCGCCACCGACCTGCTCACGGCTGGTCAACGTGACGTTGGCAGCCTTGACCATCGCGTCGGCGGCCTCGATGGCGCCGATCAGTCCACGGGTCTCGATCATTCCCAGGGCTTCCTTGTTTTCCACGTGTCTACCTCCTCAAAAGGTCATGGAGTCCATGTCTTGATGGGGCCGCCGGGCTCTTGCTCGACGGCCAGTTGATCCACATATCCGACCACGGCCGCATCCACCGGGGGTCGATCCCCCAGCGCGATGGCCGCATCTCGCTTGAAGGCCAGGTACACGATGTCGCCGGGGCCAGCGCAGCGGATGGCATCCACCGCCACCAAGGGCTTCCCGCGATCCTGGCGGTTCTCGTCCAGCGGTTGCACCACGAACAGGCGCAGCCCTTCCAGCTCCGGGTCTTTGACGGTGGCCACCACCTGGCCGATGATCTTCCCGATCTGCATCGCGTCAGTCTATCCCTTGCCCGACCGTTCCTCGTCGATCCGGATGACTTTATCCAGCCGGCGTTGATGGCGGCCACCCCCAAAGGGGGTCTCCAACCACAAATCCACCAGGTTGCGGGCCAGGCCGTTGCCCAGCATCTGGCCCCCCAGGCACAGCACGTTGGCGTCGTTGTGGACGCGGCTGCTCTTGACGGCAAAGGGCTCGTAGCCGGGCACGGCCCGGATGCCGCGAACCTTGTTGGCCACGATGGAGCTGGCCTGCCCGATGCTGTCGATCATCACCCCCACCGAGCCCTGCCCCTGGCCCCGGTCGGCTGCCACGGCCTGGGCCACCAGGTAGGCAAAATCGCTGAAGTCCACCGCGTCTGGGCCGTGGGCGCCCAGGTCCACCACCGTGTGGCCCTGCTCCGTCAGGTGGGCCACCAGGTGCTGCTTGAGGGCGTACCCGCCGTGGTCCGCCCCCAGGTAGATGCGTCGGCTGGCGTCAGTCGTCATCCGGATGCTCCTCCCCGCCCATGTTCACGCTATCGACGATACCCACGATGACCGCCTCGCAGGGGGCCGTCTCGCTGCCCATCACCTGCCGCGCTCCCTTGCCCTCTTGTACCAACAGCACCGTGTCGCCGATGCCGGCCTGGGCGCCGTCGATGGCCAGCATCGAGTCGTCCACCGGCCGGCCCGCCCCATCCAGCGGCTGCACGAACAGCAGCTTGTGGGACACGTGGTCCGGGTGCTGGACGGTGGAGACCAGCGTGCCGATGACGCGTGCGATTCTCAACCTTGCTCCTCCTACAACAGGCTCTCGATGAGGTCCGGATGGGGCGACGGGATGACCGTCGAACCCAGCATCAGGCCCTGATCTTGGCCGGCACGCATGCCGGCGTTGACTGCAGCTCGAACGGCGGAGACCTCCCCGGTCAACACCAGCGTACCTTTGCCTCCCAGGGCGCGCCCCAGGCGGATCTCCAGCAAAGTCACCGCGGCGGCCTTCACCGCCTCGTCCCCCGCGACGACGATCGCCGCCATCGAGAACGCCTCGATGACGCCGATGGCCTGGATATCCTCGGGGAAGGTGGTGGCCGACAGGGCCTCCAGCACCTGGGGGTGGAGGTTGGGGATGACGGTCTCGTCCACCAGCGTGTCGGCGGCCACCTGGGCGCCGGCAGCCACGGCCGCGGTGACCTCGGCCACCCGCCCGCCGACCAGGGTCAAGTACTTGCCCGGGCAGATGGGGTTGGCGGTCAGCAGCTGGATCTGGGCCGCCTTGAGCATGGCGTCGGCGGCCTCCATGCCGTGGGCGATGGAGCTGGACTCCACGCAACCCACGGCCAACGGCCCGTCCGTGGTGTTCCACCGGCTGGGGGCACCGCAATGGGGGTTCGTCAGCTTGGCCATCAGCGGCTCCTCTCCAGCACGATCGCGCGGTCCGTCACCGCGGACACCGTCCCGTCCACGCTGGCGTGGACGCGGGCGCCCAGCTTGCCCGGCGGGATCTCCCCTAGCAGGTCACCGGCATAGACCCGTTGGCCCAACTCCACCACCGGGACGGCCGGGGCCCCCGCGTGCTGGTGCAGCGGGATCGTCAATGCCGCCGAGGTGCTCTCGAAGGGCGCCAGTGGGGCGGGCCCGTCGTAGGCCGTCACCCCGAGGCGGGCGATGAGGCGGCGGGAGGGGACGCGGCGGGCCGGGCCGTCCAGGCGCTCCACGCGGTCCTCCTGCGGCTCGGGGCGGGGGGCGCCGGCCTGGCCCAGCTGGGCCTTGAATTCGCGGTTCATGGCGCATGGGTCGAGGTTCTGCACGCAGCCGTAGACCGCGCACAGGCCACACTCGGAGCAGAGGTACGCGCCCTGATAGGCGGCCAGGTCCTCGCAGACACCCACGGCCACGTTGCGCATCAGCCGATCGGGGTACAGGCGGTGCCCCAGGGCGTTGCGCGGGCAGACCTCGGTGCACATCACGCACTTGAGGCATGCCGAGCGGGTCAGGTGGATGGACCGGCTGGTGGGCAGCGTGCGCCTGCGGACCACGGGGTGTGTGGTGGGCAGCACCACGATGATGGATGTGGTCTTGGTCACCGGCTGCTGGGGATCGTCGGCGAGCGAACCCATCATCGGGCCACCGACGAGGATCCGGTGGTCCGGCACCCGCGAACCACCTGCGGCGTCGACCAGCTCTTGCAGCGGGGTGCCCACAGGCACGCGGAAGGTGGACGGTGTGGCTACCTCGCCCGCCACGGTCACCTCGCGGTGGGTGACGGGGCTGCCCTCGTCCACCGCGGCGGCCACGTCCGCCAGGGTGGCCACATTGCTCACCACGGCCCCCACCGACAACGGCAAGCCGAACTCGGGAATCGTGCGGCCCAGCACCTCGCGCACCAGCACGAACTCGTCGCCGGCGGGGTAAAAATCTTGCAGCTCGTGGACCCGCATCTGGCGTTCCAGGTGGCGGTCACGGATCGTCTGGCGCAGCGCCGCGATGGCGCCACCGTGCTTGGATTTGATGCCCACGATGCCCTGCTGAGCCCCGGTGGCCCGCATGACCAGGAACAGCCCCCGTAGCACCCGGTCCGGCTCCCGGGCCATCAGCTGCTGGTCCACCCGGGCCAACGGCTCGCATTCGGCCCCGTTGGCCAGCACCACGTCCACCTGGGCGTCCAGCTTGACGTGGGCGGGGAATCCGCCGCCGCCGGCGCCGACGATGCCGGCGTCACGCACGGCCTGGCGGATCGGGTCTGGGCTCGGTTCGCTCATGGTCTCCTAGACGATCCGGAACGCATCCACGAGCACGCAGCGGCGCTGGCGGGTGAAGCTACGGGCCGAGGTCAGCCCTTCCCCCGTCGGGCCGGCGATGCTCAGCGTGGTGAACCCCTCGCCGCCGAAGCCTAGGCCGGCGAAGGAGGGGGCGTTCTTGACGAAGATGGTGGTCTCGATCTCCCGGGCCACCCGGCTCATGTTGCTGACGTTCTCGCTGTGCATGTACGCCGAGTGCCGGTAGCCGTGCTCTGCCTTAAGGGCCAGCGACAGCGCCTCGTCCAGGCCGGAGACCCGCACGATGGGCACGATGGGCATCAGCATCTCCAGCTGCACCAGCGGGTGGTCGTCCGAGGGGACCTCGCAGATGACCAGCTTGGTGGTGCCGCCGCCGTCGATGCCGATCTGCTCGAGCAGCACGTTGGCGTCCTGCCCGATGAACTCCTTGCGCGGGTGGCCGCGGCCCTCCGGGTCCACGAGGATGCGGGTCAACTCGTCGATGGCGTGGCCGGTGACCTCGTAGGCACCGTTGGCTTTCATCTCGGCGATGAGGCGGTCCGCCACCTGCTCGAAGACGAAGATCTCCTTCTCGGCGGTGCACAGCACGTTGTTGTCGAAGCAGGCGCCGCGCACGATGTTACGGCCGGCCTTGGCCAGGTCGGCGGTGTCGTCGACGATCACCGGGGGGTTGCCCGGGCCGGCGGCGATGGTCTTCTTGCCGCTGGTCATGGCCAGCTTGACCACGGCGCCGCCGCCGGTGACCAGCAGCAGGCGGATGGCCGGGTGCTTCATCAGCGCCGCCGAACTGTCCAGGGTGGGCTCGGCCAGGGAGCAGATCAGGGTGTCCGGGCCGCCGGCGTCGCGGATGGCGCCGTTGAGCAGGCGCACGATCTCGTTGGAGACCCCCTTGGCGGCGGGGTGGGGGTTGTAGACCACCGAGTTGCCCGCCGCGAGGATCGAGATGGAGTTGTTGACCACCGTGGGCACGGGGTTGGTGCACGGGGTGATGGCGCCGATGACCCCATAGGGGGCTGGCTCGACGAGGGTCAGGCCGTCGTCTCCGGTGTAAGTGTGTGGGGTCAGGTCCTCGACGCCGGGGGTCTTGCGGGCCGCCAGCAGGATCTTCTGGACCTTGTCCGAGGTGCGGCCGAAGCCGGTCTCGGCGACGGTGGCGGCGGCCAGCCGGGGGGCGGCCTCGGAGGCCACGTCACGCATGGCCCGGATGAAGCGCTTGCGGCGCTCCAGGCTCATGGTGGAGAAGGTGCGGTAGGCGGCGCCGGCGGCGTCGATGGCCTCGTCCATGGAGGCGAACACGCCGTCCACGGGGGAGACCTTCACGGCGGTAGAGGCTGGGGCGGCGGCGGCCGCGGGGGCCTGGGAAGCTGGGGCCACCGCGCCATCGGCCTTCACCCGGCGCACCACCTCGGCGACGAGCTGGGACAGCTGGGCCTCGTCTACGTGGGTCGGCATGGTCAGCTCCCGCCCTTGGAGTAGGTGCGCTTGCCGTCCAGATCGATGGTGTCCACGATGGCCATCACAGCGGCGTCGGTGGGCTTGTTGTCCGTCGATTCGGTCAGGCGGGCGGAAGAGCCCTGGACCACCAGGACGATCTCGCCTTCACCGGCACCCACCGAGTCCACGGCCACCAGCGGTTTGCCGTCCCCCTGCTGGCTGTCGAAATCCACCGGCTCCACCACCAGCAGCGTGCTACCCAGCAGCTTGCCGGTCTTGCGTGTGGACACCACGTTACCCACGACCCGTGCCAGAAACATCGGTCGCCTCCTACTCCTTGACGATGGTCACGCCCAGCTCCAGCGCCTTCGTCTGCGCCAGCGGCGTGACGATGGTGCGGGCCGGCAGCACCATGGTTTGGCCCCCGCGGGCCGCGAACCGGCGCACGTGAACCTCGGTGATCAGGTCGTCCTCTGCCCCCACGACGCCCTGGCCGTCCACCAGGCCCTGCACCGCTCCGGGCATCCCCTCGGACGTGCAGGTGCTCAACCCCATCTGCTCCAGCTCGGCGAGCAGCTTCTCCCCCCGGGCGATGATGCGGGGGTGGCCTTCGACACGCGCGTGTTTCAGGTCGTCCGTCACGGCCACCACTGGCACGCTGCGCACCATGGCTTGCGTGACCACCCGCACAAAGGGGTCGTCGTCTTCCAGATCCAGCAGCCGACGTCCCAACCCGAAGCCCAGGCTGCCCAGCACGACGGTGTCGTACCCGCATAGCTTGCCCACCGTGGCCCCGCCGCCGTCCTCGGCACGGTGCACGTTGGGCCCCAGCCGCCCGAGCATCTCCCGCCGCCGCAGGGCGTCGAGCACCGCGTCGGTAGCCAGCACGTGCAGCCGGTGCCCGCCCTTGACGAGCTTTTCCGCCGCCTCCGACAGGGCGTGCACCCGCCGGAACACCAGCGGCAACAACAGCACCACCTTGCCGCCGCCGGGCTGCCCGCCCCAGTCGGTCGGGGAGCCCGCGGGGGGATCGGTCTGCTGCAGCACCTGCTCGGTCACTTTGCGGACCAGGCGCTCGAGGGTTTGGTCGTCGGTCATGATCGAAATTCCGAACCAAAGAGGATACCCGCGCGCGTGGGGAAACGCTACCGCGTGGGGGGACGGGGGAGGAAGAAAAATCGCGAAGGGCGCGATGGGGAACGCGAAGGCCGTGAAGGGAGTGTTTGGTGGCTGATCGGGGCTGCATTTCCCGTGCCCGCGGGGCAGCAAATGGCCAAAGGCCAGACGCCGAGCACAAATCCCAGATCCCGGGTACCGTGTCGACCGGTTCCGCAAATGCAGTAGCGATGCAGAGGATAGCCAACCGATGAGAAGATGCTGGTGTGGAGTTTTTCTCCTGGTGTTATTTGCGTCCGTCGCAAATCCGGGCACCGCCTTGGCCGTCAAGAGCAAATTTTACTATGAGGTGCCGGACGACAACGGTGCCGACGGACCGACGATCGCGGTAACGTTCGAGAACGCCCGGCCGGAAGAGGAGGGGGGGGACGACCCCGCGGAGGTTGGAATCGTTCGGTCGACGGTCGGGATCCCCTACCGAATCAAATCCAAGGGGACGGATGTCAGCAAGACCGTTCCACAGTTCTTCGCCGATGCCTTGCGTTCATCGGGGTACAACGCGGCCGTCGGTGAGCAAGCGGGCGAGCCCCGCGTGCATGTGGTCCTCGAAAAGCTGTGGTGCGATGGCCACACCCACTACGTCGCGGTGATGGAAGCCACGCTTCAGCTCTTTGTACCGGGGGCTACGGATCCTTCCTGGGAAGGCAGCGTATCCGGTGAGGGGCACGTCACGCTGGTGATAAGCCATGCCGAGATGCAAGAAGCGTATGAGGAGATGTTTGCCGAGGCGCTGACCAAGCTCCCGGCACTGTGGGCCGGAGATGCTTTCCATACGGCGATGGCTGGGCAGTCAGGTCCGCTTGTAGCGGATCCCGTACGAACAGACGCGGTGCAGGTGGAACCAGCGTCCGACTCGAACAGGCCTGATCCGTCCCCGTACGAACCCGCAAAAGGGGCGCTCTTCACCCTAACGACGGGGCCCAACCTGGGTTTCGGTGAGGCCATGTCGAGTCGGTCGAATCCGGGGATCAACATTGTCGGAGACCTCGTCGGTGGTATCAAAGTTGGCGCGAGGTCCAAATTGAGGCTGGGTGGGTTTAGTGAATACACCCTGTTTTTTGGCAACCCCGGCGGGATGGGTGTGTACACCATAGGGTTCATTGCCAAGCCAACCGTATGGCTCGGTGGCAAGTGTTTGAGCGTGACGGAAATCGGGGCCGGATACGACACTCCCGTCATACGGAGGATCGGCTGAGCGACTTTCTGACCTGCGTGAC
>CAZDDH010000322.1:0-8395 GCA_964504165.1 uncultured Rickettsiales bacterium | reverse complement strand
TGGTGACCACAACATGTAGGGGGTGGAGGCGCTAACCGTCTACCCCCCTTTGGCGCTATTTCCTGGGCGAGGACGCCGACGACGAGCACCTGCAGCACGGCTCCCCAGACAACGAGTGGTACGGGCTGGAGCTGCCGACCATGGGCTCGGCCAGCCGGGCTTCCCTGGAGGAGGGGCCGGTGACCTTGGGCCTACCCCACGCTATGGGCGAGCTGAGCGCCGGCGTGACCCCCGTCCGTCATCCGGCCGAGGGCTGGGAGCTGAAGGCCACGCTGGAGCCGGACAACGACGACCACCGCTGGGGCCTGTCGATGATCAGCCTGGACGACGACGACCGGGTCGTGGGGCGGGAATGGGGCCTGATCACGGAACACCAGCCCACCGTGTCGGTCATCGTCGCCGAGGGGGTGGAGACGGTGCTGGTGGTGGTGGCCGACGTGGGGGTCGGCGAGCTGGATCCCCGCCAGGTCGTCTGGGACAGCGTGGACGGGCGGTTGACCATCGAGGTGATCGAGGACGAGGGGAACGACGACGACGATCTGGGGGACGACGACAGCGCCGATCCGGATCCGGGTGGCGGCTGTACCTGCTCCGCGTCGCCGCTGGCCAGCCCGGCTTCCTTGTCAGTCGCCCTGCTGCTCGCCCTCTTCGGGCTCCGGCGGCGACAGGGCTAGCTGCTCCCCGTACCCCTTGATCCCCCGCTTACGATTGGCCATGTAGATACGCCGCAGATCCTCGTCCGGCAGCCGCATCTCGGTGCGGAACCAGCTGCGGGCCGCCCGCCCCAGGCCGTAGGTGATGCCCGCCGACAGGGGCACGCGCAGGATGGGGACCAGCCGGGCCAGGAACATGCCGAAGGTGCCGATGCCCACGCGGGTGCGGAAGCGGTCGGTCATCTCCTTGGTCATGGCCTGGCCATAGGCGGCCGCCACCCCGACCACCATCTGATCCAAGGTGGTGAAGAAGACGGGCAGGGCGAACATGGCAAAGGGCAGGCACCCCACCGCCGCCGACTGCTTGGTGCTGTTCATCACGATGGTGTTCGCCGCCGCGTCTGCCCGGTCGCGGAACTCCTCCTGACGCAGCACCAGCAGGGACTCCAGCGCCTTGCGCAGGGCCACGGACATGCTCTCGCTGGTCAGCTCCAGCAGCCGGCCGAGCCCCGAGCCGTCCTGGGAGGAGCAAAACACAATGTGCTCCAGCGGGACCCCCGCCTCCAGCAACGCCTCGGTGATGCCCTCCCGCTGCTGGGGCCGCATGATGTCGTTCTTGGTGACCGCCACCAAAGTGGTGGGGAACAGCCCGTCGATGAGCTTGCGGTCCAGCTCGGTGACCCGCGCCCGATCCCCGGCGATGCAGTACCACATCACGTGGATGTGGCTCCCCACGTCGTCCTCCGCCTGCCGGCTGCGCACGAACTCCCGCACGTAGTCGCGGAACTCGTCCTCCCGCTGGCCCATCTCCATGCCACGGGAGTCGTTGAACACCACGTCGTCCGTCTCGTAGCGGTTGAACTCGAAGGTCTCCGGCTCGCCATGCCCGATGGCCTCCGGGGGCACGACGTCCTCCCCGCAGAAGGACTGCAGCAAGCTGGTCTTCCCGGACCCGGTGTACCCGCAGACCAGGACGTTTGGCTTGAGCGGCGAGGTCACCGTTTGCGGCTGCTCCCGATCTTCAGCAGGCGCTGGAACTCGTCGAGGTTGAACTCGAACTCCGGTGGCTTCTCGTCGTTGATCTTGGCCTTGTACAGCTCCTGGAGGTAGCGGTTGGCCATCTGCCCCACGGCCTCGGTGATCCCGGCGGCAACCCCGGCCTGGATGAAGTTGCCCAGCCCCGGCATCATCTTGAGCAGGCTGGAGGCCGTGGCCATACCCACCGACTCGGCCGCCATGGTCACCAGCGGCCCCTTGGAGGCCTGCTCCGCGCAGCCGTATAGGCTGGCCAGCGTGGCGATCATGCCCATCTGCACCGGCGACAGCAGCGCCGCGTCGGCCACCGGGATGGACGACACGCCGATACCCGCCGCCGTGGTGGCCGCCGCGTGGATGATGACCTGGGCCTTGGCCATCTTGTGTTCCAGGTGCACCCACTGGGCGGCGACGAAGGCGTCGCGGTAGGCCTCGGGCAACAGCTCGTGGGTCAGATCCACCAGATCCTGGCGGGCCTCCAGGTCGTTGTCCGCCACCGGCATGATGCGGCCGCGGGGGATGCCCTCCCGGGTGAGCACGTCGATGATGGCGTCCATCTGGCGGTCGGTGGTGATGTCCTTTTTGGTGATGACCACCACCACGTTCTCGAAGATCCCCTTGATCAGCTCCAGATCGCAGGCGGTGACGCGGGCCCCCGAGCCCTGGATGCAGTACCACACCAGGTGGATGTGGTCATCGACGCTCTGGGCCTCCTGGCGCTCCCGGAAGAAGGCCCGCGATTTGCGCAGGAACTCCTCCTCCGTGTCCCCGGGTTCGAACCCCTGGGAGTCCCAGAAGCTGATGTATTTGCTGGCGTAGTTCAGGTAGTCCATCGTGCCCGGCCGGCCATGCACGATCTTGTCGTGCCCTACCACGTCCGGGCCACAGACCCCCTGGATCAGCGACGTCTTGCCGCAGCCGGTGTAGCCGCAGACCAGGATCGTCGGCCGGTGGAGGTCGTTGGCGACCTCCAGCTGCGCATCGTCCAGCTGGGCTTCCACCTCCGTGTGAGACAGGGCAGGTAGCTGGGATTCGGCATCGGATGTCATCGGTGCTCCTCTCGCCTCGCGGCGCCGGACTAGTCTAGCGTGACTCCCGCTCCTTGACACCGGGGAGGCATTGCAAAATGCTCAACCGGTGAACGCCCTGCACCTACTGGTCACCGGGTACGCCGCCCTCGCCGCCGGCTATGGCGGGCTGGGCCGGTCCATCCGCTCGGTGGTGCGCCCCGATGCCCAGCGCCCCACGCCGGCCCAGACGCAACGCGACGGCGTGGATTTTGTGCCCACGCGGCCCTCCGTGCTGTTCGGCCACCACTACATGAGCATCGCCGGCACGTCCCCCATCATCGCCTCCATCGTGGGCTTGATCTGGGGCTGGGTACCGGCGGCATTGTGGATGGTGGGGGGGGTCATCCTGCTGGGAGGGGTGCACGACTACTACGCCCTGATGACCTCCACCCGGCACGGCGCTAGCTCCATGGGCCAGGTCGTGCGCCAGCGGCTGGGGCGCGCCTCGGGCACGATGGCCTCGCTGGTGCTCGCCCTGGGGGGGATCCTGGTCTACGCCATCTTCCTGTACGTCATCGTCAGCACGCTGGAGTCCACCCCCACGGCGGCGCTCCCCACGCTGGCGCTGATCCCCATCGCCATCGGCTGCGGCCTGGCGCTCCGCAAGGGGGTGTCGCTGGCCACCGTGACCATCGTCGGCGTGGCCCTCATCGCCCTGTTCGGCTACGTGGGGGTCGTGCACCTGCCCATCGCCCTGGGCAAGTGGTGGTGGGTGGCCATCTTCGTGTCCTACACCTTCGCTGCCATCTACACGCCGGTGTGGCTGCTGCTCCAGCCGCGGGACTATCTGAACACCAGCGTGCTGGTGGTGGGGCTGGCGCTTGGGCTGGCGGGCCTGGTGGTGGGGCGCCCCGAGATCCAGATGCCGGCTTTTGTCAGCTTCAGCACCGAGCGGGGCCCCCTGTGGCCCATGCTGTTCGTCACCATCAGCTGTGGTGCCGCGTCGGGCTGGCACTCCCTCATCGCCGCCGGCACCACCTCCAAGCAGCTGTCCAACGAGAAGCAGGCCTTCCCCATCGCCTACGGCGGCATGCAAGGGGAGACGGTGCTGGCGTTGCTGTCGATGACGATGATCGCCGCGGCCTACGGCTATGACGGCTTCCTGGGCCAGGTCTACGGCGGCAGCGCCAAGGTGGGGCCGGCCTTTGCCGCCGCCCTGGGCCACGCCATGGGGCACCTGGGCATCCCCCACACGGTGGGGGCCACCATCGGTGCCCTGGCCCTGTCCGCGCTGACCCTCACCACCCTGGACAGCTTCGCCCGCACCGGCCGCTACGTGGTGCAGGAGCTGGGTGGTTCCACGCCGCTGCGGCACCCGCTGGTGGCCAGTGCAGTCGTGACGATCGGGGGCTTCCTGCTGTACTGGAAGGTGCCCTTCATGGACCTGTGGAACGGCCTGGTGCTGGGGGGCCTGCTACTACTGCTGCTGCCGTTTTGCGTTCTGCTGGTGATGCGCCGCGAGGAGGGCCGGCGGCCCGATCTTTCGTTCGGGCTGCATGTGATACTGCCGCTGCTGTTCCTGGTCCCGACGACCACGGCCGGGCTGCTGTACCTGCTGCGCAAATACCTCATCACGCCCCTCTCCCCCGGGGCCCCCGCCGATGCGCAGGCCAGCTGGGTCAGCGGACTGCTGGTGTTGTTCCTGCTCGCGCTGCTGGTGGCGCTGGTCGTGGATGTCGCCCGCCGGCTTCGCGCACCTGCCCGCGTTCCGTAGTCCTACATCTTCACCTTCCATTCGGAATCGGGTTGATCCAGGTGTACTCTGTTACAGGAGCGGGGAGTGGGTGTGGGTCCACAACGGCCTCCGTGGCCCTCGATTTTGTATGGGAAGGCAGTCATGTTCGATACCCGCCGAATCAGCATCTGCTCGTGTATTTGTGCCGCTCTGGCCATGAATTCGATAGCCAGCGCCGACGATGGGTGGACCGATGACGGACGCCTGGATCCCTACCTGGTGATCCTGTCCGATCTATGGGAGCGGGGGGACGAAGAACAGGTGCTACGGATGGCCGACATCCGCGGCCTGCTCCTGAGGGAGCGGGGCGAGCAACTCCTGCTGCCGGTGACGCTCGAGGCCTGGAACGAGCAGGGGTCGGGCAGCATCGACCTGGACCTGGTGGAGATGCTGGGCGGCGAAGTGGACGCAGTCTCCCGCGACTACGTACGCGTCCTGGTCCCCTTCGACGGGATCTTGGAGCTGACGGGCCATCCGGACGTGAGCTTGGTCCGCGCCCCCTTCCCCATCGTCCCGCACGAGTACGGCACCATCGCCTCGGAGGCCGAGGCCCTCACCGGCGCCGACTGGTACCAGGACACGGGCGGCTACGACGGCACCGGCGTCGGCGTGGCGGTCATCGACGGCAGCTTCTACTACGCGGACGACGCCCAGACGGCCGGGGAACTCCCCGCCTGCACGGAGGTCTGGGGCGGCAGCCCTCAGACGGTGCACAACATCCCGGGCAACGCCCACGGCACGGCCGTCGCCGAGCACATCGTGGACATGGCCCCCGGGGTGGACCTGACCTGCATCTACATCACCGACGCCACGGATTTCCAGAACGCCGCCGACTACATCGACGATCCGGCCAACGGCATCGACATCGTCAACGTCTCGCTGGGGTTCTTCCTCACCAGCTACTACGACGGCACCGGGCCCATTACCTCCCGCGTGGACGAGTCCTACCAGGACCACGACAAGCTGTGGGTCGTCTCCTCGGGGAACTCGGCGGCCTCTCACTGGCGCGGGACCTGGAACGACGACGACGGCGACGACGTGCTCAACCCGCAGGCCGGCGGCGACAACTGGTTGCTGCTGGACAACGGCTGGGACGGCGAATACACGGGCGTCTACTTCAACTGGGATGAGTACGGGGGGGCCAACACCGACCTGGCCCTCGCCGTCTACGACAACGGGGGCGGCTACGTCGCGGGCACCGACATCACGCAAAGTGGCGGCAGCAACCCCTACGAGTGGGCCGAGTTCACCTACGACAACTCGGACGACCCGTACTACGTGGTGGTGGGCAGCAACAGCGGCAACAACACCGCCGACATGACGCTGTTCGTCTACAACGGCGAGCTGGACCTGGCCATGGCCGAGTCGTCGATGGCCGAGCCGGCGGACGCCGACGGTGCCTTCACGGTGGGGGCCATCAGCCAGTTCGACTACAACGACCCCAGCCCCGCCATCGAGTACTTCAGCAGCCAGGGCCCGACGAACGACGGGCGCATGAAGCCGGACATCACCGCCCCGGACCGCACCAGCTGCTGGACCTACGGCACCTACGGGGGTTCCGGCACCTCCTTCTCGTCGCCGACGACGGCCGGTGCCGCCGCCCTGCTGCTGGATCGGGACGGCTCCCTGTCGGCGGATGATCTGGCCTTGTCGTTGACGGAGATGGCCGTCGATCTGGGCGACCCGGGCTGGGACTCGGTGTTCGGCGCCGGCAAACTCAACCTGGACGAATACCCCTGCATCGACCTGGACGGCGACAACTGGGGCAACGGGTTCTTCGCCAACGTGGGGTGCGCCGGCGCGCAGGACGATTGCGACGAGACGGACGCCAGCATCAACCCCGGCGAGACCGATGGCTGTGACGGCGTGGACAACGACTGCGACGGCAGCATCGACGAGGACGGCGGGGCCACCACCTGGTACGCCGACGACGACGGGGACGGATACGGCGACGCCGGCGACACGACCACCGGTTGCACCGCCCCACCGGGCTATGTGGCCGACAGCACGGACTGCGACGACGCGGACGGCTCGGTCTACCCCGGCGCCACCGAGGTCTGCGACGGCGTCGACGACGACGGCGACGGCACCCTCGACGCCGACGGCGACGCCGACAGCGGGTACGCCGATGACGACGGGGACGGCTACGGGGATGCGGGGGACACCACCACCAGCTGCAGCCAGCCTGCAGGCTACGTCAACGACTCCACCGACTGCGACGACACCAACGCCAACACCCACCCCGGCGCCGCGGAGATCTGCGACGGCGAGGACAACAACTGCAACGGAGGCACCGGCGCCAACGAGTTCGACACCGACGGCGACGGCATGATGCCCTGCGAGGGGGACTGCGACGACAGCGACGCCACCGTCTACGACGGCGCCCCCGAGCTGTGTGACGGCCTGGACAACGACTGCAACGGCGTCGTGGACGATGGCGGCGGCCCCTCGACCTGGTACAGGGACGCGGACGGCGACGGGTACGGGGATCCCGGCGACACGACCACCGACTGTGCGGCGCCCAGCGGGTACGTCGCAGACGGCACGGACTGTGACGACACCAACGCCAACACCCACCCCGGTGCCGCGGAGATCTGTGACGGCGAGGACAACAATTGCAACGGTGGTACCGGCTCCAACGAATTCGACACCGACGGCGACGGGATGATGCCCTGCGAGGGGGACTGCGACGACAGCGACGCCACCGTCTACGACGGCGCACCCGAGCTTTGCGACGGCCTGGACAACGACTGCAACGGCGTCGTGGATGACGGCGGGGGCCCCGCCACCTACTACCGTGACGCGGACGGGGATGGCTACGGAGATCCGGGGGACACGGTCACCGACTGCGCGGCACCCAGCGGGTATGTCGCCGATGGCACGGACTGCGACGACACCAATGCCAACACCCACCCTGGCGCTTCGGAGATCTGCGACGGCGAGGACAACAACTGCAACGGCGGCACCGGCATGAACGAGTTCGATCAGGACGGCGACGGCATGATGCCCTGCGCCGGCGACTGCGATGATCTGGATCCCGACACCTACGCCGGGGCGGTGGAGATCTGTGACGGCATCGACAACGACTGCGACGGGACGGTCCCGGCGGACGAGCTGGACGCAGACGGCGATAGCTACACCGGCTGTGGCGGGGACTGCGACGACTCGGACGCCAACGTGAATCCCGACGCCGTCGAGGACTGCGCGGACGGCATCGACAACGACTGCGATGGCCTGGCCGATGGCCTGGACGACGACTGTGGTGGCGGGGACGACGACACAGGCGACGACGACACCGGCGATGACGACACCGGCGACGACGACACAGGCGACGACGACACCGGCGATGACGATACCGGAGACGACGATTCGGCGGACGACGATGACTCGGCGGATGACGACGACTCGGCCGACGATGACGACACCGGAGACGACGACGACAGCGGCGCCACCGACGACGACGACGATGACGGCGATCCCATCGACGACGACGACACCGAAGACACGGGCGAGGACTGCACCTGCCGTCTCGACGGCTCGCCCGCCGGCTCCCCGATGGCCCTGGGCTGGTTGGCCCTCGCCGGGCTGTGGCTGGTGAGACTCCCCATCCGTCGTCGACGCTAGTCTCCACGCCACGACCGCCACGCCTTTGGTATCCTCACCTACGGGAGGTCCCGTGCGATTTGTTTCCCTTGTGTTGCTGCTCTTCGCCGCACTGATGACTGCCTGCAACGACGCCGCTCTGTACGACTTCGACGGTGACGGGATCCCCGACGGCGACGACTGCCTGCCGGAGGACGCGACCGTCTTCCCCGGGGCCGACGAGAAATGCGCGGACGGTATCGACAATGACTGCGACGGCGACACGGACTGTGACGACGCCGACTGCGCCGGGACGGACG
>CAZDDH010000321.1:0-8466 GCA_964504165.1 uncultured Rickettsiales bacterium | reverse complement strand
CCGCTGGTGTTGCTGGTGCCGGCGGGGTTGGCGTCGCTGGCGGGGGTGGCTTGGGTTGTGGAGATGGGGTGGTTGGCTGGTCAGCTTGAGACTCCGGCCGTGGCTCGCGCGGAAGAATTGGAGGGCAATCGGAGAATCTTCGTGGCGACGATTCGCGGCCATCAGAGGGCCTACCTGGCCCTGATCTGGGGTGGTGTCGGTTTTGCCACGGTGGCAGCCCTGGCGGGGTGTCGCCCTGGCGCACGGGTGCCAGAGCTTGGGGAGCGCAACCCGTGGATCCTGCGATCGGTGACAGCGGGAAGCCTGCTCGGGCTCGCGGTGGTGGTCACCTACCTGGTGAGATACGTCACTTTGGTCAAGAGACTGCAGGCGCAAAGTCTGAGCACCACCTGGGCCGATCTTCAAACCCACGCCAGCGGTCTGATGACGATCGAGGGGGGATGGGTCCTGGCTCCTATGCTCGTCGCCCTAGTGGTTCTCCTATCCGCGCCGCTGCTGATCCTGGCGCTCTATCCCCACACGAATCCTCTGGACGAGACGTCGAGCAGGGCACAGGCCTCCGCGAGAGCCCTGGGAGCGGCGAGCATCCTGGGGGCAGCCTTGGCCCTGGGAGCGGCGGTTCGGGTCAAGACGGCGCCCGCGTTGACCTCCTTCATGCTCACCATGGACACCCGGAACGAACGACGGCAATTCCTCGACAAGCTGGTGGCCGGCAATTGCCCGGATCCGTGGGACCAATACCTCGCCTCGGGTGGCGGTACCATCGCACTCCTCGTCGTTGGAGTCCTCGTCGCGCTCCCGCTGTTCGCCACCGCTGGGCAGCGCACCCGGTGCTGGATCGCGCCGATGACACTGGTGCTGGCGTGCCTGATCTGCCTCGGGCTCTCCCGTGGCTGGAGCGTCAACCGCGCCCACCAGATGCTCGGCCCCAACTGCACCGTCGAGTGCGTGGAGCGAGACAAGTTCAACGCGGTGCTGTGCCTGGAGCGACACCCGCGTTCAAACGAGATGCTTCGCGATAAATGCTATGGCGGTTTCTCTGGCGGAGAGGATGCGGAGTTCCGCTTGCCACGCGTGGAATCGCACGACTGTCCCAGGGTGGCCGTCCACGTGCGGACCAAGCAATCCGAGTTGTCAGTAGACGGAGTACGTATCATGGATCTCGTCGACTGGAGCGCGGGGGGTGACTCGAATCCGTATCGCGGCCAACAAAGGCTGACGGAAGTATTCACCGAAAAGGCGGAGGATTCTCGCGCCATAGCTGCACGAATCGCCAACCAGCCTTTTACCGGTGAGATCCTTCTTTCCCTCGACCATCGCACCCCGATGGAGCTGGTCGATAGCATTCGCTGGTCCGCATCCGAGGCAGGTTTCCACGACCAGTCCATCGTCGTGCAGCTGCCAGGCAACTCGCGTATCGAGCGGTATCGCACCGTACGTCTCGATCCACACCCGGATGATTCCCAACCCTCACCTTGGGAACCCATGCCCCCTGGCAAATACTGGATTCTCAACATTCGCGCCGACGCCCTGACGGTGGCCTCTCCCGACGGCACCGCCCAGACCGCCCCGGACGCCACCTCATTGGCTACCCAACTCCGTGGCTCTCTCATCGTCCCCGGCGCGGCCCCTCTCTGGGTCACTCACGATCCCGACGTCACCTTGGGCAAGGAACTCGAGGCCCGCGCCACCCTCACTGGCAAGGGCCTGTTCAGCGAGGCCTACTCACTCCCCTTCGGCACCGGCGATCAACCCGTCCCCGAATTGCTCTGACCCAGCAGAAGCGCCGTCCCAAGGACAGATCAACCCGATCAAACGTTTGATCCCAGGCATTTGTCCGCCAGCGGACAGATCCGGCCGAACAATCATTTATCCCGGGGATTGTGGCCACCTGCGGACAGAACCGGCTGAGCAAACGTTTGTCCCCGGGTTTGTGGCCGCGACTAATTTCACCGTAGTCACTTGACAACCTATCGTTCCGATATATCGTTTCGAAGTATCTTGACGAAGTAACCCAAGGAGGACGAAGATGCGCAGTCATGAATGTTGTGAACCACACCATCCCCATCCACCCCACCACGCTTGGCCGTTTGCCATGATGGGCCACGGCAAATTCGGGCCCTTCGGGCGCCATCGCGGCAAGTGCGGTCCCCACGGTCCCCACGGTCATCCCGGGCCCCCCAAGTGGATGCACGAGATGCTGGGGCGCCGGCACCGTCGCGCCGAACGGGGTGAGGTGCGCTACCTGGTGCTGGACGCCATCAGCGACCAGGCGCGGCACGGCTACGAGATCATCCAGACCATCGAGAGCAAGTCCGGCGGCGGGTACCGCCCCAGCCCCGGGACCATCTACCCCACCCTGACGATGCTCGAGGAGATGGGATTCGCCAAGTCGTCCAAGAAGGGCGGCAAGCGCTGCTACGAGATCACCGACGAAGGTCGCACCGAACTCGAAGAGCACGCCGACGACGTGGAGGACGCTTACGACCGTATGGCCGGGGACGTGGACTGGGACAACGCCGACGAGTTCATGGCGCTGTTCGACCGCATCCCCCGCCTGTTCAAGACGGTGGGCCGGGCCTTCCGCCGGGGCAAGCTGGGGCCGGAGAAGATCCAGGAGATCGGCGTGGTGCTGGATACGGCGCTGGACCAGATCGACGGGATCATCAAGGCGAAGAAGAAGGCGGACTAGAAGCGCGGCGTTCAGCCCCCCCAAGCGGCGCTGACGTACCAGCCAAGCTACGCGCTCTTGAGCCGGATCATGAACCGGATCGTCCGGTACAGTCCGTAGGCCAAGATGGCGAACAGCAGTAGCCAGGGCGCCAGCGCCGTTCCCAGCAGCACCAGCCCCTTGCCCAGCACGATCATCGCATCGATGGAGTCCAGGAACACGTCCACGATCCGCTGGCCAAAGCCCGGCGGATCCACGGCCGGCGTGTAGGGATTGCGCACCGAGATGGAGACGGTCAGCGTGGCCAGGTTGACCTGGTCCGCCAGCACCCTCATGCGACCCTCGGCAGCCTCGATCTCGCCCCGCACCCGGGCCAACTCCCGCTCCACGGCGAGGATGTCATGGAGATTGGCGGTGTCGGTCTTGAGGATCTCCTGCAGCCGCCGCTCGGTCTTGCGGCCGTTGTCGATGCGAGCCTTGACGTCCACCCACTCGGCGGTGACGTCGGCGGTGCCCACGTTGAGGCTCTGTACCTCCACCTGGGACTCGGTCCAGCTCACCAGTTCCTCGAACCGGTCAGAGGGCACCCGAACGGTCAGCGTGGCGTAGCTGACCCGGCCGGACCAGTGGTCCAGGTTGGCGTTGGAAACGAAGCCGCCCATCTCGTCGAGCTTGCGGTCCAGCTCGGCCTGGAAGGGATCGTAGTCGTCCACAAGCACGGAGATGTTGCCGGTGTGGACCAGCTTGCGGCCGACCTTGGCCTTGGGCGCGCCCGTCGGCGTCTCCGTGGGCGGGGGGGCATCGGGGTCGGGGGTGACCGAGCGCTCCAGGTCCCCATCCTTGGAGTCCTCGGTCGCCTCCCAGGCCAAGCCGTCGTCCATCTCCGAGAGGTCCATCTTGGCGCCGCGGTAGTCCAGCTCACCGTTCATGGCGACCGGTTCCGGGGCTCCGCCGAAGCCGGCGCTCCCCCACTCGGCCGAACTCTTCGGTGACTCGGCGTAGCTGTCGCCCCCTGCGACCCCCATGCACCCCAGCAGGGCTACGGTCAGGAACGCGGTACAAAGGGCGAAACTCAGGTGTGATCTCATGGCGGCTTCCTCCTTGGGTCTCTGCATGGACACCGGGTGATGGCGATCCGTTCCATCACGGATCGACGCCGCCCGCTGGCTCACGACATCCGGGAACCCGTGAGAAGAAGGAATCCCGGCCCTCATCCACTTGTAATCATGGGGTAGAAACACAACGCTGAACAGCGGAGGCCCCGATGGAACTCACCCGAAACAAAACCAAGCTACTGTGTGCCGCGACCTGGTGGCCGCCGATCTACATGGGGCTGTTCATGGTGGTGTGGTGTATCGGAGCGGCCAGCATGTTCGGGTTCGCTGGCGCCAGCCAGGCCTCCGAACCGGTGGCCACCGGCATGGGTGCCGCCATGTCAGCGGGGATGATCGTGCTGTTCGCCCTGCACGCCTTCACCATGCTCGAGGGGCTGGCCCTGCTGGTGATCTACCTGATGCACGTGCTGACGACCCAGCACCTGGAGAGCAACGACCGCGTCTTGTGGGCGGTGGTGGTGTGCATGACCGGGCCCATCGGCCAGCTGATGTACTTCTACCTCAAGCTGCGCCACATGCCGTTCGACGAGGCGCCCGCCTGATCCATCACCCCGCCTGGGCGGCCGGAGAGGCCCCGCCCGTCAAACGCTTCCACAACGACGGCTTGGGATTCACCACGCCGTCCACCCAGCTGGCCAGAGCGGCCGGTGCTAGCGCCCCGATCTTGACGTCCGCCACCTCGCCGTCCTTGAAGATCACCATCGTGGGGATGCTGCGGATGCCCATCTGGCGCGCCACGGCGCTGGACTGCTGGGTGTTGTACTTGACCACCTTGAGCGCTCCCGCCCGCGCTTCGGCCAGGGCGTCGATGTGGGGCCCGAGGGCCTTGCAGGGCCCGCACCAGGGGGCCCAGAAATCCACCAGCACGGGTAGATCGCTGCCCAGCACCTCGGCATCAAAATTGTGGTCGTTGACCTGGACCGGCCCGGCGGGGGCGGCCTTCACGGCGGTCTGATCGCTGGATTCGTTGCGCCCTTCACGGCGTTCCTTCTTGGCTCTGGCTTTGCGTCCCATGATGTTCTCCGTGGCTGTATTGGTTGGATAGGACGGTAGAGCCGGCAGGGAACGGGAAGGGTGCAGCCGGGTCAGGATTCCAACACCCGCTCGACGTCGGAGAGCACCGGATCGATCTCGGTGGGGGCGCCCGATGTAGCCCGGCGGGCACCGGCCACGTCCTTGAGGCCGTTGCCGGTGATCAGCACGACCACCTCTTCGCCGCCGCGGATGGCGCCGGATTCCACCAGCGCAGCCACCCCGGCGTACCCGGTGGCACCGGCGGGCTCGGCGAACACCCCGGCCCCGCGGGCCAGCTCCCGCATGGCGGCGAAGATGGCGTCGTCGGGCACGGCCACGAACCCACCGCCCGTGTCCCGGGCGGCCCGCAGCGCCTTGCGGGCGTCCCGCGGTTGGCCCACCGAGATGGAGTCGGCGGCGGTGTCCGGCACGATGGGCTGGACCACGCTGGCCCCGGCATCGAAGGCAGCCACCAGCGGGCTGCTGCCCTCGGCCTGGGCGCCGTAGATGCGGGGCATCTTGTTGAGCAACCCCAGCGCCCGCAGATCCTCGAAGCCCTTGTGCACACCGCCGATGATGCAGCCGTCCCCCACTGGCACGATCACGGCGTCGGGGGACCGGTGGCCCAGCTGCTCCCACAGCTCCAGGGCGACGGTCTTCTTGCCCTCCCCCAGCACCGGATTGAAAGCGGTGGAGCGGGAGTACCAGCCGAAATATTGGGTGGCCTCGAGCGATAGATCGAAGGCCTGGTCATAGGTGCCGCGAACGGCGAGCACCCGCGCCCCGAACAGCAGCAACTGGGCCACCTTGGGGGCCGGGGCATCGGCGGGCACGAACAGCACGGCCGGCAGCTCTGCGCAGGCGCAAAACAACGACACGGAGCTGGCGGCGTTACCGGTAGAGGCCGCGGTGAGGACCTCCGCGCCACGCTCGACGGCGTCCGTGACCCCCACCAGCGAGGCCCGGTCCTTGAAGCTGCCCGAGGGATTGCGGCCGTCGTCCTTGAGCCACAGGGTCAGGCCGGCGGCGGGGAGCAACCGGTCCACCCGCAGCAGCGGCGTGGGCCCGAAGGAGGGGTGGGTGAACGCCGGCGCTGCGGTGACCGGCAGTAACGGCAGATAACGCCAGATCCCCTCCCCCGCCGGTGGTTTTGCCAGCCGGTCCAGCAGGGCCTTGCGGGTCGGATCCGGGTGATAGTGGACCGCCAGCGTGCCATGCAGATCCCCGCAATCAGGGCAGACGTAGTCCACCTCGCCGGGGGCGAAGGTACGGGCGCAGCAGTCGCAGGTCAGGTGCGAGACGAATGGATTCATGGGTCGAGGATACCAGCGGCCTCACGGAAAAAGGGACGCTCATAAGAACATAAGAAACGGCGATTTTCATATGTTCTTATGAGCGTCCCTTTTTCTATCCCTTTTCTATCAGTCGCAATCGCTGATGCTGCTGGTGTTGCAGGTCCAGGGGCCGGTGGTGCCGCCAGTGCCGGACGGGCTGCAGCGGGTGTCGGCGCCCTCGTCGCACTCGCACACGTCGTGGTTGCGGCACTCATCTTGATCGGTGGCGCAAGCGAAGGCCACCACGTAAGGCACGTCGAAGACCACGTCGCAGTAGAACGGGACCGCCAGGCACAGGCCGCTGTCGCAGTCGGCGTCGGAGAGGCACTCGGCGGTGTAGCAGCGGTTGTTGGATTCCTGCTCGAAGGGGCTTCCTTCACCGCAGCCACACATCTGGCCGGGCCCGCAGTCGGCGTCGGTGAAGCACTCGTCGTAGGTGCAGCCACAGTCGTCGGTACCCCACAGCCCGGTGGTGCACCGCCCGTTGGCGCCATCGGTGCAGTCCTCGTGGCTGGAACAGGCCGTGTCGGGATAATCCGAACACTCCTGCGGTACGGGGAGCACCGCGGCCCGTTCGGCCGGGCACTCCGCAGCCTCCGTGCGCTGATAGATGCCCACGTCCAGCGGCTCGGCGTCGCAGGTGTCGTCGTCGTCCGCCGCGGTCGTGTCGTCGTCGTCGCCGACGCCCTGGTCCGGGCAGCCGGTGAAGACGGCCAGCGCCAGCAACGCCGCCAGATAAAAGATGGTTCCTTCGGATCGATGCCTCATGGTGTCCCTCCTTGTTCTTCAGTCGCAGTCGTAATGATTCTCTTGGTTGCAGGTCCAGGATCCATCCTGGTCTTCGGTATCGACGGGTGCGCAACGATTGGTTGGATCGTCGGAGCACTCACATGCGCCGTGATTACGGCACTCGTCCTCTGCGGTCGCGCACTGATAGCGGTCCACGAGATGGCGGGGCTCCACTTCGGTGTAGGCGCAGTAGTACGGCACGGCAAGGCACAGCCCCGCATCACAGTCCGCATCGGTATGGCACAGGGCGGTCACACAGGTGTTGTTGGCATACAGCCCAAAGGCTCCCGCTTCGCCACAGCCACACAGCTTCCCTGATGGGCAGTCACTATCCGAGAAGCACTCGTCATAGGAGCACGCGCAATCGTTCGCGCCCCACAAGCCGGTCGTGCAGCGACCGTTGTCGCCATCGGTACAGTCCTCGTGGCTGGAGCAGGCGGCGGCAGGGTTGTCCACGCATTCTTGCGGCACAGGCAAAACTACGGTCCGTTCCGTCGAGCACGCCTCGGCTACGGGCCGGTTGAAGAGGCCCAGATCAAGGGGGTCCACATCGCAGGTGTCATCGTCGTCGCCGACGCCCTGATTCGGGCAGCCGGTGAACGCGGTCAGCGCCAGCAAGGCCACCAGGCAGAAGGGCATTCCCTCGGATAGATGCCTCATGACGTCCCTCCTTTGTTGAGTCCAACGTACCGCGGGTCGGGTCCACCCGTAGCGGGCAAATGCGGGCGCGTGATGGCCCCGGGGAGTGCGCGAGATTGGGACATTTGGATCAGGGTGGTCGTCGGGGAGATCGGGGGGACGGGGAGAGGAGTTTCTTATGTTCTTATGAGCGTCCCATTTTCTTCTCTCCCTGGCTGAGGCGGCGGCGGAGGCGCAGGGCGACCAGGGCCAGCAGGGCCAGCAAGGCGGCGGGGGTCTGGGATTCCCCCGCGCTGTCGCAGGCGCAGCTGGGGGCCGGATCATCCGCGTCGTCGTCGTCGTCGCCGGACTCGCAATCCGGATCGTAGTCGTCCACCAGATCGTCGCAGTCCGTGTCGACGCCGTCCGTGCAGTCCTCTTCGGCGTCCGGGTTGATGTCCGCGTCCGTGTCGTCGCAGTCATCGCCGTAGGTGCCACCGGCGAAGCCGTCACCGTCCATGTCATCCAGATCCGAGCCGTCGCAGTCCTCGTCCACGCCGTTGTACGGGATCTCCACGGCGCCGGGATTGACGTTGGCGTTGTAGTCGTCGCAGTCCTCGCCGCCACAGCCGCTGTAGCCGTCGTGGTCGTAGTCCATGTCCTCGTCGATGAGGCCATCGCAGTCGTTGTCCACCTGATCGCAGGCCTCCTGTGCGCCCGGGTAGGAGGTGGCATCGGTATCGTCGCAGTCGTCGTCGCACTCGCTGAAGCTGTCCCCGTCCGCGTCGTCGTCCTCGTCCGTGGCCGGGTTGCAGTCGTTGTCGATGCCGTCGCAGATCTCCACCGCGTCGGGATTCACCGCAGCATCCGCGTCGTCACAGTCCCCGCCGCACTCGCTGTAGCCGTCGCCGTCGTTGTCCACCTC
>CAZDDH010000320.1:0-8567 GCA_964504165.1 uncultured Rickettsiales bacterium | reverse complement strand
TGGCTCAACTGGTCCTGGAAAGGGGGATTCGGGCAGGGAACTTCAGCCTAGGCGGCGGCAGCCCCAGCATTGACACCGGTCGCGACGGGCAAGGCACAAATCGCGAATTGCCCCCTTCATCTTGACCCCTTCATATCATTGCTTCATTGTTGCTCTAAATAGGAGGTGATCCACATGCGACGATTAGCAGCAGTTCTCTTTATGACCGCTACCGCCTTTGGCAGCTTGGCCGCAAGTGCAATGGATGACTGTCCCGCACCTTTTGACGAGGCAGATTGCTACTACGATCTGAATGATGGTTATAACTATCAAATATGTGACATTGAAGAAGACGATAAATTGCTTTGTTCGCCAGGGAACCACCCAGTGCTCGACAGTGATGACCCCGGACATATCGGCGAGCAGGGATCTCACTGGCCCAGTGAAATGTGGGCGATCGTCGATGGCGACAAAGCCATCGTATGGGCCGAGATGGACTACGGGCAGGGTGGACCGTCACCTACCGAAACTACGGAGCTTTTCTGCTGTATCTTTGATGCTGACGATATATCGAGATTGGTTATTGGTAGTCAATCCGAAGATGATATTATTCACCTGGTACACCATTCTCCCATATATGGCCGTTTGTCTTGGTTTGATGATCCCACCGGTAGAGTAACGACTTCGGCTGGTGATGATGTCGTATACGCGAGTGACAATGATTTTGGTTCTATACGGACAGGTGACGATAACGACATCGTCTATGGTAGCAGTAATGATGACACGGTGTACGGTGGTGACGGCGCGGACATCATCTATGGGTACGGTGGTGACGATGTCCTGGTGGGTGAGGGAGGCATGGATTGGATACACGGGGGGACCGGTTTCGACGAGCTGTATGGCGACGGCGGCTCGGATGTCCTGTGTGGCTGGAAAGAGTGGCCGATTGACCGGGTAGATACCATGGACGGTGGTGCGCTGATGGATTACTGCTACGGTGGGTGGAACGATACATCCACGAGTTGCATATTCTCGAACAGTGCGTGCCCGAATCCGTGATTGGAGTGAACAGTCGTGTAAACGGGGTGAATAAGGGACGCTCATAAGAACATAAGAAACATCATCTAGATCCAAGGTGGGCGCAGGGACCCAATGCGATTGGCTCGCTCTCGTCAACCCTCGCCCCCGAGGATCAACCAGCGCTGCCCTTCTTCCCGACCATCCTCACAGGTAGACGCGCCCTGCGCAGTCCATCGTTCGAAGGACATCGCGTGGTAGACGCCGTCGATCTGGCCACGCTCCGATGGGGATAGCTCCAGCGCCACCGACGGGCGAGAAAAGCGGATCGGATTCACCACGCAGGTTTCCGAGCAGGGGCAACGGGTGACGGGCTCCGGGCAGCTTGAATCAGCAACCGTGGCGTCGATGCTCCAGCCATCCCAGGACGCTTCCGCTGCCACACCGCCTGCCACGAGCAAGGTCCCGGTGGCTACCGAGCGTACGGCGAACCAGTGGTCGGGGCTGCCACAAGGCGCAGACACGAACACCTCCACCGCGGGCGCGCCGCCGGCGTTCCCGTCGAACCAGTCGTCCCCGTCGTCGGCCACGGCGTCGTCCGCGGCAGCCTCCAGGTTCCAGGTGTCGCCGCTGTCCGCGTACAGGACGACCGACGCGAACTCACCGGACTCGCCGGGGCTGCCCTCCACGACCCCGGGCACCCATTCGCCGTAGGGGAACGCTTCGTCGTCGGGGCAGATGTCGTAGGTCACCTCTTCGAGGTAGGTGGCCCGGCAGGGATCGAAGCCCGGCATGGTGTCGTCCAGCAGATTGGCGTCGGGCTTGGGGCAGCCGACGAACGCGAGTGTGGCGCACGTACCGATCATCACGGGTGCGAGGGATTTCATCATGGTGTCTGCTCCCAGCTGCGGGTGACGGCCTCGTTGTCGTCCGCGGCCGAGCGGTCCTCACCGGGCCAGGAGTGGTAGCCGTTCCACGTGGTGCGCTCCACGGCGCCGCCGTCGGGTAGTTCGATGAGCACGAGGCCGGCGGACATGGAGGCGGCGCCGACCTCCTCGTAGGAGAAGGGCTGGTAGCTGTTCATGTCCCTGTCCCAGTTCTTGAACGTCAGGTTGAGCGGGAGGGACCCGTCGGCTTGCGGTGCACCCACGCGGCTTTGCCACTCGAGCATGTGCTGGTCTGCGTTATCCATGCCCTCTTTCCAGTGGTACAGGTGCAGCGTCACCCGCTGTATGGCGGCGAGGGCGGCGCCGTCGGGGAAAACCCGGGGGAAGGTGGCGTCGATGGGGGCCAGTTCCAGTTCCTGGGCGGTGGGGTTGTTCCCGTTGCCCATATCGGAGGCTGGCGCGTCCCAGGTGTACTTGTGGGCGAACCGCTCACGGGCGCTGACGGTGAGCTCGTCGTCCCAGGCGAGCACGGCGAGCTGCGCCTTGATCCGGTAGCTGAAGGCGGGCATGCCGCGGCACTCTTCCGTGCTGCACCCCATCCTCAGCAGGGCGCGCCAGCGGACCTCGATGACGTCCCCGTCGGGGAGGTACCGCGGCTCGTCCACTTCGAGGGCAAAATCGATGGGCTTGGCCGCCTGGATATCGGACTCGGCGTACAGGTCCCATCCGTTGAGGACCCCGATCAGCGAGCTTCTGTCGCGCAGCGCTTGGGCCTGGTCCGTGGGGAGATCGGCGAGGGGGATCCGCACTGTTTGCACATGGGTCCACGGCGCCTCTTGTGGGAACACGTCCGAGAGCGTGAATTCCCCGGTGGCCTGGGTGAAGCCGACACCGGGGGCGGTGACCTGGGCCAGCTCACTGTGGAACGTGGCGGTGTCCGCCCCCGAGCCGCTGGCGGCGGAGTGGGCGGCACCAAAGCAGCGCGCCGTGGCGCAGTCGTCCAGGGGTTCGATCCAGTTGCCGAACCGGTTCCAGCGGTGGTTGTAGGCCCAGGCGTGCTCGAACCCCTGCCAGATGACGAACCGGTCTTCGCCGCCTTCCAGCCGCAGGTACTCGGTGTCACCCGTGGGTGGGGATTCACAGCCCGGCAGGGGGGCCAGCAGAGCGACGAGCGTGGCCACGACGAGGAAGCGTTTCCCGGGTCGGTGTTCAGCTTCGTGAAGAGTACCCATTGGATTCCTTCCTTTTAGATGCTTCACAAACTCGAACACCGACCGAAGGGCGATCTGTCACCTTGTGGTTGAACCAGCACATTGATTTCCCGGGCCGCATCCTGCACGGTTCAACCCCTCATCATCAGGAGGCGTGATCATGGAAGTGACGACCAAGCACTGGGTGCTCTTGCTGGCCCTGATCGGGGCGCTGAGCTGGGTCCTCGGCTGTGAGGAGACCGGCACCGGGGACGACGACGACGCGGCCGACGACGACGCAAGTGACGACGACACCGGCGATGACGACACCGGGGACGACGACACCGGCGACGACGACACCGGGGACGACGACACCGCCGAGGAGTTCTGCCCGCACGTGGTGCTGGACAGCGTCACGGACGCCGTCCACGAGGGGGACACCACCGGCCTGCCCGATCTGGCCACCAGCCCACGTCTGGAGTGGGGAGACGCCCCGGACGACACCCTGCTGTTCACCGCCCCCGAGGCCGGGAGCTACCGCCTCGTCACCGATGTCGATCCCTCCTCGAACGGGGGCTGCGGGGCCTCGGTGCGGGACTATGAGGAGGACACCCTGTACGACGAGAGCTGGTGCCCCAACCCGGGGGCGACCGTGGAACTGGACGGCCTATACTCGGGGGTCCACGAGCTGGCCGCCGGGCAGACCGTGATGATCTTCTTCAGCTGCACCGAATGGGCAGATATCCAGTCGGGGCCCTATACGGTCAGCTTTGGTCGGATCTGAGTGGCGTGGGTTAACGGGTCATCACGACCCCCTGAGTCAAGGCTCGATCTCCGCTGAATCCTCGAGCGGCTCCGTATCCAGCTGTGGTGGGAGGGCCGGTTCGCGGCTCCAGCGGAACGGCTCCTCCTCGGCATTCCCGAGGTAGGTATCGGGCCCGAAGAACGCCGGATTCCGGCCCGGATTCGCGGCCGACCAGTCGGACCGGTACCGTTCATAGGCCTGCAGGGCCTCTTGCCGGTCCCCCAGCAGGTCGTGACATAGGCCGATGTTGCGCCACATGGCGCAGGCGTCGAACCACAACTCCTCGTCCAGTTCCGGGTCCGCCTCCAGCGCGGTACGCACGGCATCGAACCCGTCGATGGCCCGCTCATAGTGCCCCGCGTGCAGATCGTGCCAGGCCGTCTCGAACTGCAGCTCGACGGATGTGGCCTCGATCTCACGCCATCGCTCCAGCAGGGCCGCCGCTGCCGGGACGTTGGCTGCCGGCACGTTGTTGGGCTGGAAGTCCATGTCGGGGCCGTGCATCAGCCGGGTCATCTGCTCGGAGATGTAGGCCAGCTCCCCCACCGGATCGCTCAGGTCGTAGTACAGGCGCGCGTCTCGGGTCTCCAGATAGGCCGCGACCTCGTCCAGCAGCTCTGCGTCCTGGGGAACCATCACCCCGCTGAACGGCTCGACGAAGACGCCTTCGTCCCCCATCAACGCGTCGTCGAAGACGTGCTTGTGCTCGGCCCCGGTCAGCACCATCACACGCTGGCCGGGGTGCTGACCCAGCGCCTCGCGTATGCGTTCGAGCATGTGCCCGTTGCGGGACACATAGTGCAGGTTGACCGGGCTGTCTCCCCACACCTCCACCGAGATGCGGTACCCCTCGCGGATGTAGCGGTTGTAGGCCTCTCCATTCCAGAATTCCGGGCCGAACTCGTCGGCGCGATCGTGGAATGCCTCGCCGTATTCCCCATGGAATTCCCGGATGATGGTGCTCTTGCGCTCCAGCTTCCTTTCCTGGCGCGCGTTCTTGTTGAACTCCCGCGTCCCCGCCATCTGCGCCCGCAGATCCCGGTCATTGGATGCCTCGTCCCACCAGTCGATGGGGTACACGGGGATGCCCATCGCCGTCCCCTGGATGGTGGCTAGCGTCATCTCCATCAGGTAAGGCTCTACTCGGAACTCCTCCGGCCGGATCTCCACACAGATGGCATCGGGATCGAACGCCGCGATCATCTGGGAGACGTGCTCGTAGCTGTATGTGTCATGCCTGCGGTGCCCGGTGTGGAGGGTTCCCAGGACCAGCACACGGGTATCCCCCTCGTGGTAGGTATCGCCGATTTGTTCGGGTGGAGGCGGTGTGGCGTAACCTGTCCGCATGAGACCGATCGAAGCGAGGAGGATGAGAGCAGCTAAAAGTGTGTGGCGATCGCGGTGCATTGGATTCCCCTGGGGCGCTCTTGGGGCCAAAACAGCGGGCCCCGAATAGATAGTCCATCAAAAATCGCGCGCACGACCATGACCGCTTCTTCGCAGTACGGCCGAGAGGAAGGGGTGGTGAGCAGGTGCGCGGCGCGATTCGGCTCCTGGCCTCATTCTAGCTAGCCGGAGACAGCAGCCATCGCACCGCGTAGTGCGGCCCCACGATACCCCACGACAGCAGCGACGCGATCTCTTGCCAGGCGGTGCTGTGAGGTGCCCCACGGCCCCGCAGCCGGCTGAGCAGGGCGTCGAGGGTGTTGCCGGTGAGGTTGCCGATGGTGATGGAACGGATGACGGCGCGGATGTGCAGGGCGGTGTCCTCGCCGTAGGTCTCTACCAGCGTCGTCCAGGTGTCCGGGTCGTAGTTCCCTAGGGTCTCGGCGTAGTGCTGGGCAAACGCCAGCGCGACTTGCTCGGACTGGGGCAGACCGTCGAATTCACCCCCCGCGAGAAGGGCCAGCTCGTCCCTGCTCACGCCGGAGGCGAGGGCCATACGGGTGTGGACGAAGGAGCAGTAACGGCACCCGTTGACCTGGGTCACGGCCAGCATGATGCGCTCGGAGAACTCCGCGCTCAGCGCCGGGTCCCGGCGGGCGCCTTTGAAGGTGCCCAGATCGCCGATGAGTTCCCCGGTCAGGGCGAAGAAGGTCGGGACGTCGAAGATGCGCTTGCGGAATGCGCTGTTGTCGTTGGGATCGATCACCATGCCACTCCTCTTGTCCACGAACGTAGCCATCGCGAGTGCGAGCGGCAAGCGCACCATCGATCGCGACTCGTGAATTAGAGACCGATGCCATTTGCGGGCTGATTCCACCGGCGGTGTGCCGGGCCGGTCGATAGGGGTGTTTGGGGGACATAGACAGTGATCAGTGGTTGGAAACGCCCATACTTTAGACACCTGAAGGGCTTCCCTTCTTTGTTCGCAGCACGCACAAACCACCCGACGCTCTGGCACTGATCTTGCTAGCGCTACCGTGACAGGATCGCGGAATAGGAGGACCCGTGTTGCTGGACGAATGGCAGGCTAGGTTCACGAAAGACGGGAAATCGAGGGTGAGCGCAGCCTTCACAGGCGCAATGCTGTCGCTGGTGATCGGCTGCGCGGATGGGTATCAAGCCCAAGAGCCGTCCATTCCATACGAACTGCGTTGGATCGAGATAACCGGCGGTAGCTATCCGATGGGCCGTGAGGACGGAGAGCCGGATGAGCGGCCGGAACACACCGTGGAGATCGAAGATTTCCAGCTGTTGCAGTCGGAAGTGACGGTCTCGCAGTACGAGGCGTGTGTGCTGGAAGGCCCCTGCGGATCCGTTCAAGACCTCTACTTCGTGGACTCCGATACGAGAAGCAACAAAAACTCGCCACTGGCCTACGTGACCCACACTCAGGCGCGGGAGTTTTGCGCGTGGATCGATGGCCGGTTACCCACCGAGTCCGAATGGGAATATGCCGCCAGAAGTGGTGGCGAGGACCACTTGTATCCATGGGGTGGTTCGGAACCGACCGTCGCTCATGCCATCTATGACGTGTGTGCCGGCCAGGGGCTGTTATGCGACATGTTTGGGTGGGACGTCTGCTCCAAGCCCGACGGAAATACAGAACAGGCGCTATGCGACATGGCGGGCAGCGTCCACGAGTGGGTCGAGGATTGCTATCACTCATCCTATGACATTGGGGATGGTGCACCTGATGACCAGGATCCGTGGACCGACGACTGTGAGGAAGATTTTGTAGTTCGTGGAGGCAGCTGGGCGACGGGTTCTCAGGAACTCGAAACGGCGTCGCGGTGGGCTGCTTCGAATTTCCATTCACCGTTTTCCGACGTGGGATTTCGCTGCGCAGCGAAGCTGTGAGCCAGAGAAACTGTTATTCCGGATGTGTTCAGACCGCATCCCGTGCCCCATTCACGTCCAGCTTGCGCAGCAACGCCACCGCCCGAGCCAGCTCGCCGGCGTCCAGCTGGCCCGCCCAGGCCTGGTTCCAGCGCTCGAAGGCCGGCATGCAAGCCGCCACGATCTCCCGGCCGGCGGGGGTGATCTCCAGCAGCGTGACCCGGCCGTCGGCGGGGGAGCGGGCCTTGGTCAGCAGGCCCTTCGCGGAGAGCTGCCGCACCGCCTTGGAGACATTGGAGCGCTCGTAGACGAAGGCGCTGCAGACCTCTTTTTGGGACACCGGCCCGCGCTCCTCGGCGGCCTTGAGGATGACGAACTGCTGCTGGCTGATGCCGTGCTGGGCCACCAGCCGCGTGCCGGTGCGTACCAGATGGGTGCCGAGGCGCAGTAGCTCCACCACCAGCTGGGTCTCGGGGGTCATGGCCGGCCCTCCGGGGCGCTCATTCGAACACCGCCACCTTGGCGTTGGGCAGGAACTCCCCCAGCTCGATGTCGAACAGGCCGCTGCACAGCAGGGGGTCGTCGCCCAGCAGTGCGCGCGCAGCTCCCTCGCTGCCGGCGCGGATGATCCAGATCCCCGAGTCGGTCCCCCACTTGCCGGCCTGGACCAGCGAACCGGCGGCGAGCTGCTGTTCGATCCAGGCGATGTGGTCGGGGATGACGGCGGCGATGGCCTCCCCGGTGGCGTGGGGACGGGGGCGGTTGATGGCGGCGTAGAACATGGGGACCTCCTGGGGTCAAGGTAGGTGTAGATAGTCAACTAGTCAACAAAAAGAATCATGACCGTCAACCTGAACGGCAGGTTCGATGCAGGAAATCGGCTTGGTCAGGATTCAGGGGAGACGATCGTGGTGCTCCAGGACAACTCGGTTTCCCCCACAAGCTGATCGGCACTATTGAACTTGCGCAAGGGCCAAAAGATCGCCAAGTCGCCTGAAGATACCGAAAAAGACAAAGCAAACAGGAAACAGGCTTCTGGGGTGGCCGTGAGTAGGCACAATATTGCTGCCACTGAGGTCAACAACAGAAATGGCGCGAGTATGTAGATTCTGGCTTTACCGATGGTAGTCGTCTCACTGAGGTGACAGTAGGGAATCATGAATTTACGATCAAATCCCAGGCGAATCTTGTCCCAGCGATGACCGAGCATCCGCGCCGCAAATGCGTGTATTGCCTCATGAATAGGAATCAGCAGCAGTGCTGCGACCATGGACCTCATTGCGATGGGCATAACCGAGATGTGAATCGCACCTTCCGATGTAGTTTCCCACCACTGAATCCCAAGGCCCATTCGGACACTCCCGTCATAGAGCGGAATTCCGTCCCTCACGCCTGACCTGACGACCA
>CAZDDH010000319.1:0-8573 GCA_964504165.1 uncultured Rickettsiales bacterium | reverse complement strand
GGGGGCGGTGACGGCTCCCAAGCGGGGTTGCCGTCTATCAATCCCCGGTCTCGTCCCCTTTCTGCCCCTACGTCACTGTGTCAGACACCGTCCTCTCTGTCCTCTTCTTGTCTTCCGGCTGCTTTTCGCAATGTTCTCGGTTTTCTCTTTTGTTTCTTTTCAATGTTTTCACATCGATTTCTCGTTCCTATGGCCACCATAGAAGCAACTGCCGAAAGGAGCACCACCATGAAACTGCTGTCCACTCCCTGGCCCTGGCTTCTTGCCCTGGTGCTGGGATCATCCCTGGCCCTGATGGGCTGTGAATCCGTCGGCGAAGGGGGTGGCGACGACGACGACGCCACGGGCGATGACGACGACGCCACGGGCGACGACGACGACGCCACCGATGACGACGACGCCACCGATGATGACGACGCCACCGATGACGACGACGATGACGCAGATGCCGACACGGACGGCGACGGGCTCACGGACGGGGAAGAGGCGGCTCTGGGCACCAATCCCACGTTGCCGGACACCGACGGTGACGGCTACGACGACGGCGACGAGGTGGATGGGAACTACGATCCAACCGATGCCAACGACAAGCCCTACGCCGGTGGGTATGGCCGGGACGCCTGCTACGCCAACTTCCTCAACCACCCCATCGGCAGCCTGAGCTTCATCGACCAGTACGGCGAGCACGTGCACTTCAGCGACTTCTGCGGCCGGGAGATCTTCATCGAGAGCGGGGCTTCGTGGTGAACCAGCTGCTCCGCAGCCGCCGGTTCGGCGGAAAGCCTCTATCAGCAGTATGTCAGTGCCGGATTCATCCTCTTCATCATCTGGTCCGATTGCAGCGCGAATGATCTCCCCGGTTATGCCAACCAGTACGGCGCCAGCTTCCCGTTCATGGCAGACAACTGGAGCTTCGAGTCCCAGTTCGGGCAGGACAACTACATCCCCTCGTTCTTCATCATCGAGCCGGGCCTGAACATGGTCGTGACCGACAGCGCCAACGCCCAGAACCAGATCGGCGCCTACCTGCCCTGATCGGAACCGTGCTCAAGCCGCCGTGCGTACCCGCAGATAGCGCTGGATGTACTCCTCGAAGCGCAGCTCTATGGGACGGGCCTTCAGCCCGAACATCGCCGCGTTGTACCGGTGGGAACCGCGGGAGTCGGCCCGCTTGGCGTCCAGCCATTGCCGGTGGGCGGCCATGTCGCCGTGGCCCAGGCCAAAGTGGTCCTCCAGGCGGCTGACGATGCCGACCTGATCGGTGATGAACTCGCGGAACGGCACATCGTAGAACCGATCGGGGTCGGCGTCGTCCCGCGCCTTCATGGCCCGCTTGAGGCCGGTCTCGAAGCGGCCGGTGATGTGCTCGCCGATGGCCGCCGGGTCGATGCGGCCGGCCCACATGCGGCGGCTCAACGAGATCATCGACGAGTAGGAGGCGATACAGTCGATGGGTTCGCGGTGGGTCCACACCACGCAGGCGTCGGGGAAGACCTCCAGCAGCGCGTCCAGGTACCACAGGTGCTCGGGGCACTTGAGCACCAGCCGGCGGGCCGGCTCGCGGTGGAGCAACATCTGCAGCTGACGCTTGTACTCGCGGTACGCCCAGCGCATGTCAAAATCGAGGAGATAGTCGCCGTAGGGTTGGAGCCCGTGGCACAGGTCGTTGTTGAGGGTGGCGCAGCTGTTGGAGAACAGGGGCCAGCACTCCTCGTAGGAGGTGGCGGTCACCTCGTGCATCTCCCGCATCTCGGGGGCCATGCGGTAGGCCACGGCCAGGTCCCGCTCGGCCATGGAGATGCGCTTGCGCAGGTCCACCTCCGGGTCCGGGTGCACGGGGGCTGGATTGATCAGCTCCCAGAACTGCAAGGCACGCCGGTTGGGATGCTGCTCCAGCAGGTTCTGCAGCACCGTGGTGCCGGTGCGGGGGAAGCCCAGGATGAAGATGGGGGCCTTGACCTCGATCTCCGCCGCCTCGGGGTGGTCCTTGAACCATTGCTCCGTCTGCAGCCGGTGCACCACCGCCCGGACGAAGTTGCCGTGGAAGACGAAGCGGGCAATGGGCTCGTAGCCACACTCCTCGACGGCGGCCAACCCCCGGCGCATGGGCTCGATGAAGCGCTCGTCCCCCCAATCCTCGAGGCCCGTCTTGCGGACCGCCTCCCGCAGCACGTCGTCGCCATCGAGGCTGGTGGCGCCCAGCCCAAGAGCATCCAGCGCCCCGATGCCTCGATTGATCCAGCGTTCGAGCCAGCGATGTTGGAGGACCTGGACTGTATTGTCGGTGTCGATGGGGATCATGGGGGATGATTTTGCCTCAAGGAGAGGTCACATCACCAGAACAACGATCAGGTCCGCCTCCGCGGCGTTGTAGCCCCCCACCGTGTAGGGGTGCAGGTAGACCAACGCGTCGTACATGCCCCAGGCCACCCAGTTGAGCACGTGGTCCATCTCCCGCACGCGGTCCATGGCCGCGTCCCCCACCGAGTCCGGCTCCAGCCCTTGCAGGTGGTACTCGTAGTTGGTCGGCGCGATGGTGGGCGGGTAGACGCCGATCATCAGGTCCTGGGCCGGGCTCAGCGGGGTGGGATAGAGCAGGGAGCCCAGGCCGTCCCAGTAGGTGCTGCCGGCAAAGGCCAGATTGCCGGTGCGGCCGTCCACCAGCGCCGAGCCGCCGAAATCGCCGGCCATGCCCGTGCAGTAGTGGAAATCCAGGTGGGTGCTGGTGGCGGTGCAGCCATCCACCAGGGAGCCCGGGAGGGCCGCGCTCACCACCGCCTCGGCGTCCCCCAGGGCGATGGGCGAGCCGGTGAAGTAGAACTCTTGGTAACCCACCGGGTCGTAGCTGAGGTTGTCCAGGTGGATCTCCAGCACGTAATGGCCCGGGGAGGCGGTGTCGTCATCATCGCCGGTGTCGTCGTCGTCATCGTCGTCGTCGTCGCCGGTGTCGTCGTCCGCCGTGTCGTCGTCGTCGTCCGCGGTGTCATCGTCGGCGCTGTCGTCGTCGGACGTGTCGTCGTCGTCGCCGGTGTCGTCGTCATCACCGGTGTCGTCGTCGTCCGCCACGTCGTCGTCCGCTGCGTCATCGTCCGCGGGGTCCTCGCACCCAGCTAGCCCCATCCAGGCGCAGCACAACAACGCCAGGAATCCCATCTTACTGGTCATGTTCCCGTCTCCTCGAAGTGGCCCCTACCCATGGCATATCGGATCGGATGCCAGCTGGCAATCGCCAAGCGAACGCCTCCAGCATCAGGCATATCCCATCGAGGCCTAAGGAGTGGCTAAGAACTACGGCGTTGCCCGAGCCGGCGCAGGCTCCCCCAGCAGGCCAGCAGCACCGCGCCCGCCAGCGCTCCCCCAGGGGCCGGCTCGCCGAGCCCGGCCTGACGGCAACCGCACCCGTCGTCATCGTCCCCCGCGCTGTCGTCATCGTCATCGTCGCCGGCCACGACCGTGGGGTGCTCGTAGGCGCCGGGATCGGCCTCGGCCACCCCGTCCGAGTCCCCGTCGATGGGCCGGGCGGCACCCTCCACGTCCTCGTCGCTGGTCAGCTCGTCCCCCCCTGCGTCGATGAGGGGGCTGGCGTCGGAGAGCCGCAGATCCGGGACGCCGTCCGCGGCCGGGAAGGTCTCCAGCTCGGGGTTGAACGAGACGTTGCCGTCGCTGCCGGTGGGGTCCTCGCCGTCCCAGTCCAACGGCTCGTTGCCGTACACGCAGTTGAACGCCGCCTGGCCGCCGTCCGCCAGCCGGACGCCCCCCTCGTTGAAGGCGACGACCGTGTGGCCGAGGCGCTGGATCTCCAGCAGAGGCAGCGGCCCGCTGGCGTTGTTGCCCACCACGGTGGCGTGGATCAGATCCCCCGCCCGCACCAGCCGGCAGGGTCCCACGTCGTTGTGGGTAGCCACCAGGTTGGCCGCCGAGTCCACCCCCAGATCGAAGTAGGCACCGGAGCAATTACTACCAGTATTATCCAGTAGATAGACGCGATTGGCGCTGCCGCTGCAGTCGTCGGATTGAAGGTCCAGGACACCGTAGTAGGCGTAGTTGGCCTCGAAGCTCACATCCGCCAGATCCACCGCGCTCTCGCTGCACAGCATGCCCGCATGGGGGGAGTGGTTGCTCGCAAAGCGCACGTCATCGAGGGCCAGGGAGGAGGTCCGCGCGTCGATCCAGCTGTCCGCGTTCCAGGGCAGATCCGGCTGCTGTGGATCCCCATTGCCGACCAGGTCCACCTGCTCCAGCCGGGCCTCGGCCTGCCACAGGTAGAACACGTCCGCTTCCCCCTCCCCTTCTGCCTCGCCGCCGGCGAGGGTCAGCCCCTCGATGACCACCGCCCCGCCCTCCTCGGTCCACGAGGCCCGCAGCAGCCCCTCGCTGAACTCTCCGTCCAGGACGGTGCCCGCCCGCGACTCGCCCCGCAGCGTCACACCCGGGGGCACGTCCAGGGGATAGACCTCGCCGTTGGTGGAGGGCGCATAGACCCCGTCGGTGATGACGACGACGTCCCCGGGCTGGGCTTCCAGCAGCGCAGCGCCGATGGTCAGATGGTCCCCGCTGCCGTCGGCAGCCACGGTCCATTCGGTGGCCTGCACGGGGGTGGCGGCGGCCATCGCCAAGGCCGCCAGGGCAAATCCGAACCAATTTTGATGCTTGATCACCGTGCTATGGTCGCGCCAGGCAGCACGAAACACAAGACCGCATCCCGCCGCCAATCCGAACAGGGATGTGGCGAGAGGAGCGGTGCCCATGCCCATCCACAACGGGCTCCTGTTTGCCCTGCTCGGCCTGCTGGCCGCCGGCTGCGCGTCCAACCATGCGGCCCTCGAAGGGGACGACGACACCACCGGGGACGACGACATCACCGGGGATGACGACGACGATGACACCGCCGGAGGCGATGACGACGACGACACCGCCACTCCCCCGCCCCAGTGGGACTGCGTGGACTATGTCACCATGGCCTTCTACCCGGTGCCGGTGGCGGTGGGCCAGACCCTCCACGTGGACATCACGCAGCAGTCGGGCGAGTCGGGGCACGCCTACATCACCCTCTCCGGCACGGATCCGGACGGCCAGGCCGTCACCGCCCAGCTGGACGACGTCACCGGCGACGGCCCCTGGACGTGGTGGTACACCCACGGGGGTCTGGTCGCCGGCCGCTACGACTGGACCTTCACCGCCGATTCGGGGGCCACGTGGCTGTGCGACGCCACGGTCTGGGTCGCCGCCAGCACCGGCGACGATGACGACGATGACGACGCCACGGACGATGACGACGACGACGGGACCCCGCCGCCGGACAATCCCTTCGGCATCGGCCTGGTGGGGCCGGGGGACGCCAACCAGTGGGACCGGGCCGCCGAGCTGGCCGGCCGCGGCGGCCACATCAAGCTGATCTTCCCCGGCGTCGAGCTGGGCATGGCCAGCCCCCCCGCGGACTGGAGCACCGCTGTCAGCGAGGTCTACGCCCGGGATCTGGTGCCGGTGATCCGCCTGCAGACCGGCTGGGGCCAGTCCGGCATCCGCTACCTGTCCGACGACGGCGACCACCTGGTCTACACCTCCTTGGCCCAGGCCATGGCCAACGTGGTCGCCGGCCTACCCAAGCGGGCGGACTGGCCCATGGTCATCGAGGTCTTCAACGAGCCCAACCTCTGCTACGAGTGGACCTGCAACTCGGGGGAGGGCTGGCTCAACTACACCACCACCGCCGCCGAGTATGCGTCGCTGCTGCGGGACGTCACCGCGGCGCTTAACGCCCTGGGGGATCCCCGCATCAAGGTCATCAACGGCGGCTACGCCCCGGGCATGAATACCGATTGCGAGTGCGGCACCGCCGCCGGCGCCGGCGGCGTGGTGGGCACGGCCTTCATCCAGGCGATGGAAGCGGCGGTCCCCGGGGTGCACGCCGGCCTGGACGGCTTCGCCTCCCATGCCTACCCATCCACCGGCGAGGGTTGGGGTTTCTTCCACCCGTACAGCGATTGCCACACCGGCCTGCACTACTGGGAGACGGAGCTGGCCACCCTGGGCTTCGTCAAGCCGGTCTACATCACCGAGACCGGCTGGACCATCGACCATTCGGACTGCCAGCCCAACTGCGGCAGCCGCGAAGAGATCGCCAGCTGGACCCTGCAGGCCTGGCAAAACGACTGGTTCACGGATCCCACCATCGAGGCGGTGATGCCCTTCATCTTGCAGGACGCGGCCTGGGATCACTTTGCCTGGGTCGACACCGGCAACAACCCCTATCCCGTGTTCAACGAGATCCGCGATTGGCGCACCTCGATGGCCTTCCCCTGACCAGATTATGAAATTTCGGGTTTGACACCGCGCCCCGCCTGGGACAGATAAGGGTATCCAACGGGGGTTCTCTACTATGTTCTTACGCACACGTTTCTGCGCGAGCTTCATCTTTGCAATGGCCCTGCTACTTTCCTCCTGGGGCTGCCACGGGCTGCCCGACTTCGATGAGGACGGCGATCCCGACGAGAGCGACTGCGAGCCGGAAGATCCGGATATCCACCACGATGCGGACGAAGACTGCGCGGACGGTCTGGACAATGACTGCGACGGCAACACCGACCTCGATGACGGGGACTGCCCGGACACCGACAGCGACGGCTGGGCCGATCCCGCTGACTGCGAGCCGGAGGACGCCGATATCAATCCCGGCGTCATCGAAGACTGCACCGACGGCATCGACAATGATTGCGACGGCGACGTCGATCAGGACGACTGGGACTGTGAGGACTCGGACGGCGACGGCTACAACAATGGCGTGGACTGCGAGCCGGACGATCCCACCATCAATCCCGGAGTGATCGAGGACTGCGAGGACGGTGTCGACAACGACTGCGACGAATTCGTCGACCTCGATGACTCGGACTGCGACGACACCGACGGCGACGGCTACAACAACGGCATCGATTGCGAGCCCGAGGATCCGGACATCAACCCCGGCGCCGATGAGATCTGCGACGACGGCGTGGACAACGACTGCAACGGCCTGGTGGACGAGGACGCCGCCTACTGCGCCGACTCCGACGGCGACGGCGTCGCCGCGCCCAACGCCGGCGCGGCGAACGATCCCAACATCTACCCCGGCGCCGACGAGCTCTGCGACGAGGTAGACAACGACTGCGACGGAGACATCGACGAGGAGGGCGCGGACGGCTGCGTCGACTATTACTACGATGGCGACGGCGACACCTACGGCGTGGACGCCGACGTACGCTGCCTGTGCGACGCCGAGACTCCCTACGACACCCAGACCGCTGGCGACTGCGACGACAACGAGATCACCGTCTACCCCGGCGCCCCCGAGCTCTGCGACGGCCTGGACAACGACTGCGACGGCGTCATCCCCGGCGACGAGACCGACGATGACGGCGACGGCTTCGTCGAGTGCGACGCCGCCCTCCCCGACTGCGACGACGGCAACCCCGACACCTACCCCGGCGCCACCGAGGTCTGCGACTTCTTCGACAACGACTGCGACGGCCAGCTGTGGGACGAGGAGATCGACAACGACGGAGACGGCTTCGTCGAGTGCGACGGCGGGGACTGCGACGACGCCAACCTGGCCGCCTACCTGGGCGCGCCGGACATCTGCGACGGCGTGCTGGACAACGACTGCGACGGCCTGGCCGACCCCTCCGAGGCCGACGGCGACGGCGATGGCGCCAGCCTCTGCGACGGCGACTGTGACGACGCCGACCCGGCCATGAACCTGCTGGACAATGACGGCGACGGCTTCGACACCTGCTCGGGGGACTGCGACGACAACGACGCCATCGCCAACCTCGCCGACGCCGACGCCGACGGATACACCTCCTGTGGCGGCGACTGCGACGACTTCGACATCACCTCCTTCCCCGGCGGCGTCGAGGTGTGCGACCAGGCGGACAACGACTGTGACGGCACCCTGCCCCCCGACGAGGCAGACCTGGACGGCGACGGCCAGGCCGTCTGCGAGGGGGACTGCGACGACAACGATCCCAACACCGGCCTGGGCTTCCCCGAGCTGTGCGACGGCATCGACAACAACTGTGACGGCGACGACAACGACTCGTCGGACGTGGACGCCGACGGCTTCACCCCCTGCGCCGGGGACTGCAACGACAACAACGCCGACAGCTACCCGGGCGCCACCGAGATCTGCGACGGCGACGACAACGACTGCGACGGCACCCTGCCCGCCGACGAGGACGACGACGACGGCGATGGCCAGCTGGTGTGCGAAGGCGACTGCGATGATCTGGACGCCACCAGCGGCATCGGCTTCCCCGAACTGTGCGACGGCATCGACAACGACTGCGACGGCCTCGAGCCCGCGGACGAGGTGGACGTCGATCTGGACACCTACATGGTCTGCGCCGGCGACTGCGACGACGCCGAGGCGAATGCCAATCCCGGCGCCGCCGAGGTCTGCGACGGCATCGCCGACAACGACTGCGACGGCACCGACGATCCGGACGAGCTGGACGACGACGGCGACGGCGTCAACGAGTGCGACGGCGACTGCGACGACGCCGACGCCACCACCTATCTGGGCGCTACCGAGCTGTGCG
>CAZDDH010000318.1:0-8692 GCA_964504165.1 uncultured Rickettsiales bacterium | reverse complement strand
CGTCACGCAGGTCAGAAAGTCGCTCAGCCGATCCTCCGTATGACGGGAGTGTCGTGTTACACGGCCAAAATGGTGGCTCGTTCTTTGCCCGTTCTTTGTTCTTTGGGTTTTTTTGGCCGATTGACTTGAGTCTCATTCATTTTTCTTGACGGTAAAGAGGGATGTGATAGCGTCGTCCAAGATCTGGCGGAATGAATCCGCAGGGAGCATCGCAAAACGATCTGAGGGGATCGCGATGAGTTTTCAAAATTTGGAATCGCACGCCACAGGCGGTGATCTGCCTTCTGTGGCCCCGTATGTCAGCCGTCTGGGAGGGGAAGAGGCTGGACATCCAACACCCGGAATCCATCCGATGACGGGTACTGTTTTTCGCAACATCGAACGGCAGATCGATCGGATGGCGAATCAGCTCGGGATGGATCCGCGTGCCCGGCCCTATGCGACCATCCGGGAGTTGGCTGGCCGGTTCCTCGGCCAGATCGCCGGGCACCTGGCGCGGGGATCGATCCAGCCCGACGCCGCATTCCGGGTCTCCTGGCGTCAGCCGGCGCCTACCCCCACCGGGCGGCGACTGCGCATCGGCATCTATCCAGTCAACGGCAACCCCCTCCACTGGGGGCACCTGCTCTGTGCGCTGGAGGCCATCGCCGAGCTAGAACTGGACAAGGTCGTGTTCGTGATCCAGGGCATCGACGCCCGCAAGCTGGAGGCCTCTCGCACGACCCTTGGCCACCGGCACCGTATCGCTCGCCGTACCCTCAACATGCTTCACCCCCTGGCCGTCTACTCGGATATCGGCCTGAACAACTCACGGATCGGCGAGGAGAACCTGTTCCATCTGCTCCAGCTGAACGGCAAGCAGCGTACCAAGGCGTACTACATGGTGGGTACGGACCACTATGGGCTGGTCGATCGTCACGGGAATCCGGACACCTTGCCCAGGCTCCAGGCCAACATGGAGGATCCATCCCTGGAGTTTGTAGCAAAAAAACATGAAATAGCTGCCTTGTTCATCGAACGGGGCCAGCGCGGGGAAACTGTCCCCACGGATCTGGACGTGCACTTCCTACCGGAGGTGATCCAGGCGTCATCCACGGTCATCCGCCAGGGAGATCTGTCCTACGCCCCGTGGGAAGTCTTCAGGTACATACGTAGCCACCGCAGCTACGCGGCCAAGATAGGCCAACCTGCCCAGCCGGTCCGGCCGGCTGCCCCTACCCGTCGAGCACCTCCCGCACCTTGCGGGCAAGCGCCTCCATGCTGAACGGCTTCTCGATGAAGTTCTTGCCCGCCTCGAGCACGCCGTGGGGCACGATGACATCGTGGGTATAGCCGGACATGTACAGCACCTTAAGCCCCGGGCTGATCCTGGCCAGACGGTCCGCCAAGGCGCGCCCGTGCATGCGGGGCATCACCACGTCGGTGAGCAGGAGATCGACCGCTCCGCCGAGCTCTTCGCAGATCAGCAACGCCTCGCCGCCGTTGGCCGCGGTATGCACGGTGTAACGCGCGTCCCGGAGGATCTGCCCGGCAAGATTACGCACGGCTTCGTCGTCCTCGGTAATGAGGATCGTCTCTGTCCCGGTCAGGCTCCCCTCCTCCGACTGTTCTCCTAGGCTCTCCGAGATCCGTTCGTCTACCCGGGGCAGGAAGATCCGGAAGCAAGCCCCCTCCCCTGGCACGCTATCGATGCGGATCGTTCCCCCGCTCTGGCGGACGATCCCGTAGACCGTCGACAATCCCAGCCCCGTGCCCTTGCCATGGCCCTTGGTCGTGAAGAACGGCTCGAAGATCTGGGCGCGGGTATCTTCGTCCATCCCGCACCCCGTATCGGTGACCGAGAGGATCACGTAGTCGCCAGGAGCCAGGTCGGCCAGCCGCGCCTCTGGGCTGTCTTCTACACGGCTGTTGGCCGTCTTGATGACGAGCCGGCCCCCATCGGGCATGGCGTCCCGCGCGTTGAGAGTGAGGTTCATGATGACCTGTTCGATCTGGCCCTGGTCGCCGCGGATCACGCCGAGACTCCTGCCGAGCGAGCAATCGAGTTCCACGTCCTCGCCGATGGTGCGCGTGAGCATCTTTTCCATCTGGGAGACGACGGTGTTCAGGTCGAGGAGTTCGAGCTTGAGCGCCTGCTTGCGGCTGAAGGCAAGCAGCTGGTGCGTCAGGGTGGCCGCCCGCTCACCGGCGCCGACGATCTGTTTGAGCTCCATGTACAGCGGGTCGCCTTCGCGGGTCTTACGCAGCGCATATTCTGCGTATCCCAGGATCACCGACAGCAGGTTGTTGAAATCGTGGGCAACCCCACCGGCCAGTCGGCCGATGGCTTCCATCTTCCCCGAATGCGCCAGCTGGGTTTCCAGATCGCGCCGCGCCTCCTGGGCCTGCATGCGCTCGGTGACGTCGGAGAAGAACCCGACGTTCATCACCCGCCCCTCGAGCACCGTGGTCCGCGTGGTGATGTCGGCATAAAACACCGTCCCGTCCTTGCGCAAACAGGGGATCTCGGAGGCCAGCACCTTCTCGCCCCGAGCCTGCGCCTCGAACTCGGCGACGACGTCTTGCCACGCATCCTCCGGGTGGATGGCCTGGATGGTCATCCCCGTCATCTCCGCCTGTGAGTACCCGAACAGCTCACAAGCAGACGGATTGGCGTACTGCAGCACCTTGGTGTCGATGTCGGCGACCAGAATGCCCTCGGCGGCGCCCTCGAAGAGCGCACGGTACCTGGCCTCCGATTCCCGCAGTTCGGCCTCGGCCTTCAGTCGCTCGTCCACCTCTCGCTCGCGGGCAAGCTTGGCGTACCCGATCTGCGAGATGACCAGCGCCATCTCCCCCAAAAAGGCGGTGACGGCCATCAGCCTCCGCTCGTCCACCACCGGGACCTCGGCCAGCGCGGCCAGGTACCCCTCCTCGTCGAACCCGAACTCCAGCGCCTGGCGCCGGAACCGCTCCAGATCCGGTTCGGCCAGCAGCACCTGCCCCGTGGCCAGCGTGGCCACGTGCTCCCCCTGCACGATGATGGGAGTGGCGCAGTCCACCAGACCGTTGTCGCAGGGTTCGATGACCAGCTTGCCTGGTTCGTCCAGCTGATCGACCAGCTGCCGATTGCTCCGGGTGCACGCGTCCAGGGCCGCCGGGCATTTGCGGTGGTACTCCGTGCAAATGCCCCGCCAGCCCGAATGGGCCAGGACATCCATCTGCGGGTGATCCAGGAATCCAATGGTGAAGCCGGTGGCCCGGGTGAACTGCTCGAAGAGCCCGCGGATCTGCTCGATATCGACCAGATCCGCGATGGTGTAGTGCCGATCCTGACGGGAGCCTACGGTCCATTGCTGGGACGTCATCTTCCGCTCCTTACCCCCCCCGGGGTAAAGATCTCCGACATGCAAAAATAGCTCACCGGTTCGCGCGCGGTCAAAGAATGGGGGGCGCCGCAGACGAACCAGAAAAAGAACCCAATTCGGTTGACACACCCAAGATCCGGGAATACGGTCACTCGCGATGAACTCAGTTCATCCATGGAGATGAACCCGATGATGTCGGCCTACCCCGCGACCGCACTAGCCGCTGCCGAGCTAGCCGTGCGTCCGGCCGGCATCGCGATCCCCCAGGTCAGCGTTATTGGCGTTATTCGGAGGTGCGGGGCCACCTAGCGAGTTTGATTCAACCTTGCCAGGCCTCGCACCTCGAAACGGTTGCGGGGCCTTCGTAGTTCTGGCGAGGTACTCCATCCCTGTTCGAGGTCGGGTCTGGCGCTGATTCCGGGAGGAATCATGTGTGCAGATGATTTCCGTCGCGACCCAAGCCGGGCTCCGGCCCGCGCCATGCTCCGGGCCACCGGCCTGACCGATGCGGAGCTGGAGCGGCCATTCGTCGCCGTCCTCAACACCTGGAGCGAGGTCACGCCGTGCAACGTGCACCTGCGTAGCCTGGCGGCCCAGGTCAAGCAAGGAGTGCGGGAGGCGGGGGGCACCCCCATCGAGTTCAACACCATCGTGGTCTCCGATGGGATCGCCATGGGCACCGAGGGCATGAAGGCCTCGCTGGTCTCCCGCGAAGTCATCGCCGATTCCATGGAGCTGGCCGCCATGGCCCATCCCTTTGACGCGGCGGTGGCGCTGGTGGGTTGCGACAAGACCATCCCCGCCGCGGTGATGGCGTTGGCCCGCATCGATCTGCCGTCCGTCGTGGTCTACGGGGGGACCATCGCGGCGGGGGAACACCGCGGCCGCAAGATCACCATCCAGGACGTCTTCGAGGCGGTGGGCGCCCACGCCGCGGGCCACCTGGACGACGACGAACTGGCCCAACTGGAGCGCAACGCCTGCCCGGGCCCCGGCGCCTGTGGCGGCCAGTTCACCGCCAACACGATGGCGACGACGTTGCCGCTCCTGGGGCTGGCCCCCTTGGCGACGGTGGACGTCCCCGCCGTCCACCCACACCGGGATCGTTCGGCCCGCGAGGCCGGCGCCATGGTCATGGACGCGCTCCGCGGCCGGCGGCGCCCCCGATCGCTGATGACCCGCCCGGCGCTGCTCAACGCCGTGGCGGTGGTGGCGGCCACGGGGGGATCGACCAACGCGGTGCTCCATCTGCTTGCCATCGCCCACGAGGCGGGGGTCGAGCTGACCCTGGACGACATCGACGCGGTCAACCGCCGGACACCGATCCTGGCGGATCTCAAACCCTGGGGCCAGTTCACCGCCGAGGAGATGCGCGCCGCTGGCGGCGTGCAGCTGCTGGTGCGGCACATGCTCGATGGCGGGCTGTTATCCGATACACCCACGATCACCGGATGGAGCCTGAGGCAGCAGTGCGACGGGGCCCATCGGACGGCGGGGGCCCTGGTCATCCGCCCCCTGGACGATCCCCTGCAGGTCAGCGGCGGCCTAGCCGTGCTGCGCGGCTCGCTGGCTCCCGACGGCTGCGTCGTCAAGGTGTCCGGCGGCCAGCGGCTGCTGCACCGGGGCCCGGCCCGCGTCTTTGACGGCGAGGAGGCGGCCTTCGCCGCGATCCAGGCCGGCGGCGTCGAGGCCGGTGACGTGGTGGTGATCCGCCGGGAGGGCCCCCGGGGGGGGCCGGGCATGCGGGAGATGCTGGCCGTCACCGCCGCGCTGGTGGGCCGGGGCCTGGGGGAGTCTGTGGCCCTGGTCACCGACGGCCGTTTCAGCGGCGCGACCCATGGGCTCATGGTGGGCCACGTCGCTCCGGAAGCAGCCTGCGGCGGGCCGCTGGCCCAGCTGCACGACGGCGACACCGTGACCATCGACGTTCAGCAGCGCCGGCTGGACGCCGAGATGGGCTCGGCGCGACCCACCGATCCAATCAAACCGCCAACCCGCCTCACCGGCGCGCTGCAGAGGTACGCAGCCCTGGTGGGTTCGGCCTCACATGGGGCCGTCACAACTAAATCGGAGTGACATCATGACCACCGTTTACACCCAACACGATGCCCAGCTCGAGCCATTGCGCGGCCACCGGATCGCCGTCATCGGCTACGGCAGCCAGGGGCGGGCCCACGCCCTCAATTTGCGCGACAGCGGCCTCGATGTGACCGTCGGTCTGCGTCCCGGCGGCGCGAGCTGGCAGGCCGCCTGCGACGATGGATGGTCGCCCCTCACCGTGCCCGATGCGGTGCGGGGCGCGGCCCTGGTCTCCGTGCTGGTGCCGGATATGGCCCAGCGGTCCGTGTTGGAGAGCCAGGTCTTCGGGGAGCTGGCCAGCGGTGCGACGCTGCTGTTCGCCCACGGCTTTGCTGTGCATTACGGGCTCGTCCATCCCCCCGATGGCGTGGACGTGGCCCTGGTGGCACCCAAATCCCCCGGGGATCGAGTCCGCGCCGAATACCGGCGGGGCCGCGGCGTGCCCTGCCTGCTGGCCATCCACCATGACGCCACCGGCGGGGCGCTGGAGCGCACGCTGGCCTATGCGGACGGGCTGGGCGCCACCCGCGCCGGTGTCCTCGCCACGACTTTTGCCGAGGAGACAGAGACCGATCTGTTCGGGGAACAGACCGTGCTGTGCGGCGGAGTCACCGAGCTGGTCACCAGCGGGTTCGAGGTGCTGGTGGAGGCGGGCTATCAGCCGGAGGTGGCCTACTTCGAGTGCCTCCACGAGCTCAAGCTGATCGTCGATCTGCTGCACCACGGCGGGCTGGCGCGTATGCACCGCTATGTCAGCGAGACCGCCCGCTACGGCGACATGACCCGGGGCCCTCGGATCATCGACGGGCGGGTCAAGCAGCAGATGCGGGACATCCTCGGCGAGATCCGATCCGGCGCCTTCGCGCGGGAGTGGATCGACGAGGACCAGGCAGGGAGGCCCCTCTTCCAGGCCCTCACCGATCAGGATCTGGGCCATGCCGTCGAGGAGGTGGGCCGGACGTTGCGTTCCCGGATGGACTGGTTGAACGACGGAGCGGAGGCCGAACCATGAGAGGTGCCCAATACCTGGTGAAGGCCCTCGCCGCCGAAGGCGTGGACACGCTATTCGGCTACCCGGGCGGCGCCATGTTGCCCATGTACGACGCCTTGCTGGACAGCGGCCTGCGGCACGTGCTCGTGCGCCACGAGCAGGCCGCCGCCATGGCCGCCGACGGATACGCCCGGGCCACCGGACGGGTGGGCGTCTGTTGCTCCACCTGCGGCCCTGGGGCGACCAATCTGGTCACCGGCATCGCCAACGCCCACCTGGACTCCATCCCCCTTGTGGCCATCACCGGCCAGGTGGCCACCGGCGTGCTGGGCACCGACGCCTTCCAGGAGGTGGACACGCTGGGCATCACCATGCCGGTGGTCAAGCACAGCTTCCAGGTGCTGGACGCCGCGGACCTGCCCTCGGTGGTGCGCCAGGCGTTCTCGCTGGCACGCTCCGGGCGGCCGGGGCCCGTGCTCATCGACCTGCCCACCGACGTTGCCGCGGCCGAGGAGAGCTTCGGGGAACACACCCCGGTCGTGCCCGAGCCGACGCCGGCCCCCGATCCGCGGCAGCTGTCCCGGGCGGCAGGATTCCTGCGCGCCGCCAGACGGCCGGTCATCCTGGCCGGTGGCGGTATCGTGCTGGCCGGCGCGACCGCCGAGTTCCGCCGATTCGTCGCCACCACCTCGATCCCGGCGGTCTCCACCCTCAAGGGCCTCGGCGCGCTCCCCGGCGACCACCCGCTATTCCTGGGCATGGTCGGCATGCATGGGCTGGCCGCGGCCAACATGGCCGTCCACGAGTGTGATCTGCTACTGGCCGTCGGGGCCCGCATGGATGATCGGGTGGCCGGCCAGCCGCGGCGTTTTGCCCCGGAAGCGCGCGTGGTCCACCTGGACGTCGACCTGGCCGAGGTGGGGCGCCGCCGTTCCGTCGATGCGCCTGTCCTGGGTGACCTGGCCACTGCCCTACGCGAGCTGACGGTGCCCCCGGGGGACCACCTGCCGTGGCGCACCCTGTGCACGGATCGGGCCCGGGCGTTGGTCCCCTCGGCCGACGACCCCGCCCCTATCGAGCTGTTGCAGCGGCTGTCCAGCGAGGCCCCGGGAGCCGTGGTCACCACCGACGTCGGCCAGCACCAGATGTGGGTCGCCCAGCACTGGTGCGTCCGGGATCCCCGCGGGCATCTCAGCAGCGGCGGCCTGGGCGCCATGGGGTACGGCCTGCCCGCCGCCATCGGCGCCCAGTTCGGGCGGCCTGATGCCACGGTCATTGCCATCACCGGGGACGGTTCGATGATGATGAACGTGCAAGAGCTAGCCACCATGGCCCGCTACCACCTGCCGTTGAAGATCGTCGTGCTGGACAACCATCGCCTGGGCATGGTCCGCCAGTGGCAGGAGCTGTTTGGCAACCGCCGCTACAGCCAGGTGGACCTGTCGGACAATCCCGATTTTACCCGGGTGGCGGAGGCCTTCGGTGTGCCGGCCTTCCACTGGACTGCCGGGGATGATCCCAGCCGCGCGGTGGAACGCCTGCTGGAGCCCGGCCCCATGCTGCTGCACGTCACCGTGGATCCCGAGGCCAACGTGTGGCCCATGGTCCCACCCGGATGTGCCGGCCACGAGATGTTGACCCACCGTTCCATGCGAGGAGGTACGTCATGACCGCCACCGTGCACATGAGGATGCGGCAGGCCCCGGGGACGCTGGTGCGGACGCTGGGCCTGGTTGAACGGCGTGGGTTCCGCACCGAAGAGGTCAGCGCCTTCGCGTCGCCCGACGTGGACTATCTGGACGTGGTGCTACGGGTCAGCGGCGGCCGGCCGTCGTGGATGCTGGCCAGCCAGCTGCGTAAGCTCGTCGATGTACAGCTGCTGGAGGTGGATGATGAAAATGGCGGACCCTGACGTTACCGGCCCCCGCCCGACCCGCAGCGACGTGTTGGCCGCGTCCCACCGGCTGGCGCCGCACATCGTGCGCACCCCCTTGTCCCGGTCCCGGCGCTTCGGCGGCCTGCTCAAGCTGGAGAACCTGCAGGCCACCGGCGCCTTCAAGGTGCGCGGCGCCCTCAACGCCGCCCTCGCCGGCCTGGAACGGGGGGATTCACGTACGCTGGTCACCGGGTCGGCGGGCAACCACGGCCTGGGCGTGGCCTGGGCCGCGCAACGGTGTAATGTCCCCTCGGTGGTGGTCCTACCCCGCGGGGCGCCCCGCTCCAGGGCGCATCGGCGGAAAGGGGGCGCTGGTAAAGCCGCGTCAGGTTTGACGTA
>CAZDDH010000317.1:0-8701 GCA_964504165.1 uncultured Rickettsiales bacterium | reverse complement strand
AGTGGTGACCACAACATGTAGGGGGTGGAGGCGCTAACCGTCTACCCCCCTTACGGAAAGTGACACAGCGTTCATCATTCGCACACCCGAAGGTGAGACCATCAGAGTGCCGTACGCGGAAATTGAACGAGTCACTCCTGTTGGCGAATCGGTAGCATCGGATGCACCAGAAGCATCAGTTGCTAGCGAACAGGAAGCCCAACAACAGAAGACGCACGAGGAACTGCCACGTACGTACACGAATTCTGTCGGCATGGAGTTTATTCTTGTTCCTTCTGGGAACTTCATGATGGGGGGCGATCCCAATTTTGAGGAAACCTCAAGCGACGAACAACCTCGTCACAATGTAAATATTAGACACGTTTTCTATCTCGGCAAGCACGAGGTTACTCAAGGACAATGGGCCGCGGTCATGGGTGATAATCCGAGTGAGTTTCAGGCGCGTTCAAATCCTGTCGAGAACGTAACGTGGAACGATATCCAGGAGTTCGTACGTCGCTTGAACGAAATGGAATCAACCACGTCGTACAGGCTACCTTCTGAGGCGGAATGGGAGTACGCGGCCAGGGCTGGCACCACGACCAAATGGTACTTCGGCGACGATAAGTCTTATGTAAAGAGCTATGCATGGATCATCAACAACAGTGGACAGAAGACCAGGCCGGTCGGCCAACTCAAAGCAAACGCGTGGGGCTTCCACGATATGCATGGGAACGTGAGAGAGTTTGTGCATGATTGCTATCATGCTGACTATGCGGATGCTCCAGACGACGGATCTGCATGGATGTCTGATGACTGTACCAGTCCCGTCGGTCGCGACTGCTCATGGAAAAGCAGTCTTCTGACCGAGGAACTGTGTCGTTCTGCCGATCGAAGCAATATTGGATCGCGAGAATTCGGTAGCGAGCATTTTGGTTTCCGCATAGCGAAAACTGCGCCGTAGCCTATGTTTTTTATATGCTTCGACCTGGAGCGTTGAAAAGCTTCCCTTCGAGGTCAATCCCGATCAGGTCAACGGAGCCGTCTTCGCTCGTCGATGGGTATGGGACAGTTACCTCCACGGGCTTGAGGAATTGCAGAACGGAGGGACCGAAATCAGCGATTGCTTCGTTTTCGTCGTTCAGAGGGAGGAAGGAAATGGTATCGCCCGATGCCTGGTCGATCGTGATCTCGACATCCTCTACCAATGCCCCTTCAGGAATTTCCACCGATGTTCCGTAGAGCGGACTGCTCTCGTCGGTGACCTCGATTTTCCCTCCATCGGGCCGATAATGCCAGAGGCTGCGTGGTCATCATTTTTGCTGCACGAGAAGCTGAGCACACCGGCCATACCGACCAGGGCAAAGAAGTAGGCAAATCGCAGGGCAACCTCATGAAAGGTGTGAACATTTCAATATCGAGTGGTCTGAGTCCAGAATACCTGATTTCGATCTCCGCTACCCATCCGCCACCAGGATCACGAACTGCTCAGTGTCCTTTAGGATGCATTCTACCTCCTTTGTCGTGATCGCCTCAAGGCGGGCGGCGTTGGTGGTGTTGCACTCACAATCTACCCAGACATCGTTCCAGTCCCACAGGCCGCTGATGGGGGCCTGGTTATCGATGATCGACAAGGCCTCCTCGTAGTCGGGGAGGCGCCAGTTGGACTTCCCGGCCAGAGAGAAGCCCGACGCAAAGCCCGCGGCCTGGTCCCAAGTTAGGTACTCGGTTTCGACGCGGTCGGCCCAGAACACGCCGAGGCAGTCGTCCCAGATGGTGTCGTCGCCGTTGTCGGAATAGCGGTCGCTGTCCGACGAACACGGGGACGACGATCCGCCGGTACAGCCGCCTTGGTCACCGCCGCCCTGGTAGCCGCGATCAAAGCAGCCGGTTGTGATCAGGGCGAAGGTTAGCGTCAGCGTCAACTTTGTGAGTGTCCTTGTCATGGTTGGTCCTCCTGTCAGGGCAGTGACATGCCCACCGAAATTCGTGATCCCATCGAGTAGCCCGCGACCACATCGCCACGGATGTATATTTTCCAGATGCGAAAGCCTGCGTGCAGGTCGAAGCCTCCTGCGATTTCACGATCGTCGACCAGCGGATCACGGGCGTAGTGGGTCTGGTCGTCGGCGGTGTATGTGAGCGCAGTGGCACCGCCGTAATCCTCGGCGATGATTCCCACGTAACCCCCGATCCCGAAGAAGGGGCGGACGATCCAGTCGCGGTTCAGGCCGAGGACGAGGTCGAGTTCGGGTGCGATGTGTATCGCATAGACCGACATCTCGATCCGGTTGACTGTTGAAGATTCGACCGATTCTGGTAGCCCGTCCCAGGCCCCGTCGGTCTGGTTGGCCGCGATCCCCACCTGCACGGCCGGGCTGAGCCATGCTGGGCGCACGTCGGCGCCGATGCGGATCGAACCGCCAAACAAACCATCTAGGCTGACGGAGCTGCGGCCCACGGAATCTCCCCAGAACACCACCTGGAATCCCGCCTGTAGCGTCAGGGCTACGTCCCGGTCGAGGTCGTCCAGTGGCTCGTGCGCGACGGGCGCCGACGCCGAGTCCCACTCCGGCGGCGGCCGCGACGGTGGCTTCTCACGTTCGACGAAGCGTACCGATTCCGGATCGGGTGTAGCCAGGACCTCGGGCTCTGGGTCGATTTCGCTCTCGGCCCGAGGTCGCTTGATCGCCATGATCGATCTGTAGGCCACGTACGAGACCCTGGATTCGGATACTCGCACCATGTAGCCGCCGGGGGTCTCGTCGATGATTTCGCCCTCGATCACTTCGGTGTCGTGGGTCACGATGCGGACCAGGTCACCGATAGCGACGCCCTCGTCAGCTGCAGCACTCGCGACCAACAACAAGACCGAAGCCGCGGCGGAGAGCAGCGCAGTCGTTTGACGGGATCTACATGCATGCATCGGTGTTGAACGCTCCCACGTAGTCGATGGTGATCGGTTCGACGTAGATGAAGGGGTCGTATGTGGTCCGCTCGAAGGTGTGCTTAAACTCGAGGTAATACGATGATGCTCCAGTGAGTTCTGCGGTCTGGTCGCCGATGCTCACCCGCACATAGTCGTCGATGTCCACATCGCCGTTGGGATTGTCGAGTTCTCCCAGACCGCAGCAATGTTCAGATCCTGGGCAGTTCAGATCGTAGAATTGCAGACTAGCGTTGCTCGTGGTGAGATTGACGAAGATCGTGTTAGTCATTTCGCCATAGCCGGTATCGTCCGGTCTGTGGTCCTCCTCCCCAAACAAGATCCCAGACCAACTCCACCACACATACTGCTCCAGGTCGCCACCGTCATCGGCGTCCTGATAGTCACACCCGGTGCAGAGCTTGGCCTTATGGATGAAGTCGTAGTCGTCGCCATCGCCATCAATGGCCACCTCAGATTCGACCTTCTTGTTCCGCGTGCCGATGATGTAGTCGAGGACGGTTTCTTCGCCCTCCCGGACCTCAACCTCGATGGCTTTGTCCAGGTAGTCCACACCTTCGTCGAGTTCGTGATAGTCATACTCACCGCTGCCGGTTTCGACCTCGTATACCCCCGGCTCTAGCGCCGGGAATTCCGCCATCGCGTCCTCATCCGGCGACGCGCTGCCGTTACACTCGACACCCTTGAAGCCGCAGGTGTCGTTGAAGCTTTCGATAACGACGATATCGATCGACTCATCCAGGATCGGTATGTACTCGTCTTCGAGAATCAGAAAGCCGGCCCGGATCGACAGCGATCCCAACGCCTGGTCGATGGCGATGGCCCCCTCCGATGAGGAACAACCCGGCGACGCGAGCATCAGTGCGACCGCGGCCGTCGCGATGGTTCTATTTCGACTCCAGGCCATGACTCCTCCGTGTGCGCAACTCACATCACCCCTACGACACCGAATCCCACGGTCCCGGAATCCACGGACACATGCGGAACGGGCACGATCCGGACACGCGAGCGCGACGGACGCTGGGCGGTCACGGCGGTGTTGTCACTGATGTTGAAGGTTTTATGCTGGTATCGGGCGCGGTCGGCCTCGAGAATTACCGCGCCGGACAGGACCAGTGAAACCGACGAGATCACCAGGGGGAGAGCCATGTAGCCGCCGGCCGCGAAGTGGACAACACCAGCAGCGACCGCCGTGACCACGCCGGACCAACTACAAATGCTGCCAGCCCAGTATCCGCCCATGCCGTCATCTGTCATGCCCAGTGCGCGGTATGCAGCGTGGGCCGAGCCCGACTGGATCTCGAAGCCTGACACGCCCAGTCTATAGGCTAGTGATGCCGCTAAGTGCGTCCAGCCGAACGAGCTATCGTCCGCCGCCACCGCAATGCCGAGCACCGAGAACAACACGCCAGCCGGGGTCATCGCCCAGCCGAAGTAGGACGAGTGCGATCCCTTGGCGATGCGCACGGCCTCGGCCAGATCCTCGGCGGGGATCAAGTACCGCTCGGGGGTCTTGTAGCGATAGTAATCTTCGTCGGGCGGTGGTGGGGGGGGGCTGTGGGGGGGGGTGTTCTGGCGTGTGTTTGTTGGGGGGGGGGGGGGGGGGGGGGGGGGCGGGCGGGCGCCCCCGCGACGGAGGGTGGCTGGTCGGAGTCTGAATCGGAGTCGCGTTCGGCACCGTACCCAGACAGCACCTGCACGTTGATGATGTCGTCGTAGGGCACTCGCACAGCATCGCCGTTGGCTAGCCGCACCAGGTAGGCGGTCTCTGACTCATCGACCACTTGACCGGCAACGAAGCTGCCGTCGGTCAAATGGAGAAGCTTCTGTGGGGCGTCATCTGCCCAGGCCGGTCCCCAGGCCGCGAGCACCCACACCACACAGGCTAGCCCAAAGACCATCCGCGACCAGTCATTGCGACGTGACGCCTTGTCGCTGTCGTCCATATGCTAGCTTCCTCCGCTGTCACCGTCGTGATGCCCTCAGCGTAGGGAGCGCCGGCTTGGCCGATCAAGCGATTCCAAGCCTCCTCCAAGACCCCGCCAAGGTATGCCCCTCAGTGGTTAACAGAGGATCGTGGGTTGACGGGGGTCCAGGCGCGGGGTCACATGAACAACCAGCAAGCACGCGGGATGGTTTGGTGGAGTTCGATGAGGGGCTAGTCAGGGTCGGGAGCGGCCTGCTCGGCGACACCGTTTAGCTGCCACGTCGACTCAGCTTGGTCGATCGGCGTCAACCTCGGATCAATCATCGAGCAGTTGGAGTTGGCGTGCTCGATGTTGCCATCGGGGTGGAGGTGCCAGCGTGCCCAGCAGGACTCAGTTTTGTAGAACTCGCCGTGTATCAACAGGTGGCTATCATGGGCACCTGTACCGTCACCGCCCACCACACCGAATTCCGTGACCCGGAACACTTCGGGCTCAGAGCGCCACAAGCTGCGCACCTGTATCACCTTCAGTCCGTCGATGGTTCCAGGGACCAACTGACCGTCCAGCAGGGGCAAATCAAACAGGCCGACCACGGCGACGTAGGGTGGAGGGCACCTGCCCTCGACCACGGCCTCGACGGTGCAGTCGAGACGGTTGTTGAAGCCGGCGAACGCGGCGGTTGGCTGGCCATCGATGTCCATAACGAGCAGGTGATCGAGATTGCCAGGGCTGTAAATCTCGGCCTGCAGCTCAGCGGCAGACAGGTCGTACTGCTGCAGCCAGGTCGGAGCCATCTGGTAGTCGTGGGCGATGGTCAGCAAGGTGGGCTGCGTATCGTCGGCGTCTGACTCGGGGGACACGAACGCCACGCCGTAGAATCCATAGCACACGGCCTGGCCCACATGGCCGCTCTCAGGTGTCGGACGGAAGTGGTCATCCTCGAGCGCCACGCGGAGCACGCGCAGGGGCTCGCCGTTGGTGGGCTGGCGCACATCGTACACGCGCAGCTCACCAGGCCTGTCTGGACCACCAGCGCGCGATGCGACGGCCAGCAACTGGGGCGGCTGGTCCAGGTCGCGTGGCCAGCGGTCCATGGTGACCCCGGGACCGCCGGACAGCGGTGACGCCCACAAGACCTGACCACGGTCGTCGAAGCCGCGAACAACCAACCCGTTGGAATCCCGGCGGGTCTCGAGCAACAGGGTATGCTCCAGGGGCAGGTCGGCCACGGGCTGGCGCAGCTGGGTGGTTGCAAACAACAGGGCGATTACAGCGAGAGCCACGATGACGGCCCAGGACAGAACATACCTATGCTGTGACACCCTTTGCGGCCGTTGTGTCGCGGGTTGGGGCTCGGGCGGATCCGGCGCGAGGTCTGATTCCTCTGGCGTCGATGTTTTGTCGTTGTCTATCACGGAAAGGCCGGGGATCTCGCCGTCGAGTTCCCTGGTGACGAAGAAGTAGGTCGTCGGGTTGCGCCGGTCGCGGTCCTGAACACGGATCACCGACAGAACGCGCGGCACATTGTCCTCGGCCCAGCGAATATCGCGCAAAACGCCGTCAAGCTCGCGCAGTTTGCGGGTCAGACGGCTGCGATCGTAGGTCTCGTCGGGGTCGAAGACGGACTGCAGTTCCTCGCGCGAGCGTGGCGCCCGGCGGCACTGTGGAGTATCGGCAATCTGGTCGTTCAGCAACTGCTCGAAGGCCTTGCGCTGGGCCTCGCGGTACTTCCACCCGGAGCCGCCCTGGGGGAGTGAATTGATCATTGCCTGACGGGCGTCGGCGAGCCACCGCTGTACGTCTTCGCCTACAGCAGCGCCGATGGCATCATCGGCCGGCCGCAGATGGGCCCAGCCGAGACCAGAGTTGTCGCTGGCTACCAGCAGCCAGGTTGGAGTGTGTTGCTCATACACAGGTAGATGCAATCCCTGAGGAGGCTACCACATGTGTGTGGGGGGGCATCTGGGGCACGGTAGAGAAACTATTCAGGACCGCGGACCAGCCCGCATGGCCGCTGACGATGCGCGCAGCGCCAGCATCATACGACAACCGTGTTATCGGAAGAAGTGCGGGGCAAAGAAGGAATCGGATGTAGCGGCAGGATTGAATCAGAGCGCTTCCAGCCCGATCTCGCCCAGCATTCCCAGCGGAAACGCCGCGCTCATCCCCGGTCGCAAGCGCAGCCAGAACCGCGCCACGCGGGCGGTGCGGTCCTGACTGAGCAGGCGGTCCGGACCTCGGACGATGGTGCTGGAGAGCTTGTTTTGGATCCAGGCTGCGGCGGGGAGCGGGACGGTGAGTACGAGCGTTGATCGCTCATTCAGGAACCCCAGCTCTCCCCAGCGACCAAGGGGCAGGGTAAGCCCCTCACCGTCAGGAAGGGCGATCGGATACACGTCCAGAGCCGGGCCAGTCTGGGACGGGCGCTGGGTGACGGGACCGGTCATCAGCGACTCGAGGATGTCGGCGACAGGGGCCCCGATAATTTGCTCGATCGGATCTAGCGCGATCGGCCCGAAGCCCAGGCGACTCGCCGGGAGGACCAGGTTGAAGCGGATCGCGTTCGCAGCCGCGCCGGCGACATGGTCCGGGGTAAGCTGTGGCCCGGCCGTGGTGGTGGGGTGGCTGGTCATCCCTCGTCGTCCTCGTCCAATTCGTCCTGCTCCGGCACGTCGTCCCGGTGGTCGCCCTCGTTGTCGTCGCCGTCCTGTTCGTGCTCGTCCACGGCCGGGGTGATTACGACCGGGCCAGGGCCGGGGATGGTCACGCCAGGCGGGAGCTCGTCGGTGGAGGGGGGCGGCGCGTCCAGCAACTCGCCCTCGTCCTGCGGCGGCTCGCTATCGGACTCGTCGTCGTCCTCGAGGTCCTCGGGCTCGGAGTCCTGGTCGTCGTCTTGGTCCTCGTCCTCGTCGTCTCCGTCCTCTCCGTCCTCGTCGATCAGGTCGTCGGCGACGTCCTCGACGGTCACGAGCAGCTCGTGCAGGAGCGTCTGGACGCCGGCGAGGGCCATGAGGTTGAGGTAGAGCAGGTGGGACAAGGGGAAGGTGCGCTCGGGGGCGCCGAGGTCGGACCAGTCGGCCATGGCGTCGGCCAGGTCGCGGCTGGAGCTGACGTCGAAGGCTTCGCCGTAGAAGCGGCGGGCTTGCTGGAAGATGGACAGCTGCTTGTTCTTGGGCTTGCGCCCGGACTTGGGGAAACGGCTCATATCGATCTCCTTGCGCTGCGCAACGCGCGCAGCAGTGTGATGCCCTGCGATCGCGGGTCAGTCCGCGGCGTGGGGCTCGGGTTGCGTTGTTTCGGGAGTGGGGGATTGCGGTCCGCCCGGGTCGGGAGGGCCGGTCGCGGGAGTAACCGGGCTTGGCCCGGAAGTATCCGGGGTGGGGTTGGCGACACCCGGGTTGTGCCCTGCGCTACCCGGGTTCGCCTCGGCCGCCTGGGCCTGCTGACCCGCGGCCTGGAGCATGGCCGCGAGCCCGCGCAGGTTGTCGGAGTCCTGCATCAGCGCGCGCACGCTGGGATCGCGCAGCGCCTCGGTCAACTCCGGGCTGGTGCTGATGGCGCCGAAGGTCTCCAGCAGGTCGGGCGGCAGAGAGCGGCCGGCGAGGAACGCGGTGGCCGCGGTGCCGAGCTGCTGCAGGGCGTCGCGGGCGAGCTCGGAGCGGGCATCGCCGGCATGTTCCTCGATGCGGCGCCGTTCCTGGGCCTCGACCTCGCTGACGCGGAACTCGAGGATGGAAGCGACGAGCTCGTCGACCTGACCGCGGGACTCCTGGAGCTGGCGGTGCAGCCGGCCGAGCATGGAGTTGTTGACGCCCTGGAGCTGGCCCACGGAGCCCAGCACGATCTG
>CAZDDH010000316.1:0-8716 GCA_964504165.1 uncultured Rickettsiales bacterium | reverse complement strand
GCGCAGACCTCGGCCTCGTTGGCGGCCACCGCCGCGTCGAGGTCGTCGCAGTCCCCTTCGCACGGCATCATGCCGTCCCCGTCTTGATCGTACTCGTTGGCACCGGTGCCGCCGTCGCAGTCGTTGTCCTCGCCATCGCAGATCTCGGGGGCGCCGTCGTAGACGTTGGGGTCGGTGTCGTCGCAGTCCCCTTCGCAGATCATCTGCCCGTCGCCGTCCCCGTCCACCTCGTCGGCGTCCGGGGCGCCGCTGCAGTCGTTGTCCTGGCCGTCACAAGCCTCGGCGTTGCCCGGATAGTTGGCGGCGTCGCCGTCGTCGCAGTCCGTGCACATCCCCACGCCATCGCCGTCCGCATCGGCGATGTCCGAGTCGTCGTCGTCCACATCGCCGTCGCAGTCGTTGTCCCTGGTGTCGGGGATCTCGTTGGCCCCCGGGTAGCTCAACGGATCCAGATCGTCGCAGTCCGTGCCGGTGCACAGGCCGTCGCTGTCGTAGTAGCCGTCGCCGTCGATGTCCCGGTCATCCACGGTACCGTTGCAGTCCTCGTCCACGCCGTCACAGGTCTCGATGGCCCCAGGGTGCACGTACGGATCACTGTCGTCGCAGTCGAGCCCGGAACAGGCCTGGTCCACGTAACCGTCGTAGTCGGCGTCTGCGTCGTCGATGCCGCCGCTGCAGTCGTTGTCCACGCCGTCGGCGCAGGCTTCTGTAGCCGCTGGATTGACCGCCGCGTCCGAATCGTCGCAGTCGTACCCACCGCAGGCCAGATCGACGAATCCGTCCAGGTCGGCATCCGCGTCGTCGGCCACGCCGCTGCAGTCGTCGTCCACACCGTCCCCGCATGCCTCGACGGCCCCGGGGTAGACGCCGGCGTCGCCGTCGTCGCAGTCCCCGTCCGCCTCGGCATAGCCGTCCCCATCGTCGTCCACCAGCACCGTGCCCTCGTCCACGTCGCCGTCGCAGTCGTTGTCCGAGCCGTCGGCGATCTCGGCGGCGTTGGGATAGGTCAACGGATCCAGGTCGTCGCAATCGTCGCCGCCGTTGCAGGCGTCGTCCACGAAGCCGTCCAGGTCCATATCCCGGTTGTCCACCGTGCCATCGCAGTCCTCGTCCACCAGGTCACAGGTCTCCACTGCGTCCGGCCGCACGTAGGGGTTGGTGTCGTCACAGTCATCCCCGCCGCAGGCGGTGGAGATCCAGCTGTCGAAGTCCTCGTCGGCGTCCTCGTCCGTCCCCGAGCAGTCATCGTCTACCCCGTTCCCGCAGATCTCGGCCGCCGCCGGGTTCACCGCCGGGTCGCCGTCGTCGCAGTCGGTGCCGCCACAGGCCGTGTCGTCGAAGCCGTCGGCGTCCCCGTCCAGGTCGTCCGCGACGCCGTTGCAGTCGTCGTCCAGGCCGTTGCCACAGATCTCGACCATGGCGGGGTGGACCAGGGCATCCGCATCATCACAGTCGTTGCCACCACAGGCGGCGTCGATGAAGCCATCCCCGTCCCCGTCCAGATCGTCCAGCAGCCCCGAGCAATCGTTGTCCAGGCCGTCCCCGCAGATCTCCACAGCTCCCGGATAGACCGCCGCGTCGCCGTCGTCACAATCCGTGCCACCCAGGCACGCAATATCGATGAAGCCGTCCCCGTCCGCGTCCAGCTCGTCCACGATGCCGTTGCAATCGTTGTCCAGGCTGTCACAGAGCTCCGGATGGCCTGGATACACGGTCACGGTGGCGTCGTTGCAGTCGTCGCCACCACAGTAGTCGGAGATGTATCCGTCGCCGTCTGCGTCCAGGTTGTCGGCCGTGCCGTCGCAGTCCTCGTCCACGCCGTTGCCGCAGATCTCGACGGCACCGGTGTAGGCATAGAGATTGGTATCCAGGCAGTCGTCGCCGCCGCACGCCTGGTCGATGTGCCCATCGCCATCCAGGTCCTTGTCGTCCACGGCGCCGTTGCAGTCGGTGTCCATGCCGTCGCACTGCTCGGCGGCCCCCGGGTAGATCCCGGCGTCCCCGTCGTCGCAGTCCCCGTCCAGCTCCGTGAAGCCGTCCCCGTCGTCGTCGTACTCGTCGGTGCCCTCGTCCACCAGGCCGTCGCAGTCGTCGTCCACGCCGTTACCCAGGCCCGTGCCGTTCCCGCCATCCTCGGGGGCGCCGGGATAGGTCGTGTCCACGGCGTCGTCGCAGTCCCCCGGCTGGCTGCCGTCGCTGCAGCTCACCGGCCCTTCGCAGTAGCCGTCGCCATCGTCGTCGTAGAACACCGTGCCCTCGTCCACGGTGCCGTCGCAATCGTTGTCCTCGTAGTCCGGCAGCTCCTCGGCGTCCGGGTAGCTCTCGGCGTCGTAATCGTCGCAGTCCCCGTCGCAGCTGGTGACGCCGTCGCCGTCCGCGTCCGCGCAGGGGTCCACGCTCAGCAGCACGAAGCAGACGTCCTCCAGGCCGGCGTCGTCGGTCACGCTGAGCCGCACCAGGTGGTCTCCTGCCGACAGCTGGTCCGTATCGAAACCCACCGCGCCGGAGCTGTCGGGCGAGGCGTCGTCAAGCAGGCCGTCCTCGTCGCTCTCCCAGGACACGCTCAGCGTCTCCGCCGCCTGGTCCGGGTCCGAGACCTCACCGGCAAAGGCCACCGCCAGGCCCTCCAGACCGATGGTGCCGTCCGCCGGCGTTTCGATATGGCACGTGGGTGGATCGTTGGGACGGCGCTCCACGGTCAGCTGGACCGTGGCCTCGGCGCTGCTCCCCCGTGTATCCAGCACGCGGAACGTCAACGTGTGTTCCCCTTCGTCCAGCCCGGACAGGGTCAGCCCGACCCCGTCCCCGCCCTCACATCCGCCGATGGGTTCGGCGTCGTAGGTGCTGCTCCAAAGCAACCCGTCCACATCGCTGGCCAGGCTCATCGCCAGCAGGTCCACCTCGTCCTCGTGATCCGACGCCACGGCACAGAATTCCAGGGCCTCGTCGTCGAACACCTCCGTGCCCTCAGTGGGAACGATGATGGAGGCCGTGGGAGCCTCGTTGTTCGCCTGGATCCGTTGTTCGTTGCAAGCCGTGAACAAGAGCGTTAGACAAACAAGGAGTGGCAGCCTGGATTCGATTCGCATGGTCCCTCCGGCATTTTGACGACGTGGACTGGAAAAACCGCACATCCGGGGGTGCAGAGAGAACGCTGTTGAACGATACTAGTCCCTCATGATCGCCCGGTGCAGACGCCAATGATCTACGACAATAGCGCTGAACTGAAGGCTCGAGTCCAGGAACTTTCTGGGCGGCAGATCTATGGCGAGCCTCAGATCATCGAAGACACCACCAACTACCTTGCGCTGACCGGCAGCATGGTGTTGCGCATAGGTGGCAACGATTACTTCATCCTCGGCGAGGCCAAGGAGGGGCGCTTCGGCATCTCCGAACAGCCCAAGTTCTGGGTCAAGCACGCCGTCGACCTGACCACCGGCGCCCGCAAGATCATCAAGCTCGTGTTCCACGAGCAGTTCACCACCCGGCTGGGCATGTTCACCGTGAGGTGCCGGCGGAGCCCTGAAAAAGAGAGCGAGGTCCTCTACGTCGTCGAGGGCGACGACCGCTTCATGCAGGGCATCACCGCCCGCGATCCGGCCGGGAATCCGGTGCGGATCATCGATTTCATCCCCGGTAATTCCTTCTTCAACTGGGTGGCGTCCATCACGCAATCCCACGAGGAGTACTACTACGAAACTCTGCCAGGGGTGTTCCACAAGCTGGTGGGTTGCATCGAGGCGATGGACAAGCTCCACCGGGTGGGTCTGGAGCACGGTGACATCCGCAACGACCACATCCTCATCGAATCCGGCACCGGCGCCTTCCGCTGGATCGACTTCGACTACACGGTCAACTACAGCGACTACGACATCTGGAGTATGGGCAACATCCTCTCCTACGCGGTGGCCAAGGGGATCGTCACCTGCCGCGACGTCGAGGAGGCTGGCCGCGGGCCGACGGGCAAGGCCATCGACCTGTGCCCCGACGACTCCCTCTTGTTCTACAGCTATCGGCTGGCCAACCTGCGCCTGGTCTATCCCTACATCGACCCGGCGATCAACGACCTGCTGATGCGGTTTTCTGCCAGCGCCGAGGACTTCTTCATCGACTTCGAGGAGATGGCCCGGCACATGCGCGCCGCGGCCGGTTCAGCCTGGGGTGGCAAAGGCAAGCGTGGCCCCGGGTAGGAAAGAATCGTAGAGGGCGCTCGGGAAGACGCCCCCATTTTTCCGTCAATCCCGCCGCTTGAGTAACCCCACCTCGTTGTCGAGGTTGGTGGGAATGATCCGCACGATCCAGGATTCCTCGTCGATGCTGTTCGGCTCTTCGACCAGCTGGGAGTGGGTCTCCACCACCTGACCGCTCAGGGGCATGAAGACGCCGTGGACCTCGCCCGCATCGGTCGTGAGCCGGAAGCTGACATACCCCTGCTCCACCAGGTCACCGTCCCCGGGTACTTCGATGGAGTGCAGCACGCCGACGGAACGCAGGAACGAGGCCTCGATGCCCACGTCCATCGAGCCGTCCTGACGGAACTCGACCCAGGAGTGTTCGCGCAGGAAGAACCGATCGCCGGGTTCGAGCACCGTCACCGGGGCCGGGATCCCCTCCTCCACCGGCGTGAAATCCATGCTGACCGCGCCGGCAGCCAGCTCGGCCTCTGTTCGGCGCAGAGCTCGCGTGACCGGAGCCAGCAGCTCCTGCCGGGTGAAGGGTTTGGCCAGATAGTCCACTGCCCCCAGGCGGAGCGCCTGCACCGCCGTACGGATGGTGGGGTAGCCGGTGATCATCACCACCGGCGCGTCCCGCCCCTCCGCCTTCATCTGCTTGAGCATCTCCAGGCCGTTCATCCCCGGCATCATCAGATCGGTGATGACCAGGTCGTAGGAGTTGACGGCCATCTTGTCCAGACCGTCCCGAGCGGCGAGCACGGTCTCCACCTGGTGGCCCTTGCGGCCCAGGATCTTGCGCAGACTGGTATGGATGATCACCTCGTCGTCGATGACCAGAATCCGGGCCGGATCCACCGGCGGCATCTGTTTTTTTGTGGCCTCGTCGTCAAACGTCATGTTCGTTTTCCGTTGCTCTGGGTGGTGGGGAAGACCAGATGGAATGTGGTACCGACCCCTTCTTCACTCTCGAATGTGACCTTGCCGTCGTGCTGATCCATGGCACTGGCCACCGCCGGCAATCCCAGCCCGTTGCCCCGTTCCCCTTTGGTGGAGAAGAACGGCTCCAGCACCTTGGCTTGATGCTCCTCGGGGATCCCGCAGCCGGTGTCCGTCACCGACAGGGCCACCGACCGGTTCTTCTCCCAGACGGCGGTCCGGATGGTCAAGTCGCCCTTCGATTCCATGGCGTCCCGCGCGTTGATCACCAGGTTGAGTAGTGCCTGCTGGATCTGTCTAGGGTCGATGGAGACCTTTGGCAGCTGCTCCTGGGTTTCGACGTGGATGTTCACGTCGTGGAACGACGCCTGGCGCTCCACCATCGACACGGTCCGCCGCGCCACAGAGTCCAGATCCGTCGGCCGGCGATGAGGGGCTTGTTGCCTGGAAAAATCCAGTAAATCCCGGACGATGCGCCGGCAACGCATGGTCTCGTGCACGATGACCTCGTAGTCCTCGCGCACCGGATCGTCCGCCTCTGCCTCGAGCATCAGGTCTTCAGCGAAGGTGAGGATACCGGTGAGGGGGTTGTTGAGTTCGTGAGCGACACCCGCGGCCAGCTTCCCCACCGCCGCCAGCCGTTCGTTGTGCATCAGCTCACGGCGTAACTGCCGTTCCCTCGTCACGTCCCGTGAGACGCAACAGATGCCCACCATCTTCCCCAGGTAGTCCGTGATCGGGAATCGCTCGGAGATGAGGGTGTGCTCCTTGCCGCCAAAGGTATAGGCCTCTTCGGTGACCTGAGGCACTCCGTCCTGCGCCACGTAGCTGTCCAGCTCCTCGGTGAGATCGGCGGCATCCGGGGCGAACAGATCGGCGGCGCGTTTGCCGATGACCTCGTCTCTGTTGCGGCCCATGAGGCGCAAGGCCCTGGGATTCGCCAGCTCGTAGCGCCCATCCATGTCCTTGATGGTGATGGCCGCGTGGACCGTCTCGAGGATCTGGGTGAAGCGCCGGGCCATCTGCTCCGTGTCCCGCTTCAGCAGCACCTGATCGGTGATCTCCCGGGAGGTCTTGACGATACGGATGATCTCGCCATCGTCGCCGAAGATCGGGTTGGCGGTGACCTGGAAGTAGACCCCCTTGCCGTTGTCCGGCCTCTCCCGGTAGTGCACCAGCTCCACCGGTTCCTTGGTCTCCATCACCTCCCTGAACGGGCATCCGTCGTCACCGCAGCTCTCCGTCGGGTTGTCCAGGCAAAACGACTCGTAGCAGTGCGTCTCACGGGCCTTGCCGTGTGACAGTCCGGTGATGGTCTCGAAGCGGCGGTTGACCCGCTCGATCTTCATCTCCGGATCCAGCACCATCACCACGTCCGGCAGGGTGTCCAGGATCTCCTGCAGCCGGGCGCGATCCTCCTCGATGCGAGCCTCCAGCTCCGATTTTTTTTCCAGCTCGGCGTGCAGGTTGAGGGCCACCTTGTCCAGGTCCCAGAAGACCCGCGCGACCACGTGGTCCATCAAGCGCACGCCCGGAGGTAGCAAGAAGTAGATATCGTCGAGGATGTCCTCGGAGCCGGTCAGTTCGATGACCAGTTCCAGCCCGGGCAGGCCCATGGCGTCGACGATGCTCTCCATCGTCTTCCAGCCCCGCTCCCTGGCGTATTGCATCCCCGGGGCATCCGGATTGGTATCGACGACCGCCAGGATCTCCATATCGAAGATCGCCAGTTTGCCCTGCTCCCAGAGCTGCAAGACGTCCAGGCACCCTGCTCCGGCGCCAATCATCACGGTCTTCATTCCGCGCCATCCTTTTCAGATCATTGAGTTTTTCAAAGATACCAGGCATGCGCAAGGAACAGGAGTCACGTCCGCATTTCCAAATCGCTTGCAGGGTCTTTGCCAGGGGCGTACGGTGCCCGCTTAACTGAACGCGAAGGTGATAGCATCCGATGAAGTTGCCTGAACTGAAGATCGGCCCTTTTACGGCACGGATTCCGCTCATCCAGGGGGGCATGTCCATCCGAGTGTCCACATCGAAGCTGGTCATTCCTGTGGCCAACTGCGGTGGGATAGGCACCATCGGGGGTTCAGCCGTCCCGCCCGACGAGGTCTACGAGGACGTATTGAAGGCCAAGGCCGGCACCGACGGCATCGTGGCGGTGAACATCATGTTCGCCATGGTGCACTTCCCCGAGCTGGTGCAGCGCTCCATCGACGCGGGCGTCGACATCATCATCACCGGGGCCGGCTTCTCGCGCGATATCTACAAGATCGGCCGCGCGGCGGGTGTCCCCATCGTCTCCATCGTCTCCTCCGCCGGCCTGGCCCGGCTGGCCGAGAAGCTCGGCGCCGCGGCGATCATCGTCGAGGCCAAGGAGGCCGGGGGCCATCTGGGTACGGACGTGGCGCTCCGGGAGCTGTTCCCTCCCATCCGCGACGTGGTCAAGGACGTGCCCTGCATCGCCGCCGGCGGCATCACCAACGGCTACGAGATGGCCGAGATGATGGGTAAGTACGGCGCGGACGGCATCCAGATCGCGTCCCGCTTCGTGCTCAGCGAAGAGTGCGACGTATCCGACGAGTTCAAGCAGATGTATCTGGACTCCAAGCGCGAGGACATCCAGCTGGTCACCTCACCGGTGGGCATGCCCGGGCGCGCATTCCTGACGCCCTTCACCAAGGCGCTGGCCGCCGGTGAAAACGTCCGCACCAAGGGCTGCAAGCACGACTGCATCAAGAAATGCTCCCGGCGCTACTGCATCAATGAACGGCTGGACCTGGCTCGTACAGGGGATGTTGAGAACGGGCTGTTCTTCACAGGTGAGAACTCCTACAAGATGGACAGCATCCTGCCGGTCAGCCAGATCTTCGAGCAGTTCGTCTCCCAGGCGGAGTCGGTGTACAAGGAAGGCTAGCCGGCCGCCCTCGGCTCCGATTCCTCAGTTCAGCCTGCTGAGCAGCCCGAACGGCTGCACGTAGCTCGTTCCTTCCTCTTTCTCGACGACCTGATAAAAATCGCAGTCTCGACAGTTGGCGATCTTGTTGGCGAACATGCCTTGTTCCTGGCCCCCGCAGAATGTCCCTGCGATGACCCAGCAGGAGCGCCCGCCGTTCTTGCCTCCATGGACCCCGTCCAGCCCGGCCTCGGTGGCGGCTGGGCATACGCCCAGTTCGTCGACTTTACTGCCGCCGGGCTGCCGCTCGCACTTCTTGGCTTCCCAGCAGTTCGTTTTTGTGCTCATTCGGTCCTCCATTGGTTCGGTTGATGCCTGGCCGTCCAGGGTTGTCCCCACGAGACGGGGACTAGAAATCGGCGAACTCCGGATCGTCGTCCAGCGGTATCAGTTCCTCGGGGCTGAATGATCCGAACGTTCGTTTCCCATTCTCGAGGCTGGCCGGTGCGGGCAGTTGGGCCGGCGGCCCGGCGGGTTCCGCCTCCGACTGCACGATCCCATGCCCCGTGTCTCGGGCCATATCGAGCCGGAATTTCCCGACCATCTGAGCCAGCCCACTAGCCTGCGAAGACAGATCCGCCGTGGCACTGGACGTCTGCCCAGCGTCAAGTTCATCTCTCCAGTGGCGACAATTACATCTCCCCAATTC
>CAZDDH010000315.1:0-8762 GCA_964504165.1 uncultured Rickettsiales bacterium | reverse complement strand
GTCGTCGTCGTCGGTGGCGTCGTCGTCGTCGTCGCTGGGCGAAGACGCATAGGGATCGAAGTAGTCGTCCAGGAAGTTGAGTTCCGTGTCCACACGCATCTCGATACCGACGCCATCGCAGGGATCTTGCCCGTGCTGCATGGCGCCCACGGCCGAGTTGACGCCCGCAACGTACCAATCCCCGTTGATGTCCACCAGGCTGGGTCCGCCCGAGTCGCCGGCGCACGTGTTGGTCCCGGCGGTGTAGTGGTAGTACTCGTAGGTGCTGTACTGGTAGAGCTGGATATCGGTCTCGCGCTTCACCCCGGAACCGGACCCGTTGTAGCCCGTGTTGTTGCCGTAGCCCACGTAGTGGAACCACTCGTTAGGCGAGAGGTTGGAGAAGGACGAGGTGTTCACCGGGATGAAATCGATATCGGTGATGGGATCTTCGAGGATCAGCACCGCCATATCGTGGGGGTGGGTGGCGTTCATGTTGCAGCTGGGGTGCTCGATGGCCTGGTCGATGTTCCAGGTGTTGCTCCAGGTCATGTCATTGTAGGAAGCGGCGTTGCTCCAGCGGTCCTGGTTCGTCGAGCCGTCCACGCAATGGCAGGCTGTGAGGATCACGTCCTCGGCCACGAGCGTGGCCGTGCACATACCACCGTACCCGCCGTCGATCCAGTACATTCCCACCGCTGGCCAGCCCGAGGTGTTGTAGCCTCCGACAATGCCCTGACCCAGGGTCCCCAGCTCTGATGGATCGATATCCAGCGGATGGTCCGGCGAGCAGCCAAAGGTGATCAGGGAAAGCCAGGCCGTCAAGGCGAGGGAAAGGGCGCGGCGCATCGGTACACCTCCTGTGTTCCGTCAACCGTCTCACCCCTCGAAACGATTTTAGTCGCTTCTTGGCCCTCTAGGGAGACAGATGCGGTCACCAAGCACGGTTAGCACGAATTCGTCATGGGTCCAAGACACCATCCATCGTGATTTGGTAAGCCGTAGTAAAATCTTGTCCTGCACCGGGACCAACCTGGTCGATTATCCACTCAAGGGGTCCAATGCTCGCCGATCTCCACTTGCACTCCACCTGTTCAGACGGGACCCACGAACCGTTGGAGCTGGCCCGGATGTGCCGCGAGGCGGGCCTCGAGGCCATCGCCATCACCGACCACGACTCCTGGGAGGCCAACGAGATCCTGGCTGCCGGTGAATGCCCGCCCGGCCTGACCTACATCCCCGGCATCGAACTCTCCACCGCCCACTCCGGCAGCGGAATGGGTTTGCACATCCTGGGGTACTGCCTGCGGCCCGACGCGGCGTTCCACGAGCAGCTGGCTCGCATCGGCTCCGCCCGGCAAGACCGGGTCCGCAGGACGGCCCTCAAGCTGGACGCGCTGGGCATCCACATCGACGTGGCGGCCATCCTGTCGCGCAGCGGAGCACCCGGCAAACCGGACGTGGCCCGTAACGCGCTGGCGGAACCCGCCAACGGGGCCAGGCTGGCCGAGGACCGGGTCGCCACCGTGAGCGAGTTCATCCGGGCCTACCTGCAGCCGGGGCGGCCGGCCTTCACCCCCAAGCTCAAGCTGGCCAGCGACGAGGCCGTGAGGGCCATCCGTCGTTGTGGTGGCCAGCCGGTGTGGGCCCACCCGGCCCTCGAGCTGCGCGCCATGGCCGATCCGGCGGACCGGCGGGAACGGTTCGGCGAGATCCTCGCAGAGCTGACGGCAGCCGGGCTGGCGGGCATCGAGGCCTTCAACTACGCCCACACGGAAGAGGAGGTGGCCTGGCTCGAGGGGGTGGCCCACGAGCGGGGCCTGCACCTGACCGCCGGCTCTGACTTCCACGACGAGCGGGACACCTACGCCAGCCGGATCCTCACGGACCGGGATCAGGAGCTGGATTGGCTGCTAGTGCTAGACTAGGGGCATGACCTCCCTGGATGAAGAGTTCGATCTCATCACCGCTCCAAATGAAGAAGTACGCAGCGCCGGCCGCATCCAGCGGGACGATTGGTCGTGTGAGGTCTACTCGCGCACCGACGCCGGCCTGGAGCTGTTCCTGCTGGAAGACCTGTCCCGCACCGGTGCCTTCCTGGTGAGCCTGCAGCCGGAGCTGGATGCCAAGCAGCTGGGGCAGGTGGTGTACGGATTCCTGGTGGCCCCGGACGAAGAGTGGCGGCTACCGTTCACCGCCCGCATCGCACGCCGCGTCACCATGCGGGAGGCCCAGGAATATGGGGGGATCCCCGGCTTCGCCATCGAGTTCGCCCGTATCGATCGGGCGGCGCTGATGGGGATCTGCCCGATGGATGGGGTGCGGATGTCTCGGCCTTCGTTCGGGGATGACTGACGCCGCCGTCGCGACTACTTCTTCTTGACCGGGTTGCCGTCGTACTCCGCCATGACCTTCTCCTTGCGGATGCGTACGGACCAGTTGCCACCGGTGGGCTGGTCCGAGGATGGCTCGATGGCGACGCCCGTGGCGGTCTCCTGGGGGGGGTCGGCGCCGAAGATGGCGCGCACCAGGGTGAAGAGGTTGCCGTCGTCCTCGATGGCTTCCAGCGCCTCGTTGATGGCGGAGATGAGCTCGTTGGCGTTCGAAAAGCGCTCTTCCGGGTCACGGCGCAGGGCCATCTTGAGCACGGGCACCAGGGGCCAGCAGTCCTCGGGTATCCAGAGCAGCTGTGTGGAGATGTCCGCGGTGGCGACCCGGCGCAACACCTCCCGGATGGAGTCGGCCTGGAACAGGGGCCGGTTGGTCAGCATCTGGTACAGCACCGCACCCAAACTGAAGATGTCCGAGGCCGGGGTCACCGGCTTGGCGCGCACCTGTTCGGGGGCCATGTACAGCGGCGTGCCCTTGATGATGCCGGCCGTCGTCGAGACCTCGGCCAGCGGCCACTTGGCCACGCCAAAATCCATCAGCTTGACGGTACCGTCACGGGTGACCATCACGTTGCCGGGCTTGAGATCCCGGTGGATCACCGGCCGCAGGACACCCTCGTCCTCGAAGTTGTGGGCGTGGTGCAGCCCGGCGGCGATCTGGCGGGTCACATCCCCGGCGGCGGCCGGGCCGAAGAAGATCTTCCGCCGCTGGCAGCGCTTGAGCATCTCCCGCAGCGGCAGGCCGACGACCAGCTCCATGGCGATGAAGTACCGCCCGGCGAACTCGCCGAACTCGTAGACCTCCACCAGGTTCGGGTGGCTCAGCCGGGCCATGATGCGGGCTTCGTTGGTCAGCGCCCGCACGACCTTGCGGCTCTTACCCTCGCCGCAGTCCCTGGCCACCTTGAGGGCCACCATGCGTTTCTTGCCGTCGGGGCCGGTCTCCTGGGCCCGGTAGACGCGGGCATATCCGCCCACACCGAGGACGGAGAGCAACTTGTAGTGCCCGAATACCGGGGGCGGTTGTTTGGAGGGTGGTGCCATCAGGGGTCGATCGCCTCAGCACTCGTCGCCGGGCAAGATTTCCACCGTTACCCAGATGGTGGTCGAGCGGCCCGAAGGTGGCTCGTCGGTCGCGATGAACAGCGGCGCCTCCTTGACGCCGGCCCCACCCGAACCGGGATTGCACTTGATGGCGATCTGGTACTCGTCGTCGACGCCGAGGTTGATGTTGGGTTGCAGGGCGCTGGGGACGAAGCCCTTGGGGATCAGGGAGTCCACGTCGATTTCGATATCGTAGCTCTCCGGCCCGTAATTGGTGACCACCACGTACAGGGTGTTCTCGGTGCACTCGTAGATCGTGCCGAAATCCAGATACTCTGGCGGGTCGTAGTGGATGCCTTCAGGTGGTGGATCTTCCGTGTCGGTCTCACAGCTCGGTAACAGGAAAGCGCCAAGCGCCAAGGCGAGGATGATCGTCCCGATCCGCATCCGCATGATTCGTCCCAAATGGTGCTGACTAATCGTCTTCCAGCACGCGAATTTCCGACCCCCCCGCCGCCGAACCGATTTTCTCGGTCAACAGTCCCTGGAATCGCGCCAGGTACTTGCCGAGTTCGATGAGTGAACTCTTGCCTGCCTTCTTGACCAACGCCATGCGCCCCCGCTTGAGGGCCTGCTCGACGTCGAAGATATCCTTCTTCTTGAGCTTGAGCTTGTGAGTGCGCAGCATGTCCTCCAGGGAGACCAGCTGGCTCTCGATCTCGGATCGCAACCCGGAGAGCTCGTCGTCCACGGGGCCATCGGCTTCCGCCGACTCCACCGCCTGTTTGGATTTTTCGATCTCTTCCTGCGTCATGCAGGTAGGGGAGCGGATGACGATGCTGTTCTGGCTGCCTGTCCTCGTGTCCTGCGCGCTCACGTTGACGATGCCGTCGCTGTCGATGGTGAACATCACCTCGATGCGGGGCTGGCCAAGGGGCGCAGGCTCGATGTTGGTCAGCTCGAACTCACCGAGACTGACATTGTCCCGGATCAGCTCCGACTCACCTTGAAGCACATGGATCTTGACCGTCTTCTGGTTGTTCACGACGGTCGACACCATCTGGCTGCGCACGGCTGGGACGGTGGTATTTTTGGGGATCAACTTGGCGAACTTGCGGCCCTTGACGGCGATACCCAGGGAGAAGCTGGTGACGTCCAGCAGGGTCACGCTCTCCACCTGGCCGCCCAGCATCCCCGCCTGGATGGCGGCGCCGATGGAGACCACCTCGTCCGGGTTGAAGGACTTGTCCAGGGGCCGCATGAAGACCTCGCGGACCATCTTCTGGACCTTGGGGATACGGCTCGAGCCGCCCACCATGATCACTTCGTCGATCTCCTCGGGGGAGATCTTGGCCTCGGCCAGCGCCTTGTCGCACTCGGCGATGGTCTGCTTGAACAGGTCCTCGCAGAGGAACTCGAAGGTGGCGCGGGTGAGGGTGGTCTGCAGGTGCCTGGGGCCGGACTCGTCGGCGGTCAGGAAGGGGAGGTGGATCTCCGCTTCGAAGGCCGTCGAGAGCTCCATCTTGGCCTTCTCGGCCGCGTCCAGCAGGCGCTGGCGGACCATCTTGTCGTCGCCCACATCGGTCTTGTTGGCGCGTTTGAACTCCTCGAGCAACCAGTCGACGATGCGGTTGTCGATGTCGTTGCCGCCCAGCAGGTTGTTCCCCGCCGTGGCCCGGACCTCGCCCACGTCCTCTTCGATGTCGAGGATGGAGAGGTCGAAGGTGCCACCGCCAAAGTCGTAGACGGCGATGGTCGCGGCCTGGGGCCGGGTGGACATGTAGGCCAGGGCCGCCGCCGTGGGCTCACTGATGACCCGCAGGACGTCCAGCCCGGCGATCTTGGCCGAGTCGCGGGTGGCCTGGCGCTGCAGGTCCGTGAAGTAGGCCGGGACCGTGATGACGCACTCGTTGACCGTCTCGCCGAGGAAATCCTCGGAGGCCTTGCGCATCTTCTTGATCACGATGGCGGCGATCTCGTGGGGGGTGAAAACTTCACCGTCCGCCTCGACACCGATCTCGTCATCTCCCCGATCTATGATCGAGTACGCGCACGTGCGTATGTCGGCCTTGGCTTCGCTGAAGCGCTTGCCCAGGAATCGCTTGATCGAGTGAATCGTGCTCTCGGGGTAGATCAGCATCTGGCGCTTGGCGACGTCGCCCACCAGACGCTCCCCGTCCTTGCCAAATCCCACGACGGATGGGGTCAGGCGAGAGCCTTCTTCATTGATCACGATCTTGGGCTGGTCCCCCTCCATGGAGGCAGCAACCGTGTTGGTCGTTCCAAAATCGATGCCGATGATCTTTGACATGACTCTTCCGACGCTCCCCATGGAGCGAACTTTCTTGATCGTCGGCCTTCCGGCAATGCTTACGGCGAATTTGGAGGCTGTTCCGCTGCCCTATCTACCCTAACTCGCTGTAATAGTTAAGTTTTCCAGGAAATAAACACAGTCGATTATAGGGCCGCTGGTGGCACTCGTCAACGAGTGGCATCGACCCTCTGCTGGATCGCCGGACGTCTGCCCCGGCATGAGCCCCCTTCAATGCTCACCTCGGCTATCATCTGCACAGCAGGAGGTTGCCTTGGAAGACAACACGATCGTCCAGCTTTTCGACAGCATCCTGGAGCACGCCGTGGCCGGCCGGGCCAGCGATATCCACCTGGAGCCGCGGGAGGATCACCTGGGTGTGCGGTTCCGCGTGGACGGCGTCCTGGTCCGGCAGAAGCCGTTGCCCGCCGAGTTGGCCCTCAACCTGGCGTCCCGAGCCAAGGTGCTGGCGCAGATGGACATCTCGGAAAAGCGGCGGCCCCAGGACGGCACGTTTTCGGTGGAGGTGCAGGGGCAGAAGATCAACATCCGCTGTTCGTCGTTTCCCACCTCCTACGGCGAGAAAATCGTCCTGCGACTGCTGTCCGACTCCCTGATCCTCACCGACCTGGCCAAGCTCGGCATCGCCCAGCGGCAGATGGACGCCATGCTCAAGGCGGTCAAGGCGGCCTCCGGCCTGGTCCTGGTCAGCGGCCCGACCGGGAGCGGCAAGACCTCCTCGCTCCACTCGCTGCTGCTGAAGATGGACGCCGAGCACCTGAACATCACCACCCTAGAGGACCCCATCGAGATCCGTTCGCCCAGGCTCAACCAGGCCCAGATCAACAACCGGGCCGGCTTCACCTTCGCCTCGGGCATGCGCTCGGTGCTGCGGCAGGATCCGGACGTGCTGCTGGTGGGGGAGATGCGGGATCTGGAGACCGCCCAGATCGCCTTCCGCGCGTCCCTCACCGGCCACCTGGTGCTGTCCACGCTGCACACCTCCACCACCATCGACACCATCACCCGGCTGCTGGACATCGGCCTGGAGCCCTACCTGGTAGCCTCCTCCCTCACCACGGTGGTCGCCCAGCGCCTGATTCGCCTGCTGTGCCCCACCTGCCGGGAAGCCTACCGCCCCGAATCCGACCTCAAGGACATCCTGGGCTTCCCCCTCCCCAAGCTGGAGCGCGACATCTACAAGGCCAACGGCTGCGCCGACTGCTCCTACACCGGCTACCGGGGCCGCACCGGCCTCTTCGAGGTCCTGGAGATCAACACCCGCATCCGCATGCTCATCAAGGGCAAGGGATCGTCGGATGACTACAAGCGGGTGCTCCGCAAGATGGGGCTGCCCACGCTGCGGCGCGAAGGGGTGGCGAAGGTGCTGGCGGGGGCTACGAGTATTGATGAGATCATGCGGGTGACCTCAGGCGGGCGGCGCCCCGCCGCCGGCCCGCCCCGGGCGGGCGCCGCGAGGATGGCTCATCTTCACGTTGAATTGCTTCATCTTGACGGGCTGCCGCGAGTACATCGATGTGATGGACGGGGGCGGCGCAGCGCCTGACGGTGTGGAGGGTGGTGAACTCCTCTGGGCCAATGCAGCGGGGAGCGCGGGGTTCGATTCTGGCAGCGATGTGACCGCGTTGTCGGATGGAACGCTGGGTGTGGTGGGGTCGTTTTCAGAGACGGCGATTTTCGGTGCGGGGGGGGCAAACGAAACGGCGCTGGTCTCCCTGGGATCACGGGATCTGTTTATCGCCAAGTACGATATGGACGGGGAGTTGCTGTGGGTGCGCCACGCCGGCGGGCCAGGGCTCGAAGAAGCCGGCAAACTCGCCGAGATGGACGACGGATCGTTGGTGATTTGTGGCGGAGCGGAGGACGGGGCGGTGTTTGGCGCCGGGGAAACCCATGAGTTCGTGGTCGACACTCGCGGTGGAACCGACATGCTCATCGCGGCGTTCGATCCCAACGGGTTCCTCGAGTGGGTCCGGACGGAGGGCAGTTCGGGTGGAGATCATGCGTCATCGATAGCGCTCTCTCCCACGGGATCGGTGTTGGTCACCGGGCATACCTCGGGGTCGCCCGGTGAGACGGTCGTCTTCGGAGTTGGCGAAGCGCATGAGACCTCCTGGCAGCATGGCGATGACGGCCGCGACGCTGTCATCGCGCGTTTCGACGGGAACGGCGGGCTGGAGTGGGTGTGGGGGAGTGGCAGCCATGGCAACGACTATGGCCGGGCTGTGGCTTTCCTGTCCGATGGATCGCTCGCAGCGACCGGTGTTTATGGTGCTTCCTTCGCCCTCGGCGGAGGTGAGCCCGGTGAGGCCGTTCTCCCCTGGTCGGGTGAGGCGGATGTCTACGTCGCTCGCTTCGACCCCGACAGACACCTGGCGTGGGCTCGCCGGATCGCCAGCCAGAGTTGGGATTACTCTGCCGGTGCCCTCGGTGTGTTTGCCGACGACTCGGTCATCGTCGCCGGGAGCTTCGGGAACGGGGTCACGGATCCGATCGCAGCCACCTTCGGGGAAGGGGAGAGCAACGAGACGACCTTGACGTCCGAGGGCAACGGCGACGTCTTCGTGGCGCGCTTTGATGCGGAAGGGGGCCTGACATGGGCCCGCCGCGCCGGGGGCCAGGAATTGGAAATCGTTAAAGGGGTCGCCGTTGGAGACCAGGGCCAGGTCTGGATCACGGGAAGTTTCTGGGGCCAGCCAACCTTTGGTGCGGGGGAGGCCACCGAGATGACGCTCGCGGATGTGGGCCAGCGACCCTCGAACCTCTTCATCGCCAGATATACGTCGGATGGGCAATTCCACTGGGCTCGTCGTGCTGGAACGACCGATGAGGCCTCGCCAGAACCCGACGATCAGGGAACGGCCATCGTCGAGCTCCCGGACGGTTCGCTCGTGATCACGGGCCAATGCGGTGAGTCGGCCACCTTCGGACCAGGCGAGCCCAACGAAACCACGCTGACACCCCATGGCGGGCGAGACATCTTCCTGGCACGATTCGAGCCGTGAACACCATTTCAG
>CAZDDH010000314.1:8350-8786 GCA_964504165.1 uncultured Rickettsiales bacterium | reverse complement strand
GTAGTCGCAATCACATAACGATCTGTCACTATGCCATCATGTTTCGAGCAAAGAACATGGCGTGGACGCTGATTGGCGCGGTCTTCATAGCCGCTGCCACCCTCTGCCTTCCCCACCCCTGTTCAGCCACGGAACCCAAAGACCGCATCACCGTCAAACGCGTCAAGATCGTCGTGGACGACCATCGCTACGTCTGGGAAGACAAAAAAAGGGTGCCGGCGAGACACGCCGACGGGATCACCGAGCCGGCGACCATCATCTCGCATCTGGCCTTCGCGCCAGGAGACCAGATGACGCCGGAGGCCCTCGAGCGGGCCGTGCGGCGGGCCCAGGGGCGCCTCCTGGCCACGAATGACTACTACTCGGTCTCCGCCGTCGTCCTCCCCCCCCCCCCCCCCCCCCCCACCCCCCCCCCCAAAAAACCCCCCCACGAGGG
>CAZDDH010000314.1:0-8340 GCA_964504165.1 uncultured Rickettsiales bacterium | reverse complement strand
CCGCACCGTTCTGATCCGGCTCCAGGAGGGATTCACGTACCATTTTGGAGGCGGGTACGCGTACGGTTTCTTCGGCAAGGACAACCTCCGCGGACGGCGTCAGTACTTCGCCGCGGCCGTGGGCTACAACCTCACCGGCGCCACGTTCGTCAATGAATCCGTCGCCGACACACCGCTCATCCTTGGCGCGGAGTGTTTCTACACAAACTCGGGGCCGGCGCCGGCGGAGATCACGGAATTCCACCGGGTGGACACCAGGATCCGTACAGGGCTGCGCTTCCATCCGGACTGGGTGATCGGTCTCGATGTGGCCAGCCTGTTCGTGAACCACACGACCGTTCCAGCCGGCCTCGACGCCGACTATTTTGGCGATGCTCGGAGGGCCGAACTCCTCCTCTCGCCCAGCCTGACCTACCAGTTTGCGGCGGACAACGAGCCCATCTCGTCGGGTGTCCGGATCACCGCCCGCCTCGATCTCTACCTACCCGTCAGCGGCGGAGTCCGGGCGGCTTACCTGCTCCAGGCAGTCGGTAAAAAGACACTGGCCAAGGGGCACTCCCTGAACCTGCAGCTCTCTCACGGCAGGGCCTTCGCCCCCCAGCCCTACATGGAAAAATTCGACATCTACTCCGGCAACGATTTCGCCATCCGCTCGGGGCAGGACCAGTTCGGCTTGATGGCCGAGCAGATCGCGATGGCCAACTTCGAGTACCGGATCCATTTCGTTGGATTCTTCATCCCGCCGTTCTTCGACGTCGATATCGATGGGTTTGTATTCGCGGACGCAGGATGGGCCGCTGCCCACGACGAGCCGTTGTTCGGCGGAGGGCTGCTGGACGCCTTCGGCGCCGGCCTGCGTCTCAACCTGAACAGTCCGGTCTTCACCTATTTTTCGTTTTCCTATGGTTGGAGCCATCAGGGAAGCGGTCGTTTCGTGTTCACTGGGACGGCTGGGTTCTGAGCGCGCTCGTTCAAGCCCACTCACGGCCGATTCTATCGGTCAGAGGAGATCACTTGATGCATGACTTCTACCGACCACTTCGAACGGCATTGGTGGCCGCCTGTCTGGCGCTTTTCGCCGGTTCCGCTTCGGCAGACGAGGGCCTCCTGAACAAGGCGCTGCTCGCACTGGATGAAGAGCATGCCACCGCCCTGCTCGAGCAGGTCGAGGCCGGGAACGCACCGCAAAAAACTCTGTTCCTGGGCATCCTCTACCACAACCTGATGGTCCTGGATCCCGCCAAGCACGAAGCCAAGGCGCTGCAATACGCCAAGGCCGCCGCCGAGGAGTCCGCTGGCGCATTGACCCAGGTCATCTTGGGGAGCGTGACCACCCTGCAGGGCGAGATCGCCGTGGACAAGGGCGACGTGGTCATGGCCTCGGCGAAGATCGACGAGGGGTTCAAGCTCATGGACGCCGCCGTCAAAGGGGATCCCGACAACAGGAATGCCCGCATGTTCCGGCTGGCGAACGCTCTGGAAGTGAGCAAGCGGTCCCCGTTCCCGCGCTATGACATCGCCCAGACGGATCTGGACTACCTGGAGACGTTCAACGAGTCCTACAGCCCGGGGATGCGGTCCTTCTTGCAGCTGTGCGCCGGCCGCCTCGCCTTGCATCACAACCGCGTGGACGACGCCATCGGACTCCTGGAGAAGGCCCTGCGCCTCGCGCCACAATCCGCTTCCGGACGCAGGGCCCAGCAGTTCCTCGACGAACTGGAGGAGTGATGGTCCGCGAAGCCTTGCTGCTGGGCCTGTCCACGGGGACGTACTGCGCCATGTACTGCGCCCCGGTGGCGATCCCGTTCCTGTTCTCCGAGGAGATCCGCTCGGCCCGGCACAACGCTTTGCTCGTGACGCTCTTTTTGCTGGGACGATTCGTGGCCTACGTCGGTGTGGGCTTCCTCCTCGGCACGGTCGGTGCCTATGCCACCGGGTACCTGGATCCGCAGCTGCAGCACCGCCTCGGATCCGTGGCCTTCACCGTGACCGGGGCCATCATGCTGGCGTCCGGGTTGATGCACAACTTCCCGCACTGGAAGGCTTGCCGCCTCTACTCCAAGGCCTACCGGCCAGCACGCGGGGCCCTGATCTACGGCTTCCTGACCGGCATCAATCTCTGTCCCCCATTCTTCGCCGCGGCGACCCGGGTATTCGGCTCCGCCAGCGGCCCTGACGGAGCCCTGTACTTCCTGCTGTTCTTCATCGGGACGTCGGTGTACTTCCTGCCGCTGCTCGGCGTGCACCGCCTCCGCAGGCACATGGGGACGATCCGCATGATCTCCCGGCTGACGCTGGTCCTGCTCGGCGGCTACTTCCTGCTCTTCCTGGGGATCGCACGATGGGTGTGAATCGCAACAAAGGCCCGTTCGGCCTCAAGCTGGACGGCAAACGGCTCTCGTTACCGGCTGCTGCGCTGCTGACCCTCGTCATCGCGCGGTTCGCCCACTTCTTCCTCGTCGCCGGCTCCAGTGGACTCGAGGCCATCGCGTCGTGGACCTACTTCACGTTCGTCGTCGCGGTCTTCTTCATGATCCACATCACCGGCCGGGTCTCCACGTATCGCCGGCTCTTTTTTGTGACATTCGCGCTCCTGTTCATTCCCTCTTTCATAGCCATCCTCTTCGAGGACCGCGGGCATCTGGCGCTCACGACACAGGACGTGATGCAGTCCGAGGTCCCCTTCTGCCACATCGTCATCCCGTTCATCCTCTTGCCCTACACGGTGACCAAGACCGTGATCTTCCCCGGCAGGCTGGCGGGGCACTTCGCCTCCATCTACGGCATGTTGATCATCTGGATCGTGGCCTCGCTGGCCATCGGTCGGGGATGGTGCAGCTGGGCCTGTTTCTACGGGGGGCTCGAGGCTGGCGTGGCGAGGATCCGCAAGAAACCGATCCTCGACCTCTCGGTCGTCGATGACCGGGTGCGCTACTTCGCCTTCGCTATGCTGGCGTTCACGGTGCTGGCCTCGCTCGTCACGCTGTCTGCGGTGTACTGCGAGTGGTTCTGCCCGTTCAAGACGGTCACCGAGGGTTTCGAGGTGACCGATCTGAGCACCCACATCGCCTTCGTGATGTACATCCTCCTCTTCGCAGCGCTGGTCATTGTCCTGCCGTACCTGACCAAGAGGCGCTTCCAGTGCGCCACCTTCTGTCCCTTTGGGGCCTTCCAATCCCTCGTCGATCGGGCCCTGAACATCTACCGCGTTCACATCGACACGGACCGCTGCGTCCAGTGCATGAAATGCGTGTCCGTGTGCCCGACGCTGTCCATCAAGGAGGAGAACATCCGGGAGGAGGCAGGGCGGCCGCTGCTCACCTGCACCAAGTGCGGAGAATGTATGCAGGCCTGCACGCAGGGGGCCATCGACTATCGGTTCGCGTTCACGGACCCCCGACGCCCTACCCTGCTCGGCCTCGCCGCAAGGAAGACCGAATCGCTGGGCGGGCCACACGGATGGCTGCTCCACAGGGGGGTGATCACCGCGCAGGAGATCCTGTCGCCGCGGGCCTTGTTCACGGTGTCCGGATTCACGCTGGGCATCATCCTGTCCAGCCGGTTCGGTCCAGATACCATCCACCGGCTGCTCAGCCTGGCCATCGACGGGACGTTCCTGCCATGAAGACACTCAACACATGGGAAGCCGTCAAGAGTGCGTTCATGGCCGCCGTGGGTTGCGCGATGGTCTTCGGATTGCCGGCAGCCATCATCCATTCCGGTTGGATCAGTGCACGCCTCGACAAGGTGTTGCAGCTCGAGGTGAACTCACGCTTCACCGGGGAAGCCGTACAGGCCAGCTTCATGGACCCGATGTACGACGACCACGGCGAGGGCGCGGTCACCTATCCCCGCCATCAGGCCTTCGAGGGCGAGGGACTGCTGGACATCGTGAGCTACACCGTCCACCAGCCGGTCACCGGTGCCGTCTGGACCGAAGAACCGGACTACTGGCAGCTCACCTTGCACTTCACCCGCCTGACCAACCCCTTCGATGCGCCCGGGGGATTCGGTCTGCCCGTGATCCATGTGTATCTCGACATCGATGGCGCCGAGAGCGGCTCTACCGAGACCGCCGAGGCACGCGTCGAGCTCGTCACGTTCGACGAGGAGCACCCCTGGGATTTCCTCGTCCACGTCGACGGCTACGCCGAGAAGGGGACCATCGTCTCTGCCGACGGCGAATACGAGGGATCGGTGACCCTGATCCCCGTGGTGGACGAGAACAAGATTCAGGTCCGCATCTCCCTGGACCATCCCCTGCTCAAGCAAGTCCTGGATGGCCGTCCGACCTTCCACTACGTGATGGTAGGCGGCTACAGCCAGATGTCCCGCGGACACTTCGCGACGATCAAGGAACGGCCGACGACTCACCGGGGCGGCGGAGCCAGCTCCAAGCTGACCCCCCGGATCTATGACTACGTCGCCCCGGAAGGTCGGAGCCAGGAGGACATCCTTCGCGCTCATGACCTCGAGACCTATACCTACGCCAAGCTCTATCCGCTGCACGTCGATCCGGCCAGCTCGTCGCAGGACCGTGCCGTCTGTACTCCCATGGCTCGCCAAGAGCTCGAAGGTGAAGCTGTCCGGGAGCAGGAGGCACAACAGGCCCTCGCTCACGAGAGGATCCAGCAGCTGCTATCAGAGCCCGGGGATTGCCACGATCTCGGCGAGGCATACTTCGAAGCGGGGGACTACGAAACCTCCGAGGAGACCCTGGACAGGTGCCTCGCCGACGCCCCGAAGGCTCCCATTGCCCTCGCCTACAAAGGGTCTCTGGTCGCCATGCGCGGGGGTCGGGCGGACTCCGCTTCCGATGCGGTGGAGCTGGTCTACGAGGGATTCCGCTATCTGGACCAAGCGGTGGAATTCGCCGTCACGGACGAGGAAATCGTCACCACGCGCATCAACCGCGGATCCGTCGGGGTCTCGGTTCCCGAAGAGGTGTTCAACACCTCCGAGCAGGCCAGCCAGGATTTCCTGGCCGCCATCGAGGCCCTGGAACGCAGCGGGGGCGATCCGGACACGACGGCTTTGTGTTACTACCAGGCTGCCGTCGCCTACGAACGGCTAGCCAAACCAGATCTGGCACGGATCTACTACACTCGGGCCAGCACCTACACCGACCTGCCGGCCGAGCTGAAGTTGGGGCTGCTGGAGAGAGGGTACGCCGCCCGCTGAGGCGGCAGGATTATCCGAGCATCCGGTACGAACAGCGCTGCAGCTCGGCCCCGGGGGACTCGTACAGGTGCATGCTGCCGCCGCGGCAGCGGGACCACGCAGCGCAGTCGTCGCACGGGGCGCGCCCGCGGGTCCAGCTGCGGTCACGCATCTCCTTGTAGCGGTGGTTCCACACGTCGATGAAGCGATCGTCGTCCACGTGGCCCTGGATGAAGGCGTCGGCGAGCTCGGGGCAGGCGCCGATGCGGCCGTCGGAGCGGATGCCCGCCACGGTGATGCCGGCCAGGCACTGGCACAGATAGGGGCGCACGTGACGCTCGTAGCGGTCGCCAAGGTAGCCTTCCTCGCCGTACTCCGGCGGCGGCTGGCGGCCGTCGCTGCGGGAGGCCACGATGAACTCCATCATCGTGCGCATGTCGTCGTCGTTACACAGCAGGTCCTCCCGCTGGGCGGCGCGGCCGATGGGCATCGCCGGCGCCAGGCGCCACAGGGGGATGCGCAGCTGGGCCACGTAGCGCCGGGTCTGTTCCAGCAGCGGTACGGCCGGGCGGGTCATGGTGGAGATGATCTCCAGCTTGCCGTCGTAACCGGCGCGGCGGAGGGCCGCCACGGCATTCTCGACGCCGCGGGACGTCCCGGCGCCCCGCAGGCGGTCGTTGACCTCCGGCGGCGCGTCCAGGCTCAGGGCCAGCGACCCGACCCCGGCGTCGACCAGCTCGGCCGCCCGCTCGTCGTCCAGCAGCGTGCCGTTGGTCACCACGCCGTGGCGGAACCCGAGCCGCTTCAGCTCCCGTTGCAGCGCTCCAAGGCGTTCCAGCAGCAGCGGTTCACCGCCGGTGATGGCCACCATCACGTCCCGCGGATCCACGTCGGCGGCGATCTGACGCACCACCTCGATCCAGCCGGCAATGCTCAGCTCGTCCGAGGGCGGGCGCGGCGTGCACTCGCTGCCGCAGTAGACGCACGCCAGGTTGCACGCCCGGGTCACTTCCAGGAACAGGTACCGCAACGGATGCCTGGCGGCCAGGCGGTCGTTGGTGTGCAGGTGGGCCGCCCAGTGCACCCGGCGACGCAGGTTGATGAACGTGGGCAAGGTGTTCCCTAGTTGGCGGAGTCGTCGTCGTCACCCGCGGAGTCGTCGTCGTCACCCGCGCTGTCGTCATCGTCGCCCGCGTTTTCGTTGACGCAGGTCGGCCAGGCCCACTGGTCGCCACAGTCGTCGTGGTGGATGTAGTCCTCGTCGCAGATGTACCCTTCGCCGAACTCGTCGTAACAGGACTGGTCCGAGTCGCAGGGTTCCCAGCTGGGTTCTCCGCAGACCTGGATGCCGTAGTAATCCTGGCAGGCTCCTGTGAATCCGATGATGTACGCCGCAGCGGGGACGATGCCCAGCGATGCATAGAAACCCATGGATCGGTGCCGCAACCGGCTGAGCGTCCGCTTGATCCGCCCTTTGTTTCGTCGATGTTTGATGATGTCCAACCCTCCGGCCCCTACCGGTTATCGCCCACCGAACGAGATGAATTGCGACGCTCTCATCGAGAGTCCTCGCCCGGCGTGGATCTCACGATACACTGTGAGCATCCGTCGCCGAGGGATCTATTTTGAGTCACCACACTCTGGCCCACATCGTCACCGCAATCTGCCTGCTGGCGATGGCACCGTGCGCCGGGGCCCAGCCGCCGGTCTCATGGCACGAGATGGTGCCCGAGCCCCGGGTGAGCGGGGAACCGTCCGCCCCCTGCGAGGCCCTGTGTCGTCAGGCCGTGGCCTGCTTCGACCGGGCACCGTCGGCGTTCGGAGCCGAGGACGCAGCCGTCATCTGCAAAGGCTGGTGCGCGGAGGCCAACACCGAGGCATGGCCCGACTGCGCGGGGATGGACGCCTGCGACGAATTCCGCCGCTGCTTCACCGGTGCGGTGCAGCGCCCGGTGTGGGATCCCCTCGCCGCCAAGCTGGGCCCGTACCACCTCAACGTCCCCAAGATCTCACCCGGCGAGCTGCGGGTGGGCGAGGCGCGCAACATGCTGGTGCGCACCCAGGTGCGCGAGGGCGGGCAGGTGCCCCTGACCCTGCTGCTCTACCGGCTCGACGGGGCGCAGCGACCGCTCGGGCCACCCCTGGGCCAGCTGTTCGACGACGGGGTCGCACCGGACAACCGGGCCGGGGACGGCACCTTCACCGGGCTGCTCCCGGTGGCCGTCCAGCAGCACGGCCATCTGGAGCTGATGGTGGTCGGTGAGGGGGTGGATGGGCCGTACTACGGGCCCCCGGTGGGCATCGAGGTGTGGCCCCATTGGATCCCCGAGGGGCGCGGCCCGAACCTCAAGGACCGCGAACGGATCGTGGTGGACGAGACCACCTGGCTACTGCGGGGCATCGTCCAGGTGCGTTTCAAGGACGGCGTCAGTTACGACGAGATCGAGGCCCTACTCGATGGGACGAAGTACGCGGTGCTGCGCTACCGGGCCACCCTGCGGATCTTCACCCTGGACGTGCCGGACACCGATGGATCCGGGGTGCGGGCGGCGGTGACGGCCCTGGAGGCGATGGAGCAGGTGGAGTGGGCCCAGCCAGAGACCATTCACAAGGTGCTGTACCCCGACTGAGTCGGTCCGGTCTTCCCGAACGGGAGTCAGTTGGTGAACACGTCCGAGATGTAGTCGAACGGCGCGGCGTTGCCGTTGTCGACGATGTTGGCCACGGACCAGAAGGAGCCATCCCCCCATTCCTCATTGTCGTAGTAGATATCCATCTCGTCGTGGTCCCAGTCGAAGATCGTACGGTAGTACCAGGTCTGTTCCCAGTCGTCCTCCCCGATGTTGCAGGTGCTGCTAGTGTCATCGGCGTAGAATTGCAGGTGGTACCGCGCCTCCTGGTCCCCTTCGTCCCAGTCGTAGTAGTACCCCTCCACGTCCCACACCAGCTCGCAATCCAGCTGCCCGTTGGCGTCGAAGCGCCGCAGGACCTCGCAGCCGACCCAGTACCAGTCGTTGCTGATCTGAAGTACGCCCTCGCCCGAATACACGCGGGACTCCTGGCCCGCCGGCGGCGGGACGTAGGGGCCGCATTGCACCTGGGGTTCGTCGTCGTCGGCCACGTCATCGTCGCCGGTGTCGTCGTCGGCGGTGTCGTCGTCGCCGGTGTCGTCGTCGCCGG
>CAZDDH010000313.1:0-8827 GCA_964504165.1 uncultured Rickettsiales bacterium | reverse complement strand
GCTCACCCCTACATCTTGTGGCAGGAGGCGCTAACCGTCTACCCCCCTTCCAGGAATTCATTCAATACCCGTGCCACCCTCTCCCCGGGCGGCCCCGACTACTTCAGTCTCCCCAAGCTGCAACAGCGCACGGGCGCGGATCTGGCTCGTATGCCGTACTCGCTGCGGGTCCTGCTGGAGTCGATCCTCCGCAACGAGGACGGCCACGCGGTCACCGCAGCGGACGTGGAGCGCCTGCTGTCCCATGATCCCGGCGCCCCGGCCACGGCCGAGCTGCCGTTCAAGCCCGCCCGCGTGGTGCTGCAGGATTTCACCGGCGTGCCCGCGGTGGTGGACCTGGCGGCGCTCCGCAGCGCCATGGAGCGGATGGGCGGTGACGCCGCCCGCATCAATCCCCAGATCCCCGTGGATCTGGTTATCGATCACAGCGTCCAGGTGGACTCGTTCGGCTCGGCCGCCTCGTTGCAGTTCAACGCCGACCGGGAGTTCGAGCGCAACCGCGAGCGGTACCAGTTCCTGCGCTGGGGGCAAAACGCCTTCGACAACTTCCGGGTGGTGCCGCCGGCCAGCGGCATCGTGCACCAGGTCAACCTGGAGTACCTGGCATCCGTGGCCCAGCTGGCGGAGCAGGATGGTCGCTCGCTGATCTACCCGGATTCGCTGGTGGGGACAGACTCCCACACCACGATGATCAACGGTCTGGGCGTGGTGGGCTGGGGCGTCGGCGGCATCGAGGCCGAGGCCGCGATGCTGGGGCAGCCGATCTACATGTTGATCCCCGGTGTGGTCGGTTTCCGGCTGACCGGGGAACTGCCCGGGGGGGCCACGGCAACCGACCTGGTCTTGCGGGTGGTGCAGATGCTCCGCGAGAAGGGGGTGGTGGGCCGATTCGTCGAATTTTTTGGGGACGGATTGTCCTCGATGAGCCTCGCCGACCGCGCGACGGTGGCCAACATGGCCCCCGAGTACGGCTCGACGGTGGGCTTCTTCCCGGTGGACGCCGAGACGCTGCGGTACCTGCGCAGCACGGGCCGGCCCGAGGCGCAGGTGGCGCGGGTGGAGCGGTACTACCGGGCCCAGGGCCTGTTCCGCACCGACGACGCTCCCGAGCCGGTCTATGGCGATACGCTGGAGCTGGACCTCTCCACGGTGGAGCCCAGCCTCGCCGGCCCCAAGCGGCCACAGGACCGGCTATCCCTGGCGGAGATGAAGCCCGCCTTCCACGAGGCGCTGCGGGCGCCCACCGGGCCCAGCGGCTTCGGGCTGGACGACGGCCAGCTGGGCACCCGCGTAGCCGTGACCTTCCCCGACGGAACCGACGGGGAGCTGGCCCACGGCGACGTGCTCATCGCCGCCATCACCAGCTGCACCAATACCTCCAATCCATCGGTGATGCTTGCCGCCGGCCTGCTGGCCCGCAATGCGGTCGAGCAGGGGCTCACCGTGCCACCGTACGTCAAGACCAGCCTGGGGCCAGGCTCCCGAGTGGTCACCGATTATCTGGAGCGGGCCGGGCTGATGCCCGCCCTGGAGGAGCTGGGCTTCCACGTCGTCGGGTACGGCTGCACCACCTGCATCGGCAACAGCGGTCCCCTGGACGAGGAGCTGGTGCGTGGCGTGGAAGAGGGGGGGCTCATCGCCGCGGGCGTGCTGTCGGGGAACCGCAACTTCGAGGGACGGATCAGCCCCCACACCAAGGCCAACTACCTGGCGTCGCCGCCGCTTGTTCTCGCCTACGCCCTGGCGGGAACCGTCGATCTGGATCTGGGGACCGAACCCATCGGCGAGGACAACCAGGGGAACCCGGTCCTGTTGCGGGATATCTGGCCCACCAGCGCCGAGATCCAGGCCGCGCTGGAGACCGCCTTGACCCCCGAGATGTACCACGAGGTCTACGAGGGCATCGAGCAGGGCAACGAGCGCTGGAACGGCATCCCCGTCACCGGTGGCGACATCTACCCATGGGACGACCACAGCACCTACATCAAGGAGCCGCCCTTCTTCGTGGACATGCCCGAACGGGCCCAAGCCATCCAGCCGGTGCGCGGAGCGCGGGTGCTGGTCAAGGTGGGCGACAGCACCACCACCGACCACATCAGCCCGGCGGGCGCCATCCCCACGGACAGCCCGGCGGGCGCCTATTTGCAAGGCCGGGGCGTACCCGTGGACGGTTTCAACTCCTATGGCAGCAGGCGGGGCAACGACCGGGTGATGACCAGGGGCACCTTCGGCAATATCCGCCTGCGCAACGAGCTGGCTCCGGGGACGGAAGGGGGCTGGACGACGAACTGGCTGGACGGGGAAGTGACGAGCATCCACGACGCCTCGCTGGCCTACAAGGAACAGGGCATCCCGACCCTCGTGATTGCCGGCGCCGACTACGGCATGGGCAGCAGCCGCGACTGGGCGGCCAAGGGCACCAATCTGCTGGGGGTGCGGGCGGTGATCGCCGCCTCCTACGAGCGGATTCACCGCAGCAACCTGATCGGGATGGGGGTCCTGCCGCTGCAGTTCCCCGACGGCGAGGACGCCGACTCCCTGTCACTGGAAGGCAACGAGGTCTTCGACATCCACGTGGACGATCACCTGCAGCCGGGCCAACGGGTCCGGGTCGATGTCACCACGGACGGAGGGACCCGCTCCTTCGAGGCCCTGTGCCGCATCGATACCCCGGTAGAGGTGGACTACTACCGCCACGGCGGGATCTTGCACATGGTGTTGAGGAACCTGATGGACTGAGCCTCGCGAAAAGACCGCAGTCCATTTGAGATCGACGGCTAATCCGTGTCCAATGGCCCACACAATCACAACCACCTGGCCGGAGGAACGAAGATGAACGACTGGAGCTGCGTCAACGACGTCCTGGAATACGCCATCGATCGGGAGCAAGAGGCCGCCGATTTCTATGCGGAGGTTGCCGACAAAGCGACCTACAACCACATGAAGGAGGTCTTCGAGGGCTTCGCCAAGGAGGAGATGGGGCACAAGGCCCGCCTGCTCGCGATCCAGCAAAAGGAGATGCTCGTCGCGGCCCCCACCAAGAGCATCGCCGACCTCAAGGTGGACGAATACCTGGTCGTCGAGGACCCCTCGGCCGACATGGATTTCCAGGATGCCCTGATCCTGGCCATGAAGAAGGAGAAGGCGGCGTTCCGGCTCTACTCGGACCTGGCCGATCTGTCCGAGGGCGAGGCCGTGGCCAATGTGTTCCGCAAGCTGGCCCAGGAAGAGGCCAAGCACAAGCTCAAGTTCGAGATCGAGTACGACGATTTCATCATGGCGGAGAACTAGCCCTCCGTGGCGACTCGCATCTACTACTTCACGGGGACGGGCAACTCCCTGTGGGCCGCCCGCACCCTGGCCGAGAAGCTGGGCGAAACCACGCTGACGCCCATCGTCCAGGCGCTGCAGGACGGGGAGATCCTCCCGGCTGAAGAGCGCATCGGAATCGTGTTCCCGGTCTACATGTACCGGATGCCACACATCGTGTACCGGTTCCTGCACCGTCTCCAGACGGACGCACCCATCTTCGCCGTGGCGACCATGGGTGGCGATCCGGGGAATATGTTCGCCGTCGCCAAGCGCGTATTCGAACAGCGCGGATTGAACCTGCGGGCCGCCATGACGGTGAAGATGCCGTCCAACTACATTCCCTTCGGCGGTGTGCCGGACGACGACGAGCTCGCTACCGTCTTCGAAGCCGCCGAGGAACGACTGGACGAGATCGCCGCCATCCTCGAACGGGGCGACGCTCACCTCGAGACCGAACACAGCCGTTACCGGGCCTGGATCCATCCCGGGCTGCTGTACAAGCTGGGCTACAAGTTCGTCGCGGCCACAGACGGGAGCTACAGGCTCGACGACGGCTGCGACGCCTGTGGGATCTGCGCGCTGGTCTGCCCGGTAGAAAACCTGGTCATGGTCGATGATGCCCCCACCTGGAGCGGCCGCTGCGAACAATGCATGGCCTGTGTCCAGTGGTGCCCGCAGCAGGTAATCCAGGTCAAGGACAAGACCCGCGGTGAGCGCCGCTACCACCACCCCAGCGTCAAATCCAAGGACATCGTGGCGCAGAAGCGGCGCAAAAAATAGGGAGGACGATCGTGTTCAATCTAGAAGGCATGCTGCGCAAGCAGCTCCGCGACGCGATGACGGTCAAGCAGACGCTGATCTTCCCCGAGGGGGAGGACCCGCGCGTCATCGAAGCAGCCTCCAGGCTGGTCAAGTTCGCCAACGTGATCCTGGTGGCCTCCAGGGAGCGGACCCAGCAGCTGGTCGGCATGGGGGACGTCAACCTGGAGTGTTCACAGAAGCGGTTCTTTGCGGTGGTCCGCTTCGTCGATCCGGCCACGGACGAGCTGGGTCCAGCCCTCGCCGGGCGGTTGCAGGAGGTCAGCCAGGGGCGGAGCTGGGAGATGACCGCCGAGGAGGCGGCTGCCAACATCCGCAATCCGGTGTACTTCGCCATCATGGCCGTCCGCGAGGGCTACGCGGACGCCGTGCTGGGCGGCGTCGCCCACTCGTCGCGGGAGTTCTTCATCCCCTGCCTGCGCATCCTGGAGAAGGAGGGCACGGTCTTCGAGATGGGGCTGTTCGCCCTGCCCGACTCCCATCCAGAGGGCATCTTCGAGAACAACATGGTGATGTTCGCCGACGTTGCGCTCAACCCGGTCCCCTCCCCCGAGGCGCTGTCCGACATCGCCGTGGGCGCTTGCCGCACCATGCGGGATCTGATCCCCGTGGACGCCCTGCCCGAGATCAACGGCGCGCTGCTGTCCTACTCCACCCGTGGCTCGGGCCAGGGGCCCTCGGTCTCCCGCATCCGCGAAGCCGAGCCGATGATCCAAGCCAAGCTCGCCGAACTCCGGGAGATCAGCCCGGACTACGCCACCATCAACATCGTCACCGAGATGCAGATCAGCGTGGCGCTGAGCGAGCGGGCGGCCCATACCAAGCTCAAGGAGGAGTTCGGCCGTCTGGAAGGTGCTGGCCGGGCCCACGTCCTGATCGTGCCCAACCTGGACGTGGGCAACCTGCTGTTCCACCTGTACTCCACCCGTTATCCCGACGCCGTCTCGACCCTGGTCATCGGCGGGCTGAAGAACCAGGCGCTGGATTTTTCCCGCTCCTCCAACGCCGCCGAGATCGCCCGGGGGGCCAAGGCGCTGCTCCTGCGGCGATTCCGGTCCGGGCACGCCGTGTCCACCCCCAACGACCATTACTTCCCGCGCTACCGGGTGCTCACCATCAATCCCGGCTCCACCTCCACCAAGGTCGCCCTGTTCGAAGGGGAGGACCGCATCGCCAGCACGAGCCTCCGGCACACCGCCGAGGACCTGGAAGGATTCGAGCACGTCAAGGACCAGCTGCCCATGCGCAGGGCTGTGGTGGAGTCGTTCCTCACCGATCAGAACCTCGAACCCGCCGATCTGCAGGCCGTGGTGGGCCGGGGAGGCATGCTGCGCCCCATCGAGAGCGGGACCTACGCCATCGACGACGCCCTGCTCGCCGACCTGGCGCAGGGATACGCCGGCGAACACCCCTCCAACCTCGGGGGCCTGCTGGCCCACGAGCTGGCGCGCCAGGCCGGGGCTCCCTCGTTCATCGTCGACCCGCCGGTGGTGGACGAGATCGACGACGCCGCCCGCATCACCGGCCTGGCGGGCACGGTGCAGACCACGGCCTGGCATGCCCTCAGCCAGAAGGCGGCGGCCAAGCTGTTCGCCGACAGCCGCAACCGAGAGTACGAAGACCTCAACCTGATCGTCGCCCACATCGGTGGCGGCATCAGCGTCGGCGCCCACCGCAAGGGCCGCTGCGTCCAGGTGCGCAACGCTCTCTTCGACGGCCCGATGGCCGCCAACCGTGGCGGCACGCTCCCCGGCGCAGCCCTCATCGAGCTGTGCTACTCGGGGATCTCCCGGGAGGACCTGGAACGACGGCTGGTCACCCAGGGAGGGCTCGTCTCCTACCTGGGCACCGCGGATCTCCAGGAAGTCGAACAGCGCGTCGCGGACGGGGACGCAGAGGCCAAGCTGGTCTTCGAGGCCCTGGCCGGGCAGATCGCCGCCGAGATCGCCTCCCTGATCCCCAAGTTCCGGGGCCAACGGGTCCACCGTATCGTGCTCACCGGCGGGATGTGCCACTCCCGCCGCTTGCGTCGACGCCTCAAGAAGCTGCTGCGGGGCCTGGGCACCAAGATCACGATCTACCCCGGCGAACGGGAGATGGAAGCGCTGCGGGACGGCGCCCTGCGGGTGCTCAGGGGCATGGAGCAGGCGCGCTCCTACCGGTCCTGAAGCAACCCGTACTTCTTGCGGAATTCTCGGATCCAGTCTAGGTGCCGGTGGGAACCCCGGACCGACAGGGAAGCCTGTTGCAGGGTCACCCGGTGTAGCCGGCTGCGGTGAGCTTCCGGCACGAACCCACACAGGAAAGGCCAGAGCCCGCGCTCCGGCTCTTCGGAGCGCAGGAAAGCCGGATTATCCCCGTGCACCAGCAGGGCATAGTGCCCGCCCTGGCTCAACGCAAACGCCGCTTCGCGGAAGAATTGCTGGTAGGGGCCGAGCAGGCAGATGGGGCTCTCGGCCATCGGGCCCTCCAGGAATCCCAGCTCATCCAGCCGGTCCCAGTACCGGCGCCCCATGCGCTGTAGCGGGCAGGCCCTCCAGTCCCGCGCTGGGTTGGCACCATCGCAGTCCCCCCCGGCCAGCATGGAGCAACCGCCGAACTCCTTCTCCACCAGCTTGGCTTCGACGTAGACCGTCGGGCCCGTGCCCTCGATGCACAGATCGAAACTCGTCGGCTGCCCCTGGGACTCGCCGAAGACCTCCCGGTCGTGCACCTCCAGGGTGCCCGTCGCCTTGCGGCCGGGCCACGGCACGCCTGCGGCGATGAATCCGTCCGCGAGGGCGTCCTCGTCCAGGGCCTTGATCAGGGGAACGGTCAGGTTGAACAGCATGGCCTGGCTGCTCAGCCCGTGGTGCAGGTACTTGTGTAGTGGGAAGCTCTCTCCCAGCCGCTGCCGCCGCCTCTTCTCCTCGTTGATGTACTCCGCGTGTGCCGGATCGATGAGATTGTCCGGCCAGTCCCGCTGGGACGCCAGGATGTACGGGCGACGCTGGACCGACAATCTCCGATCCGCGAACCATGATGCGGCGGCTCGCTCCAGGTTCCGGCGGTAGTCGAAGAATCGGGTCATGTTCCCAGGGTAAACCCACCGATTCAGTGGTGCACGAACAATCCCCAGCACTCCTGACGGCCATCCACGGTGATACCGCAGGCGTGGTACCAGCCAGCGCTGATGGCGCTGAACACCTCGTCCGGGGCCTCGGGGCATGCCTCCGCCAGGGTGCTCCAGCACACGGCGCTGCCGTCCGAACGCACAGCCCAGGTGTGGTACATGCCAGCTGACACCGCTGTATAGTCCCCCGGGGGCACCTCGCACTGGCCGTCCCCCAACTCCCCACATCCCCAGCAATCCAGCTGGCCGTCGGCCGTCACCCCGCAGGCGTGCTCGTACCCGGCGCTGATCTGCTCGAATGGCACCCCCGTTGGCCCGTCCCCGTCATCGATGAACTCCCCCCAGCAGACCGCTGCACCGCCGGTATCGAGGCCGCACGAGACGGTGCCCCCCGCCGAGATCCGGGTGTAGACGCCAGCGGGCGGCGAGGCCTGTCCCGCACCGTCCGTCCCCCAGCAGGCCGCCAACCCCTGGCCATCCACAGCGCAGGCGTGCCGCCAGCCGGCGTCCACCTGCTCGAAGCTGCCCCCGGGGGCATTACACTGTCCGAAATCGTTCGCGCCCCAGCACTGGATCGCTCCGGAGTCGGCCCGGGCGCAGGTGTAGCTCATCCCGGCCGTCACCTGTTGATAGGAGCTCCCGCTCGCGACGGGAGGGGCAGCCTCCGGATCACCCCAGCACTCCAGCAGACCGCTGTCCAGGATGGCGCAAGTGTGGTCGTAGTCGGTGCTCACCGCCGCAAAGGCCCTGCCCGGTGCCGCGGACTGGCCGCTGGAGTTGTCCCCCCAGCACTCCACCTGATCCGTCCCGGAGACCGCACAGCTGTAGGAGGTGATGCCCGCTGCAGCCTCCACCACACCGCTGAACAGGCTCGCGGGTACCGTGGACTCGCCCATGGCGTCCTCACCCCAGCAGGCCATGCCCCCGCCCGTGACCGCGCAGCTGTGCCGCCCCCCCGCGTCCAACTGGCCCAGAGGACCTTCGGGCGGATCGGCCTGACCAAAGGCATTTTGCCCCCAGCACACCGGGTCCCCATCCGTGTCCACCGCGCAGGCATACCCATCCCCCGCGGCCACGCGCTGGTAGGCGCCGTGCTCGGGTATGAACGCCGTCTCGATGCCATCCCCCCAGCACACGGGAGGCCCCTCCAGCGTCACACCACAGGTGAAGTAGGCGCCGCCATCGATGTGCACGAAGGGCCGCGCCGGCGCCGCACATTGCCCCGCATTATCGGACCCCCAGCAGGTCACGATCCCGCTCGCGGCGAGCCCACAGCTGTGCAGGAACCCCGTGGTGACCTGCACGAAGGGCCCGGCGGGTGGGGACGACTGACCGACGGCGTCCGACCCCCAGCACACCGCCTCCCCCGTCCCGTCCAGGCCACAGGCATGCTCCAGGCCCACATCCACCTGGCTCAGCGTCGTGTCGGTCCCATCGCTCTGCCCCATGTCGTTGAGCCCCCAGCACAGCCCCCGCCCCTGCGCGTCAACCCGGCACGAGTGGTAGGTCCCCGCCGCGAGCTGCTTGCCCTCCACGTCATCCACCGCTGCGTCGTCATCGTCGTCGAGGTCGTCGTCATCGGGC
>CAZDDH010000312.1:0-8859 GCA_964504165.1 uncultured Rickettsiales bacterium | reverse complement strand
CGTCATCGTCCGCTGCGTCATCGTCCGCTGCGTCATCGTCCGCTGCGTCATCGTCGTCCGCTAGCGGTAGCCCCCCGTCGTCCGGCCGGTCCATTTCATCGATCCACACCGCACACCCGGCGAACGCCAGCGGCGCCGAGAGCAGGACGAACAAGGCCTTGATGCGCATGAAGATCCCTCCCAGGCTCTATCACCCTCTGAACGATTATAAGGATGAGTGTCATCTGCTGGCGTTTTCTTCGATCCGATCGTCGATTGTCGTCCTCTGCCGACCGCCTCCTGGTTTCAAGGGCGTTTCATGGAATCCCAAGTTCTGTGCGGCTATGCTGCCCGCGGGAGGCGTGATGGCCCGGACCGGCAACAAGAAAATCATGCTCGCAGCGCTGGCGACCGTGGGCGGGTGTGCGCTGCTGTGCTCTGGGGTCATCGGGGCGTGGCTGGCGCACCGGGCGGCGCGGACATCGCGGGATGTGGAGGCGTACAACACGCTGTCGGCTTCCGTCGAAAACCGGACATATACACGGGATCCGGAGACACCGGGGTGGGCGCTGGAGGAAGGGGCGGCGGCCCCGCTGTACAGGGAGGCCTATGACGCATGCGGGGTGGGGAACATCGGCGACCTGCACGACCCGATCATCCGGACCGTCCATGCCCAAATGCCCGAGAGCTGGCAGCCCGCCAAGCACGTGGATCTATACGAGGTCGGCACCAGGGATCTCCCGGCGGAGTGCGTCGCGGCCGGCGTGCCCGCTGGGTACGACGATAGGGTGGTCTCCCAGCTGGAGCCTGAGCTGTGCGACTTGCTCGTGGAGTGCCGTCCCGCTCTGGAGCTGGTACGGCGCGGCACGCGGATGAGTGACACGCGGAGCCCGATCGATGTCTGGTCGGCGTGGGCCCTGGAGGCCCCTGGTGAACCGCGGGGCTGCTATCCGTACCATATCCTGGTGCGGCTGGAGCTGTTGGACGGACACCTGGCGGCGATCGGTGAGGATCGGGCGGAGCGGCTGGCCAGCCTCTTCGTGGTGATGAGGTTCTGGTCGGATATTTCCAACGGCACGCACTGGATCGTGGCCAAGCAGGGGACACAGGCGCAGCGCAGAGCGGGCGGCGTGCTCCAGGGGATCGTGCTCGATCCCGCGCTTGCCCCGGCAGACGCCGAGACCATCTACCGTGAGCTGACGTATGTCCTCCGACATCCGGTCGATTTGCAGCAAGCGTTGGAGGTGGCTCAGCTCGGGAGCACGTTTTTCTATTATCCGGTCGATCGTCTCCGGATTCCTCCGGGAGCTCAGAGCATCGATCCGAGCAAGGTCAACCCTGTTGAAACCGAGATCCTGGGACAGGCGGTGCGCGATGATCTGCTTCCCCACTGGCAGCGCACGCAGGAATTGCTCTCAATGCCGTATCCCCAGCGCCTGGAAGGATACGAACGCAACGAGCAGCTGATGCAAGACGCGCATCCCCTTGCCAAAATCACCTCCTCCATGTCACCGAGAAGTTGGGACTCGCACATCACCTATACCCAGGCCTACATGCGCCTACTCCAGATCGCCACAGCCGACGCTCTCTACTGCAGCCGCTACAGCCACCCTCCTCAAACCCTGGAGGCGCTGGCCACCGAGTTCGACGATCTCCAGATCCTCGACCCCCTCACCGATGAGCCGTACATCCTGGAGTCCAGCGAGTCCGGCCGCGTCTTGCGCAGCGCCGCATTGGACGGGGATCGATTTCTGGACCTGCGCCTGGAACACATCAACAAGACCCAGCGCATCGAGGACCACCTGAGACTCGAGCTGCCCGCCCGGGATCCGACCCACGCGCATTGAAGGATCTCTTCCCTCCCCACACCCAGCAACAACGATGGGACAATGGTCCGGGCACACCACCGTTCCGGGGAGGGATCAAGCATGTTCAACCGTCTGTCGCTTGCCTGCGCGCTGGCGTTCGTGTTCCCGGTTTCCGCTGCCGCCCAGACCGCCCAGGACGTCATCAACGCCCTGGGCATCCCCCAGGCGGACATCCAGAGCGTCGGCCTCCAGCTGGGCAACACGGCCATGCTGGGCACAGCCGCCAGCCAGGGGACCATCACCGCCTTCGACGGCTCGATGGGGTACATCGGCAGCGGTGATTTCAGCCAGCTGGCCGCCTGCACCGATGTGGACAACGGCGTGGCGGGGGATGGGGGGGATACGGTCCGGATCCTCGTCGAGCTGACCACGCCCCAGGGGATGAACAGCTTCGCCTTCAACAGCTACTTCCTGACCCGCGAATACCCGTCCTTTGTGGGGTCCGAGTACAACGATTCCTTCCAGGTGCAGCAGGATTCGGCCGCCTACACGGGCAACATCGTCTTCGACCTCGTAGGCAACCTCGTCAACGTCAACTCGGCCCTGTTCGTCGTCACCGACCCGGCGTTGCTCGCCGGTACGGGATTCGATTGCGCTCACGGCGGCGGTGGGACCGGCTGGGTCCAGACGATCTCCCCGGCCACCCCCGGGGAGACCTTCACGCTGACCTTCGTCATCGGGGACGTGATGGATGGGATCTACGACTCGGGTGTGTTCCTGGACACCTTCTTGTGGTTGCCCTTCGCTCCGCCCGCCCCCTGCACCGCTCACGTGGGCGACGACGCCTGCGGCGACTACGACGACTCGTTCCCGGATGATGATGACGACATGGCAGATGACGACGACACGGCCGATGAGGACGGCGTGGACGATGACGACACCCCGGTTGCGCCGGAGGAGGAAGAACCGAACACCTGCGCCACCCTCTCCCGGGCCGGGGGCTCCGTGTCAGCCATCTGGTTGGCGGGGATGGCGGCGGTGTTCGCCAGGCGCCGCCTATGATCCGGGTCAGCGGGCCAACAACCCCTTGAGCAGAGCCACCAGAGATTCCTCCAGATCCCGCTCCAGATCCACGCAGGCGTAGGCCAGCTCCGGCCGTTGCAGCGCCTCCCGCACGGCCGGGGGAGGGTTGGCCGCCGGCCACATGCCCACCATCAGCAGCTGGAAGGTCATCAAAAACCGCTGGATGCCCTCCATCGTCAGGCCTGGCATGGCGACCTGCATCGCGTTGCCCAGCCGTAGCGCCACGTCCATCAGGGAAGTCTTGAACCACACGACGGCGTCCACCGACACGTTGTGCTCCAGCACACTGGCCAGGGCAGCGGCCAGCGTGGCCAGCCGCTCCCTCTGCACCACGGTGGCCACCAGAGCTCGGGAGACGGCCCGGGGGTCATCGCTGCCGGCCAGGGGGGCTAGGGCCCGCTCTACGGCCCCGGTCCATTCCCTGTAGTCCTCGAGTACCAGGTGCAGCAAGATCGCCTCTCGGCTCTCGAAGTAGCGGTAGATGTTGGCCTTGGAGATGCCCGCTTCCCGGGCGATGGCGTTGAGTCCGGTCTTTTCCAGGCCCTCCCGCTCGACCAGGGTCGCCGCTGCTTCGAGGATCGCGGCTTGCCGCTGTGCCTTCTCTTCAGGGCTCGTCGCTCGCTGTCTTCCCACCTGTCTGATCCTCCAACCGTTGGTCACTAAACTACATCTCGGAATTGTGTTGGTCAATCTGCGAGACCATAAAAGTGTAGCAAAAACATGGATATACAGAATTCTATCTTCCCTCTCTTGACAAGTGACCAGTGGTTACTTAGCTTAATGACCAGCGGTCGCTAAGGAGACATGCGCCAACGGCGCGGAACCGGAGGACGAGATGAGCAAGGGCAAATGGACCAGCGAGCAGATGGGAGACCAGAACGGCCGGGTGGCCATCGTCACCGGCTCCAACAGCGGTATCGGCTTCGAGGCGGCCAAGGAGCTGGTGCGCAAGGGCGCGACGGTGGTGCTGGCCGTGCGGGACGAGGAGAAGGGGGAGGCCGCGGCAACGGACATCCGCGCAGAACAACCGGCGGGGACGGTGGCGGTGATGCGCCTGGACCTGGCGGATCTGGACTCGGTGCGCTCGTTCGCCGAGGTGTTCCTCTCGCAGTACGACCGCCTGGATCTGCTGGTGAACAACGCCGGGGTGATGATGCCCCCGGCGTCGAAGACCGCGGACGGATTCGAGCTGCAGTTCGGCACGAACCACCTGGGGCACTTTGCCCTCACCGGCCTGCTGCTGGGCCGCCTCACCACAACGGAGGGCTCGCGGGTCGTCAGCGTGGCGAGCATGGCCCATCGCTTCGGGACCGTGGATTTCGACGACCTGCAATGGGAGTCCCGCAAGTACAACAAGACCGCGTCTTACGGCCAGAGCAAGCTGGCCAACCTGCTGTTCACCTTCGAGCTGCAGCGCCGCCTGGACCGGGCCGGCGCCGGGACCCTGGCCGTCGCGGCCCACCCGGGGTGGACCGGCACCAACCTCCAGCGTCATGCGGGCCTGTTCGAGGCGCTCAATCCGTTCCTGGCCATGAAGCCCTGGCAGGGGGCGCTGCCGACCCTCTACGCGGCCACGGCGGCGGAGGCCCGTGGCGGCGCCTATTACGGCCCCAAGGGGATCATGGAGATGCGGGGGTACCCCCAGCGGGTGGACTCCACGCCCGAGTCCAAGGACGAGCAGGTAGCGAAGCGCCTGTGGGAGGTCTCCGAGGAACTCACGGGCGTGCAGTACGCCCTGGCCTGACCGGGCTCAGGTCCCCTCAGCCGCCCCGTCCTCCGTCTCGGTGCCAGCCATCCGTTCCAGCTGCCAGGCATGCAGGAACAGGCGCCGCTCGGCGCGGGTGAGTTTGTCCTTGATGCGGCCGAAGTAGATCGCCGGGATGGCAGTGTACGAGATGGTGGTCCAGGCCAGCGCCAGCCAGGTGCCCACCACCGGTAGCTTGACGGCCCGCGCGTGCAGCACCAGATCGCCATCGACGAAGGAGAACGCCGGCGGCAGCCACCCCGTCAATTCGACCAGGAAGACCAGGGCGGTGCAGGTCGTGCCGAGGAACACGGTGATGAAGCGCTCCTTGCTGGTGACCTGGGTGGCAAACAGCAACGTGACCGAGGTGGCGGAGGCGGGGATGAGCACGAACGGCCCCAGCCAGCACGAGAACATGGCGATGCAGGAGTAGCCGATCAGGGCCAGCACGACGATCTCCGACAAGCTGCCGCGTTTGCTCAGGTACAGCCAGACCTCACCCATCCCGCCACGGCCCAGCAAGGACCTGGGCTCGTAGCGCTCGTCGCTGTCGACGACCTCCGAGGTCATCGGGCCGGTCATCTCGGGTGGTGCCTCGGGGCGGACCTCTACCCCATCGATCATCACGGTGGTTGGTTCTCGTTTGGTCATGTTCGGTCCACCCCCTTTCGAACCACTAGCAGCTCCCCGCTTCGGATCTGCGCCGGTACCAGGCGCCGGCGAGCAACAACAACAGGCCCACGGCCCGTGCTGGGCCATCCTGATTCGTGGCAGCGTTGCTACACGCGCAGCCGTTGGCGCCGATCTCGGTGAGTTCACCCCACCCGGAAAAATTGCCCGCCGCGTCGACGGTGCCGAAGCGGACCAGGACGAACTCCCCGGCGTCGGCGGTAAGGCCCGGCTCGAGGCAGCTGAAGGTGCCGAACTCCAGGGTCGTGTCCCGGGTGACGTCGGCCAGCACTCCCGTGGCGGTCTCCTCGTCGTAGGTGGTGGACACCGCCTCGTCGATGAACAACAGCGGGCCCTCGTACTCCATGTCGAGGGTGACCTGCCAGCTGCTGGGCGCGGACGATCTGGCCGGGCTCTCCGACTTGCGGAACGTCTCCTCCGGGATGGATGGGCGGGACTCGTCCGCCGGCGCGGTCACGGTGAATTCGGCGATGGGATCCGGATCACAGTGGCCCTCCAGATCACATTCGAGGACCGTGTAGGTCTCCCCCTCCACCAACAGCGCTTCGGGGGTCAGCACCTGGATCAGGATGTTCAGCTCATCGTCGATGTTGGTCGCGATGGTGGGGACCTCGACGCCCTCTGCGTCCGTGAGCACGATGGTATCGGGCAGGCTGTGGGAGGCGTTCCAGATGCGGGTGTTGGCCGGCACATTGGCCGTCTGGGCATCGGGGTAGATCAATCCGGCCCGGGGGGGGGCAGACGTCCGACTCGATGGTGGCGTGAGCCCACCCGGGGGCGCCCATACCGAGCATGGTCAGGCACAGGATGGCCGCGTACTTCATGTCCCCTCCATCTCGCCTCGTGCGGACCACAATCGTATAGTCCAACCCATATTGTATCTTCCGGGGAGCGTGATTCGTGAAAAGAGCCGTGCTACTGGTGCCGTTGTGTGCCGTCCTGCTGGGTTTCGATGGCTCGGTGGGGCAGGCCGCCGTCTTGCCCGAGGGCGTGTCCGGGGGCTGGTACCTGCTGGAGACGAGCCGCCAGGACGAAGCCGTGGCCGTCGCTTCCCAACGGCTCGCCCAGGCGCCGGACGACCTGGCGGCCCACGACCTGTTCATCCGATCCTGGAGCTACTATTCGGGGGAACAGGCCTTGGCCGTGGCCTTGGCGCAGGAGTACCGGGCCTGGGCCGCGGCGCGCGGTCACGATGAGGTGGCCCGCCTGGCCCTCGCGCGGGCGATCTCGGTGGGTATCCCCATGCGCAGCAGACGGACCGGTCTGGATGCGGCCGAGGGCTGCGCCGAGGCGGAGACGTTGCTCTCGCCGCTCCCCGAGGACCCGGGACGACGCCACCTGGCCCTGGTGTTTCGCCACGACCTGCACCGCTGGTGCCAGGCGGACGTGGAGGGGGACCTGGCGGCCCTGGACGCCCTGGGCGAGGACTATCTCCCCTCCCGCCGGCACGCCCTGATGGCCCGGCTGAAGGCTGGGCCGGTGGATGGCCCGTTGCTGGAGGAACTCCGGGTGCTGACGCAGGACCGTGACTGGACCGTCCGCTGGGGATACGAGGTCTGGGGCACCGAATCGTCCGAGCCGAGTCACAGAGCCGCCCAGCGGCTGGCCGTCAAGATGGCCCGCCGGGATGCCCGCAGCGGGTGCGCCGAACAGGTGTACTGGGCCTGCTCCGCCCTGAGGCGGGCCCAAAACAAGGGGTGGCGGTTGGCCTGGCGACGGCTCGTCGAGGCCGACCCCGAGAGTCCCTATGTCATCCGCCTGCAGCGCAGGACGCGATTGCGCAGCAGAGTGGATCGCGCCCATCTCCGCGCGTCACCCCAGGCCTCCCTCGACGCCCTGGACGCCCTGGCCGACGAGATGCCCGATAGCGGCGAGTTGCGCTTGCATTACGACCAGTGCCTCGCCTCACGACTCTCGGAACTGGAGCAGGACGAGCGCCTGATCGTGGTGCTGGCCGAGACCGCGGAGCGCAACCCTGAACACGTCGAAATCCTCGGCTCGTTCGCCCACCTGGCGGCGGAACGCGGTGAGCGCTTCGAGGAAGGCTTGGCCGCCGTGGACGAGGCGCTGAGGATCCGCGGGGAGCTGTTCCCGCCGTTTCTTTGGAACGACTGGAGGCACGAGGGCTGGCTGGAACGGGAGCAGAAGTGGCAGGAGTGGCTGCTGGATAGCCGGGCTGCCCTGCTGGAGCAGCTCGGCCGCGAGCAAACCGGGGAGTTCGTTTCCCCGGCGGCGTTCGGGCCAGCGTTCGCCTTGGAGGCAGGTTTCCGTTTCCACGGGGATGGGGCGGACAGCGAGTCGCTGGCCTACCTGCTATATGCGCTCACCTGGGGTGAGGAACTCCCGGACGAGCAGGTCACCCAGGCCGGGGAGCTGGCCGAGCAGCTCGCACCAGCCCGTCGATGGCTGCCGGCGGGGGTGGACGTCTACAGGGAAGCTCGTCGTGCGGCCCGGGCGGACCATCTGGCGTGGGTCGAGGCGACGCAGGACGCTATCGATCCACTGATCGGTCAGCAGATGCCCGATCTGCGGATCTCGGTGGATGGGCAGGTACACGAACTCCATTCGTTCGAAGGCCCACGGGTCGTCAAGATCTGGGCGACCAACTGTGGATTTTGCGTCGTGGGGATGCTCGAGCTGGACGAGGCGGCGGCTCGCTATGAGGGCGTGACCTTCCTGGCGGTGACCGCCCGTGACTCGCGGGAGCGGGTGGATGCCTTTTTTGAGGGCGCTCCCCCACCTTCGTACCGCGTCGCCATGCTCGACGAAGAGTCCGAGGAGGACCTGCCCCACAGGAGTATGCCGGCCACCTACCTCCTCGATGACGAGGCCAAGGTCCTTGCGGTGATCCTCGGCTATAGCGGCGACTCGGACGACCGCCTGGAAGAGGCCCTCGAACAGTTCTGGGGGGAGTGAACCAAAAGGCCCGCTCCCCGCGGCTTGCCAATCGATACGATCGCCTCCAGGGGCACCGGAGGAGCGCATGGAACCACGTAGATGTTTGCTACTGATTACAGCTGTTTTTGCCCTCTGGGCGGGGCCTGCAATGGCCCAGGACAACGACCAGGACGGCTGGACCGTCCAGGACGGTGACTGCGACGATAACAACGCATCGGTCTATCCAGGCGCCCCGGAGAGCTGCGACGGCCTGGACAACGACTGCAACGGGTTGATCGACGACGGTGTCGATTACGACCTGGACGGGTATTCCGGTTGCGGGGCCGACTGCGACGATTACAACCCCAACGTCAATCCGGGGGCCCAGGAGGTGCCTTACAACGGCATCGACGAGGACTGTGACGGTATGGACCTCACGGATATCGACGGGGATGGCCATGACGGGGGGCCCTACGGATCGGATTGTGACGATCAGGACCCGAGCATCCATCCGGGGGCCCCGGAAGATTGCTGGAATGGCCTGGATGACGACTGCGACGGCCTCATCGACGCCTACGACTCGGACTGCGCCGGGGATGACGACGACGACGACGAAGACGACGAAGAAGACGACGACGAAGAAGACAGCGACGACGAAGACGACGACCACGACGACGC
>CAZDDH010000311.1:0-8919 GCA_964504165.1 uncultured Rickettsiales bacterium | reverse complement strand
ACAAGGCGTTCCCGGTCCTGCAGGCAACGCTCGAGGAGTTCCAGTCCCGCGACGAGGCCGAGGAGCAGGACTTCATCCCGCCCGAAGCCGATCTCCACGAGGCCCTGCACACGGAGCTCGCCCGGCTGCTGACCGCGTCGTGGAGGCGCGCCCAGGTCGACAAGGGAAAGGATCCGATCTCCCAGCTCACGCGGGACATGGACATGCCCGTCGCGCTGGTGCAGGCGTTGGCCAACGGGGTTGCCAAGGGCCGGCAAAGCGGCGGCGTCGATCCGACGGCTGGGGAGCAAGGAGGCGGCAGCGCGTCCAACCCCAAGGCCCCCACCGCCGGCCGGCTGTTCGAGGTGTCCAGTCACCACTCGACAAGCGGAGACAAGCCACCGTTCATCGACGGGGACGACCCGGGCAAGTACAGCAGCTACTTCGTCAACGAGTACGGCGAACAGGCCGTCTACACTTACGAACATAGGACGGGGGAGGCGACGCTGAGGATGAGTGACGCGGGTTGGGAGACGGCGTATGCCGTCGTCGAAGGCCAGGTGGACGGCCTGTCGTTGACGAAATCCGAGCAGCACTGGCTGCAGGCTTGCTGGATGGCTACGGGGGCGTTCGTGCAGCGAGGCCGTTCCCGGTAAGGGCCCGTGCTCCGGCGGAGCCCCAGACTTCCGACGTAGGCCAATCCAAAAACTAGCAGTGGATTTACGGTTCTGCGTGGCTACCGATTCGCCTATGTATCTGTAATCATTACGCAGAGAAAACACATGTTCAGTGCCGCTCACGCCTGAAACCGTAAATCGTTGTGGGTCAGAAAACGCTGGGGATGCCGGCCACAAGTCGGAACTCTGGAGCCCTGGTCGCGCGATTTTTCCGTACGATAGCGTGCGAGAGTCCCCAACACGTCACCCACTTCCTTATCCTGGGTGGCCGCAGCGAACCGATGAAAATCCGGACCTTCACCCTCCAACTCGACCCGGCGACCGGACGGTTCGACGACCGCGAGCTTCAGGAGTTCCAGAAATTCCTCCAGCAACGTGAGGCTGGACGTCGTGCCAGAGGCCAGATTCATCTGCTTTCGACCTAGATTCGCCCCGACTTTCTGACCCCAATTCTTCGGCGATCATTGGATCTGCAGGGTGAGGGCTTTGTGACTCCCTTTCTGTGACCCCCTTTCTGCAGAGGGCTATACGATGTTGGTATCACTCTCGTCGTTCGTTGGGTCGTAAGCTATTCACCGGCGCAACAGAAGGGCTCATTCGTTGCCGCCGGTTCAACTTGCCGGGATATGTGGTAGCCCCCAGGCGACGGATAGGTTGCCACCCGCGACACGCCCTCGGCAGGGGCGAGCGCCGCCTTCGTCGGGTACACGCCCTCGTCGAGTAGCCGCTTCCAATCCATCCATCGCACTCCCGTCCAGTCGGCGGCAGGGTCGCTCCGAAACACAGCATCAAGGGTGTGGACCGCCCTGCTGGGAAACCCGCATCTTCACGGCGAAATCCCCCTCTTCAGCCGGGCGATTGCTCGCCCACGAGCTGCTTGCTGGGACGCCGCGGCCCATCGTGCTCGTCGACTGGACCGAAGCGGGGTACCACCAGTCCGCATTGTCCGCTGCCGTACCCATCGGCTGCCGTGCGTTGCCGCTGTATTTCGAGGTCCATCCGCGCAGCGATCACGCCAACCCCGGGGTCGAGCGGGCCCTCCTGGAGACCCTGCGGACGCTCTTACCGGACGGCTGCACACCCATCATCGTAACCGACGCGGGGTATCGACACCAATGGTCGAGCGGTCACCGAGTTCGGCTGGGACTTCATCGGTCGTGTCGGCGCGCGGGCTCTGATCGCCGATGCCGAGCTGACGGTCGAGCAACATGCATCGAGCTGTCCGAAGAACAGATCGCCATCGAGCCGTTCCAAGGTGAACAGCTGCTGCTTTCGCTAGATGGCGAGGATGGTGTTAACGACCGCGCGAGCGGAACGCAAAACGCACCGTCTATCAGACTCGTGGTCAATCGCTGGAGACGTAGACGGGGCAAGGCGTTGCGGGCGTCGAGACGGCCTGGATGGAGGGCGAGTGAGTGGCTGCGGATGCTTGACGAGGGCGTCTACGCAACGCGAGCGGACCTGGCGAGAGGGGAGGGGGTCAGCCGGGCAGCGGTGACGCAGGCGTTGGGGCGCTTGGTGGATGGGTGATGCACATTCGAAGGTGGCTATGGTCCGCCAAGAACCAAGTAGGCTGCACCGGCGCAGAAGCCTCCCTCGTCGTTCTGGTCCGCACCAATGACGAGGTCGTCGTAGCCGTCCCCGTTGGTGTCTCCGGCGGACGATAAACTCCGGCCAGAACGGTCCGGGGAAACGCCAAATAGCAGGGCGTCCGCGTCGGAGAGGTCCATCGTCCCGCTCAACGGGCCGAAGAAAAGGTATGTTATCCCGGCATTTGATCCGGCCGTGTCGTCCAAGTAGGCACCGACGATCAGATCGCTATACCCGTCGTCGTCCACGTCACCGGCAGAGGATACTGCGAAACCGGCAACTGCGCTCTCGGCACTCCCGTACAGCTGTACGTCCGCTGTTGAAAGGTCGATTGTGCCACTCACCGGCCCGAACACGACGTAGGCAGCCCCGGCGTCGGGCACAGCCGTGTTGTGACCCTGCGCGCCGATGAAGATGTCGCCGAAACCGTCGCCATTCACATCTCCAGCCGACGCCACTGTACTCGCCATGTCGTCCGTATCCTCGCCCCGGAATTTGGCGTCGGCAGATGAGAGGTCGACAGTTCCGCTGACTGGGCCGTACACGAGGTATGACGCACCCGCATTAGTAAAGACTTCGGAGTTCAGGCGGGAGCCGACGAGGACGTCGTCGTACCCGTCCCCGTCAATATCACCAGCGCCGGCGACTGTGGTACCGGCCTCGTCACCCGGTTCCTCGCCCACGAAAATGGCATCGGCCGTAGAGAGGTCGTGCGACCCGACCACTGGTCCCCAAAGCAAGTAGGCCGCCCCAGCGTCGGCGCCCCCCGCCTCGTTCTGGTACGCACCGACAAGGATGTCGTCGTAACCGTCGCCGTTCACGTCGCCAGCAGACGCGGTGCTCCAACCCGCGTAATCGTCCGGCTCTTCCCCGATGAGCTTGGCGTCGGCAGCCGCTACACTGGTAGTTCCGCTCACAGGTCCATAGAAGACATATGCGGCTCCAGCCGCCGGCCCTCCTCCATCCTGGTCCCACGGATTTCCGATTAGGATATCGGCGTAGCCGTCGTCATCCAGATCGCCGGCTCCGCATAGGGATTCCCCAAGATGCCCAAATCCGTTCTGGATAATCGCGTCCGCGGTTGATAGGTCAATGGTCCCGGATACTGGCCCGTATTTGACGTAGACCGTGCCCGTATTCGGTCCACCGTTATCCGCCCAGGTGGCAGACATGACGAGGTCGTCGTATCCGTCATTGTTGATGTCGCCGGCCCCATCGATGATGAATCCTGCATGGTCTTCGGCGTTCTCGCCCACGAGCTTCGCGTCGGCCATCGTGAGGCTGATTGTTCCGCAGATGCCGGAGCCGTCCACATTGCCATCGCAATCGTCGTCTGTGCAATTCGCCGGATTCTCGATAACGCCTGGATTGACCAATTCGTTGAAGTCGTCGCAGTCGTTTTCACACACCATGAAGCCGTCGCCATCTGAATCGACCTCATCCGCGTCGGGACTCCCGTCGCAGTTGGTGTCGATGCCGTCGCAGCCTTCGTCCGCACCCGGATGGACGCTTGCATCGCCTTCGTCGCAGTCGTCTGCGCACGCCATGACGCCATCGTTGTCGGCGTCCACCTCGTCTTGCCCAGGAGAGCCGTCGCAGTCGTTGTCGATGCCGTCGCAAGCCTCCGTCGCTCCGTCGTAGGTCAGGGGGTCAGTGTCGTCGCAGTCTCCACCGCAGGTCGTTTGGCCATCGCTGTCGGCGTCTTCCAGGTTCAGGGTTGCGTCCGCGTCATTGCAGTCGTCGCAAACGGTGTCGCCGTCGCCGTCGTTGTCGGGTTCGTCTTGGGTGCCTGGGTTGCAGTCGTCATCGACCCCGTTACACGTCGTCTCACCGTTGTATGGTGCGATGGCCGTCGTCGAGTCGTCGCAGTCGCCCTGGCACTCTGAATACCCGTCTCCATCGTCATCGAGATCGTCCTCGTGCTGGGCCCCGTCGCAGTCGTTATCTATCCCGTCGCACGGTTGCTCGACTGCCCCGAAGTACGCGGCACTGTCGGTGTCGTCGCAGTCTCCGGCGCACTCGGTCTGACCGTCGCCATCGTCATCGATCTCCTCGGCGCCGAGGGCCCCGTCGCAATCCGTGTCTACGCTATCGCAGCTTTCGTCGGCTCCGGGGAAGATGGTTGCCTCGTTGTCATTGCAGTCGTCGTCGGCCGTCCCGGCGATGTTGTCTGGCCCGCAGGTAGTCACGCCATCGCTGTCGGTATCGTTGAGGTTCGCAGCGGCATCGGCGTCGTCGCAGTCGACGCACAGCGAGGCGCCATCCCCATCTCCGTCTGGGTCGTCGAGGGTAATCGGATCACAGTCGTCGTCGATAGTGTTGCAGGTGGTCTCTGCCACGCCCGGGTTCACAGCAGCAGCGTCGTCGTCGCAGTCGTTCTCGCAGATCAGGTAGCTATCGCCGTCCGAGTCGGCTTCGTCGGCGGGTATCGTCCCGTCACAGTCGTTGTCGAGACCATCGCACAGCTCGGCTGCGCCCGGAAAGATGGTGTTGTTGTTGTCGTTGCAGTCAGGGGTTGAGTCGCAGGTGTTGATCCCGTCCCCGTCCGAGTCGGATAGATTCAGGGCCGCGTCACCGTCGTCGCAGTCGTCGCAGATAGTGTCTCCGTCTCCGTCGCCGTCGGGTTCGTCGAGGGTGTCCGAGTCACAGTCGTCGTCCACACCATTACAGGTGGTTTCCGTCTCGCCGGGGTTCACGCCGGGATCAGAGTCATTGCAGTCCTCGGACTCGTCGTACCCGTCGCCGTCTGCGTCCTCGGGACCTGTCGTGTCGTCGTCATCTCCGGCACAGGCAGGGTCGTCGCCATCTACTTGCCCATCGCAGTCGTTATCGATGCCGTCGTCGCAATCCTCGAAAGCTCCAGGGTGGGAATCCGGATCTTCAGGTGCGCAGTCCACATCATTGGGATAGCCGTCTCCGTCCGGGTCGTTGCAGTGGTCGTCGTCCATGTCGATGTCGCCGTCGCAGTCGTTGTCAATGGCGTCATCGCACGCCTCCTCGGCCCCTGGGTACACGTCTGCGTTTTCGGGTTCGCAGTCGTTAGTATCAATGACGCCGTCGCCGTCGTAGTCGAAGTTGCCTCCATCCCTGCAGCCGACAAGCGCCATCATGGTGATGACGACCGTCGTGATAGTGATGAATCGGATCTGCATTGCTGCGTTCCTCCACCCTCCAAAATACCACAAACACTGGAGCGGGATCGGCCGGCGAAGTCAAGGACCGACATCCTACGTTTGATCGTCACAATGGACCTCCACTCGGAGCTCGGAATCTGCTGCGATCGGGCCATCGAGCGAGATTTCGTACCGGAGGAGTGCGTCCAGGAACCATACCGTATCGACTTCGGCGAGGAGCCCACGGTGACGATGACTTGCGGGTACGACGGCGAAGACGAAATCAAGGCCATCGCCTGGCAAACCGAGCTCTTCGTGGACGGGGAAGATGCCAACCTGCTTCTGGACGAGGTCGTCGTCACCTACCGGAACTGAGATCCGCTCTTCCCAGGCCCCGACCTGGTCGCGGTTCCACGAATCAGGCATGCGCGCCGTTCTCGGCCGTCTGCCTCGTCTCTTCCTCGGCGATCTTGGCGCGGACCTCGTCCATGTCGAGCTGGCGGACCTTGCCGATCAGGTCGTCCAGGGCGTGGGCGGGCAGTGCGCCGACCTGCAGGAAGATCAGGATCTGCTCGAGGAACACCGCCAGCGTCGGGATCGAGCGAATGCCGAACAAGCCGGTCAGCTCCTGCTGCGCCTCGGTGTCGACCTTGGCGAAGACCATGTCGGGCTGAACAACGCCTTGCTCACCGCCGCCGGTGTCACCCTCGGGGGACACACAATGCGGTCGTGTCGTGGATATATTCAGCGAGATCCGTGCAGCTTTTCAAGCCCTTTCGTCACCGCTGCCCTGATCACCCCCACGGCTCGCGCCAACGCCGCCCTCGTCGGGTACACCCCCTCGTCCAGCATTCGCTGCCACCCCGCCCAACGAACCCGCGTGACCTTCCTCATCTGCTCGCTCGTTAGGCGGTGACGCGGAATCGCCCCCCCCCCACCCCCCGGCACCTGCCTCAGGGCCGGGGTGGGTCGGGGATCAGCCACAGAAGCCCGCCGCACCACCACCTCGACCACCAGGGGTCTGTCTATGGTCAACAGAGGGGAGCCAGGAAGGCTTCGAACATAGTTTGGCGAGAAACGATTGGCATTCTGACGTCGAAATCGGGTGTTGTAAAACCTGGTGGTTTCGACACGGCCCAGATCGGCAGATCGACACCCAGCAATGACGGGCCTTCCCGGGTGTAGTGACGAGAGCGATTTCGACACGGCTTGGAAGGCCCCTCATCTTGACAGGTGAAGCCGACCCTGTACCGTGCGTATCCACCATTGATGATCGATGGTGGCGGTGCAGGGGGTTGGATCGTGAAGAAGACCTTGCCAGGCACGCTCATGGCGTCAGTGCTGTGTTTCATGCTCGTGGCTGTAGCTGTGCATCAATTTGGCTGCAGGAGGCTTCCACGAGCTACGGCGCTGGTCTATTGGACTTTCGAAGAACCGGGAGAAGAACTCGTTGTAGACGTGACGATTCATGACGATCCTGGCGAGGAGGTGGGGCTCTATTTTTCTCCGTACTGCGCCGAGATCGACTCCACGACCTTCTACTTCGGTATCCAGACCAACGTTTCCAGACCCCAGATGGGGAATACCGGAAAGGGACTGATCTTCTCCCGCTGGGACACCCGTGATCTGGCCGACCTCCGGACTGCAGGCGATGGATTCCACGAGTCCGCAGGCTATGAGGGCGATTTCGTCAGCGTTCGACGAAACGTGGATTGGTCGCCTGGTACCTACACGATCCGACTTTACCGTGCTGAGCAAGACGGAGACAGTGATTGGTTTGAGTTGGAGTTCACCGACCATGCCACGAACCAGGTGATTCCGATCGGTGCGTTACGCTTCCCCCGAGCGGATACCGCCCTCGCCGCTACCATCCAGCCTCGCGGCGCCGCATTCACGGAAATCTACTCGGGTGTACGAAAGGCAAGGGATGTACCTACCTGGCATGTGGATCTGCGCCCACGACTCGACGGTATTTCACCGACCATGATCAGCTCGAAGTACCCGTCCACGCCCCGCGGGAGACCGCATGAGGCTGACGTGTGGTACGTCGGAGAAGAAGGCCGCGTTCACATGACCTTTGGCCACGGCATCGAGCGTCGGCACGATGCCGGTGTGCTTCACTCTCAGTAAACGTCGAGGTGGTGCTCGTTGTGAAATGCGACGGGGTGACTGTCCCTCGCGCCGAATGGTCCAGCAGGAAGGAGAACACACCAGCCGCTCGGTCAGCCGGGTGCATCGGCGACCTGGCGGTTCATACGGTTCTCGCGGAGCCGGCGAGCGACGAGGGACGGGGAGACCCCGAGGGCTGTAGCTGCCTTGCGTATGCTGCCGTGTTTGTCCAGGGCCTCACGAGCCCGTTGTCCGGTCAGGGCCGCCCGTGGTCGCCCCAGCCTAACGCCACGGGCGCGAGCGGCGTCCACGCCGGCCTGAACGCGTTCGCGGGCGAGGTTGGCCTCGAGTTCGCTCATGGCTGCCGCGATCTGGAACATCGCTCGGCCGAGTGGAGTGGAGGTGTCGGTGCCCTCCTGGTGGCTGACCAGGTCGACGTTGCGGGCTTCCAACTCCTGCAGGGTCTCTACCATATGCCGGAGCGACCAGAACAGCCTGTCCCACCGCCACACGGCGACCAGGTCTACCTTCCCGCGACGGACGGCCAGCATCATCTCGTCGAGCGCCGGCCGGCTAGCCCTCCGGCCAGAGTAGCCTTCATCGGCGTAGACGCAGGTGACGAGCCATCCGCGAGCTTCGGCCATGCGTTCCAGGGCCTCGCGTTGGTACGCGGTACCGTGCTTGTCGGCCTGGGCGCGGGTGGAGACGCGGGTGTAGATGGCGGCCCGGATCGGTCGGTTTGATCGCGCCGTCATTGTTCCGTCGCCTTCAGATCCCGCAGCCGGAATAGTCGGCGTCGAAGCCGGCGATGGGCATTTTCAGGTCAGCATCCATGAACAGGTCGTCCATGACGGCGCCGAGCTGGGTGGAGAGCGAGCGGATCACCGCGGCGCCGATATGGGCGCGGATGCAGCTCTCGCCCTCGTCGGACGCGGCGTCCTCGACCTTGTCCGCGGTCCAGTCCAGGGAGACGGCGAGCACGGGTTGTAGGACGGCTCCGAGGTCGGGTGGTGGCTCCACCGGCGGCCAGGGGTCAGGGAGGATGCTGTTGCCGTCGAGGTCCTCGGCGCAGATGGTCCCGTCGAAGGTCCACTCGGGGAAGTGGAGATCGCCATCTGGTTCCTTCACTTCGGCCTCGATCTCGGGGGCGTATTGGATCGCAGCGTGAAGGCTGTCGCCGATGCCGGTCGCGAGCATGCATCCGTCGAAGTCAGCCTCAGCTCTCGCAAGGTGCTGGCCGAGCCCGGCGCCGCTGCCGGCGATCTCGAGGAAGAGGACCAATTCGGCGGCGGAGAATTCGCCATCGTCCGGCGCGCACGCGGGGATGCAGGTGGACAGCAGGAGCAAGGTGGCGACCAGGGCCGCCGTGATCAGGGGGTTGCACTTCATGGGTCTTGCCTTTCGAGCGCCGGGATAAACCGGCGAGGTGTTGTGAATGAAAGAGTCATACG
>CAZDDH010000310.1:0-8984 GCA_964504165.1 uncultured Rickettsiales bacterium | reverse complement strand
CGAGTGGTGACCACAACATGTAGGGGGTGGAGGCGCTAACCGTCTACCCCCCAAATAGAATATCACAGCATCCGGGCGCATCTTTGAGCGTGGGTACCTCGGAACCAAGCGGCCCGATGGGGTGTCGATGTCGTTGACCATCGAGGAGGAATCATGCGCTATCTACTCCTGATCCCGCTGGCATGTGCCATGGTCCGGGCCGCTGTCCCGGCATCGGCTTGCGACTGCCCGGTCTGGACGGCCGAGGACGTCTACGACCGCTCCAGCCTGCTGTTCATCGGCCGCGCCCAGCCCTTCGACTGGTCCAACCACCAGCAGTCCTACGAGGTGCTCGTGGTGCTCAAGGGCCAGCCCCCGACGCCCACGGCCCACGTCATCGACTACGGCGGCACCCTGGACAACTGCCGGGCTATCGAGGGGGAGGGCAACCTGGCCACCGTGGCCATCACCGACCGCAGCCCCACGCCCTCCATCTGCGATGGCAGCGGCAACTTGCTGGGGCACCGGGACGAGCTCGCCCGCTTCTACGAGCTGGCGGGGGCCCAACCTGCCACCCTCAGCGGGCCCGCCATCGTGGCCCTGTTGGAACCCAAGCTGAGGGGCGGCAAGGGGGACGTGTGGTTCGTGGGCGCCGGTCCGGTGGGCGAGACCGTCGAGGTCTCCGGCCGCAAGGTCCACGTGGTGGACGCCATCGACGGGACACCGGCCGGCGAGGTCTTCAGGGCCGGCCGCGTGTTGCAGCTGGAGGACGTGGTCTTCGTCGAGCTGGTGGGCAAGCCGCTCAACGACGCCGAGGCGCTGCTGCAGATGTCCGCCGACGGAACCCCCGAGCTCATCTTTGCCTACTGGCGGGGGGGTGTGATCCGGATCCCCGAACCCCGCTAGTCCTCCTCCTGGCCCTGGCCTGGGGCTGTTTCTGTTCGGTCCTCGCCGGTACAATGTTGCGCAAGCACCCGAACCGCCGGAGGACTCCATGCACCGATTCGCCACCCTGTTTGCCCTGCTGTTCACATGCATTCTCCTGGCCAGCTGCGCCGAGGAAGTGGACTACGAGACCACCGTCGTCGAGGGTGATGGCGCCTCCGTGGAGATCCAGCCGGGCATCCAGTACGGCGACGCGAACCTCACCGTCGCGGCGGTGGAGCCCCCGGTCGAACTCCCGGACGACTACACGGCGGTGAGCGAGGTGTTCGCCTTCACGCCCCACGGCACGGAGTTCAGCCACCACGTGACCATCCGCATCCCCTACGCCTCCGCGTCCGACGCGCTGTACCTGCTCAAGCTCGATGACGACGCCGACCTGGAATGGAACTTCGTCAACGGCCCCACGTTCCAAAGCGGCATCGCGACGATCTCCGTCAGCTCGTTCAGCTACTACGTCGTGATGGAAGAGGGCAGCACCGGCGACGACGACGATTCAGGCGACGACGATGATTCGGCGGATGATGACGACTATTCAGGGGATGACGACAGCGCTCAGGGTAGCTGACGCTGGCGTTCAGCCAGCCTCTTCGCGCATCTCGCGCACCACCCCGATCACCCTTTCCGCAGCCCGATCCACCTCGTCCGCCGTGGTCTCCCGGCCCACGGAGAACCGGATCGTGCCCATGGCGATGCGCTCGTCCGTGCCCATGGCGTCCAGCACGTGGGAGAGGGTCACCACCGACGAGTGGCAGGCGGCGCCGGCGGAGGCCGCGATGCCGTCGAGGCGGTCCAGCAGTTTGTTGGCCTTGAGGCCGGGGAAGGCGACGCTGAGTGTGTTGGGCAGGCGCAGGTCCCGGGGGCCGTTGAGGTGCAGGCCGCCGATGGCGGTGGCGAGGCGGTCGTGGAGGCGGTCGCGCATCGTACGCAGGTGGGCTTCGTTTGCCTCCAGACCCTCGGCGGACAGCTCGGCGGCCATGCCCAGCCCGACGATCTCCAGCACGTTCTCGGTGCCGGCCCGGCGGTCGCTCTCGTGGTCGGCGCCGTGCATGAACTTCACCAGTTCCGTGCCCCGGCGGATGTACAGGGCGCCGATGCCCTTGGGGGCGTAGAGCTTGTGGCCGGCCATGGAGAACAGGTCCACCCCCAGCTCGTCGACCCGGGTGGGGACCTTGCCCACCGACTGGGCGCCGTCCGAGTGGACCCGTACGCCGTGGGCGCGGGCGATGCGGGCGATGTCGGCGATGGGCTGCAGCGCCCCAACCTCGTTGTTGGCGTGCATGATCGTCACGAGGATGGTGGCCTCGGTGATGGCCCCCTCCACGTCGGCCGGGTCCACCAGGCCGTCCCCGTCCACCGGTAGGTGGGTGATGCGGAAGCCGTCGCCTTCGAGGAATCGGCACACCTCGGTCACCGCCGGATGCTCGACGGCGGAGGTGATGATGTGATCGCCGCGGGAGCGCAGCGCGCGGGCGGTGCCCTGGATGGCCGTGTTGTTGGACTCGGTGCCGCCGGAGGTGAACAGCACCTCGTCGTCGGCGCAACCCAGCAGGGCGGCCACCTGGCCGCGGGCGCGGTCCACGGCCTCCCGGGCAGCGACCCCTTCCGGGTGGGAGCTGGACGGGTTGCCGAAGAAGCCATCCAGATAGGGCCGCATGGCGTCGGCGACCTGGGGGGCGATGGGCGTGGTTGCGTTGTAGTCCAGGTAGATCATGGGGGGCTCCCGGAGTGGATCAGTAGGTCAGGGCGGCCGTGCCGGCCAGGGAGATTTCCCACTCGGCGAGGATCGGCATGTCGTCCTCGAGCAGCGTCAGATTCGGTTCGGCCAGGCCCTCGGCGTGGATCTCGTAGGCCGCCTCGCTGCCGGCGCAGGAGCCCACCGAGATCACCACGATCTGGTAGGAGCCCTGCTCCGCGATGAAGTCCGCGGCCGGGCAGCGGTAGCTGGGCGGCGGGAAGGTGCACTCGAAGCTGTCGTCGGCGACGAGCATCGTGCAGCCGTCCGGGCCGTTGACATACATCTGGGGGTCGAAGGCGGTCCCAGCAGCGACGGTGTCCACCCCCACCACGACCGACTCCCCGGCGGCGGCGTCCACGGTCCACACGTCCGCCACGGCGCCCTCGCAGTCCAGCGTCGAGCCGGCGCCGGCGTCCGGTTGCGGGGGGATCTCCGTGTCCGAGTCCTCGATGGTCCCGCAGTCGTTGTAGTACGAATCGACGTTGCGCTGCTCCAGGCGGTCGAAGGTCCAGCTGATGGTGTCGTCGCTGCGGGTGAAGGTGCCCTCGGTCTCGTCCTCGTGGAGCATCACCTCGAACAGGGTGCCCTCGTCCACGTCGGTGTACTTGGTCACCAGCGCTTCCCGGTAGGTCTCCGGCCCGTACCACTCCATCACGTCGAAGGCCGGGGCGTGGGCCAGCACCAGATCGGCAGCGGTCTCGTCGGGCAGGTAGGTCCACAGCGGGTCCATCACGCAGCCCTCGGTGCCATCGTCCCGGCTGACGTAGGCCTGGATGTCCAGGGCCATGTCGCAGCCCTCGCACTCGCCTTCGTGGCGGGTGCCCTCCAGGTCCACGGTGGCGTCGCACAGGGTCTCGCCCGCCAGGGTCGTGTGCACGTTCAGGGCGCCGGCGAGGCTCTCGGGCCAGGCCATGTCGTCGTCGTCCGCGGTGTCGTCATCGTCTTCCCCGGGGCAGCCCGTCGTCAGCGCCAGGGGGAGGGCCAGCAGGAATACCAACCCGTAAGTCCGTGAGATCGTCATGGCATCACTCCGGGGTCCCGACCCCGATCAGCACCGGGATCCGTTCGGACATGTGGCCGCCGGCCAGCTGCTCTTCCTCCACGCCGCTGAGGCGCAGATCCCAGACCTTCTCCCCGTCGGTGGTCACCTCCATGATGCGGCTGGGCGTATCCACATCGATGAGCGTGCCCGCGGTGATCAGGGTATTGCCGTTGGCCAGGCGGTCCGCGTCGCCCATGGCAAAGGTGGACCAGAAATCGTCGGCCTCGCCGGGGTATTCCCAGGCGATGCGGGAGGTCATGTCGCCCTCGTTGATCTCGAACTCCACCGCCCGGCTGTAGGAGCGGGCGGCGCCTCCGTTGTCGTAGAACAGGATGTTGCCGTTGGGCTGCAGTTCGGGGGCGTGGGCCTCGTGCTGCCAGGGGTCCTCGGCGTTGGGATCTGGCTCGAAGTCGCCGTCCTCGCCAAAGCGCCAGAGCACATCGCCGGTGGCGCGGTCCAGCTTGTGCAGCATGCTGACCATGCGGCAGTTGTAGTAGGCGGCGTCGTCCTCGAAATCCACTTCCACGGCGTTACCCCATGGGTAGATGGAGTAATCGTCGGCGATGTGGTCCTCGCCGGCCCAACGCCAGGTGCTGTTCAGGTCGGCGTCGAACTGCTCGATGACGTCGTGGAAGATGCCGTCCTTGCCCTCGTACCACAGCGTGATGTAGTCGCCGTTGTCCACCCGGTGGAAGGTGTGGTGCATCACGCCGTCGGCGATGAAATCGTTGTCCAGGCCCTGCTCCGGGCCCTCCCACACGATCTCGCCGGCCAGGTCCACCTCGACGGGGTGCTCGAAACTGGGGATGCCCGCGCCGATGAGGACCTTGTCCCCGTCCACCAACGTGGCCTGGATGTCGGCCCGGCCGTCGGTGGAGCCGTGCTGGTGGTACCACACCACCTCGCCGTCGAAGTTGAACATCACCGGGGTGGGGGGGTAGTTGATGGAGTCGATGGCAATGTTGGTCAGCGTCCATCCCGGCTCCACCTGCCCCTCGTCGTAGGCCATCACCTCGGTGACCAGATCGCCAAACGGCAGGCCACCGGTGGTGTGGGTCAGGGCCGGGGAGGTCAGCTCGGTGCCGTCCTCGAGGGTGGAGGTCACCTGCAGGTGGTATTCGGTGTTGGCGACCATGCCGTACACCAGCACCTCGTGCTCGGTGACCAGCTCGTCGTCTTGCACATAGAACCCCGATGGCGTGTGCTCGCCGAACTGCACCGTCGACGTGGCGGGCTCGTCGGTGGTCCAGCGCACGTACGCAGAGATGGAGCTGTTGGGGTTCTCCTCCACCTCCACGTCGGCCAGGCCGGGGGCGCAGCCGGTGGCTGTAGCCGCCACGGTAGCGAGGATCGTCAGCAAGAGAACTCGGTGCATGCCTTTCGTCCTTTCGTGCGCCAGCACCTCACCATAACGATTCAATGAACTCCGGGGAATAGCGGTACGTGCGGTAGATGGGCATCGGGGTGCCCGGATCCACCTTCTCGCCGGAGCGGAACTCCCAGACGATCTCACCGTCCACGGTCACCTCGAACAGCCGGGCGCCATTGGACTCGGCGATGAGGGTGTTGCCGTTGGGGAGGCGCTGGGCCGACCCTCGCGTATTGGTGAAAAAGGACTCCGGAGGGTCCGCGATGTACTGCCAGACGATCTCCTCGCTGAGCGGATCCAGTTCGATCACCCGTGACCATTCCCTCTGGGAGCCGTTGTCGAACACCAGGATCCGGCCATCATCGAGCATGGAGGGCATGTGTTGCTGCTGCAGCTCACCGGGCCCCCAGGCCCAGACGATCTCCTCGGTGGCGGGATCGATGACGCCGACGGTGTCCAGAGCGCTCATCGAAATCAGCAGGTTTCCTGCAGCAAAACGGTCGTCCGTGGCGCCCAGGGCGGTGTCGGGCAACACCTCGACGGTATTGGTGTGGGCCCAGTCCTCTTCCTCGACGGGGAACTCCACCGGTACCAGGTTGGGCAGCTTGAGCGCCTGTTCATCCGCGTGCCACTCCCACACCAGTTCGTCCGCCGCGTTGAACTGGGCCAGCCAATCGCTGCGCAGGCCGCCGGGGCGCACGGCGTCGTTGGTGACGTCCTCGCGGCACAACACGATCGTGTCGCCCGTGGGGGGGTGGGCAAAATCATGGTGAGCGGGTACCTGTAAGGTCCGCTGCATCTGGCTGTCGCGGTCGAGCTCGAAGTACAGGCCCTCGAGATCGTCCTCCCGCTCCTTGCCGATCACCGCCAGCCGGCCGTTGTCCAGTAGCTCCACCACACGCCACGCGAGCCCCTGCTGGTAGGTCCAGTCGTGGACGGTCGTGCCCTCCATGTCCACCAGCCGGGCCGCCTCGCTGAAGCTGTTGGAGATCAGGGTGTAGCCTTCGTAGGCGAGATCTGGATCGTAGAAGGTCACGCCGCGAGTCTCGCCGGGCGGGTGAGCGTCGTTGCCAGTTGAGCACGCTTGACACGTTGCGACGAGGATGGTGAGTCCAACAAGGAACGGTCTGGATCGCATTTGCTCGGTAGTTTTACACAAGCCTCCAGGAGGCTGCCAGTGGCTGGTCGAACTGTCCGTCGTCTCCGATCGGAAACGAATTTCACTTACTAGCCAGAGCCCAAGCCAGAACCAGAGCAATTGTGAAATCTACAATTAGATGTAGCTAAACCAGTTTGTCTCACGGAGTGACGCGGCCATGAGGCTTCCAAATCCATCCATCCAAACGACCGCCTGCTGTCAGGTTTTTTTACAGTAACGTGACGATTTTGACCGCTAATGTCCTCGCCCCGGACCTTTCACGTGGCTAACCTTGATTTTAAGGTAATGAAAGCGCTCACAATTTTGGCCCTGGAATGGGAGGGAAATAAGTGTCAATGCAGAATGCAGAATTACGTCTTGAAATCAAGAACAAATATCAAGGATTACCCGGTGAAGAATTCATAGACGACCGTATGATGGATAGGGTAGTGGACCAACTCAACGCAATATACATATCCAAAGGCCTGGAAGCGGCTAAGGAGATGGGGGAGTACGTTCTTGAAGAATTCTTCGCCGGTGACTTGAATGCCTTTCACACCAGGGGAAGGAAGCATATGTCCTTCCGTAGATTGGCAGGTAAGCAAAAGCTATTGGCATCTTATACCTATATCTACAATTCGGTTGCGTTGGTAGAACAATTACGGATGCTTCCCGAAAATATAGGAAACGCACTTTCCATATCACACCACAGAGCACTGTTCACCGTTGCGGATCTTGGCACAAAACAAGAGTTGGCTAAACGAACCGTCGAAAGAAAGATGACAGTTAGAATGCTTAATAAAGAAATCAAAAAGTGTAGCAATGGACGCGAAAGAAAATCAAAAGCGGGTCGTCCACCGCTTCCCGGTTGTGTGAAGGAGTTCAGAAAAATAATCCGTGCAATCGATGCAATCGATGTTGGTGAATTTGATGAGGGCGTTATCAACCGTTATCCGCCAGAAGCGGCAAGGCAGTTGATCGATGAGATGGATGATAAATTGCATCAGTTGCGCAGTTACCGGGATGAGTTATTGGTGCGAATGCAGGCTGTTGAATTTGGTGGCTGACATTTTGGAGTGTTTATGCGTGTAAACACTGATGATTGGAAGATCACTGGGTCACGATTATTATGCATCCTCGGTTGAAGCCAGAATTAGGGCCATCGGATATGCGGATAGCACGACGATGTCGCGCGGAGTTAACAGTCCCATGGTGGACCAATCTGTCCGAAAACTGGACGATGGCGAGTGGTTTCTTTCCGCGAATACAGAATCCTGGCATTTCCGCGGATGAGGTATTTAGGTTGAAGAAGATAATACTAATCCCGCATATTGCGGAGTGGCCTGTTCAGCGCGCCGAGTCGGCCCAGATGCTTTGATCGTGCAGGAATCACCGTTGTAGTACGAGTGCGATCGACTCCAGGGCGCACCTCCACCTTTCCCACAGCGATTCGGAGCTTTCACCGGGGTCACCCAGGCTCGAGATGGAGCACCAAGTGTCGGAAGGCATCTCGGTAGGGATAGGAGGAGGACAGCAGGACGCGGATCCGGCGAGTATTGCGCAGCACCACCGCGCCGATCTTGAGCAGCATCAGTAGGGTGATCGCGGCCCGGGCGTTTACCACGGGACGCATTCGGACCAAGGACGGTATGCGACTGCAACTGAAAACCGCTGCTGAACGGATGATTGCGGTGGAGGACGTCAAGGCCAGGAAGGCCGGTGGCTTCCTACGAAACCGAGCTGCGGGGCTGGCCCTCCTTATGGGTTTGCTCCGGGAACAACTCGACGAGATCGCGGGCCCCTTCGGGAACCGACCGACGCCACTGGACTGCGTCATGTGGCAGCTCTATTGGCTCCTGGAATGCCGATGCGATCCGCTGCAACGATAGCGGCATCAATGACATTTGCTGGGAGCCTTATCAAGGCTACGAGACTACGCTGGCAACGAAGCCGGCCGGTCATCGAGACGGTGCATCACGCCGTTAAGAACCGAGACCGGGCCAGCAGCGCTATTGAGGAATTCAACGCCGCACTTCGCCCCTTCCTTTATGTAAACAAAGGCGTGACTCAGGGGTTTCTCCATCTGTTTCGTGCCTACTACAACCTGCGTAGCCGACGCTGGGGCCGCCACAAAGGGACCAACTCCGTAGAACTGCTGACAGGGCGTGTCGTCGAAGACCGGCTCGACGTGCTCGGCAATCCAGCAAGCTACTCCCTGAGCTTAGGCTCAAGGCCGCTTAGCCAGGACAGCAGGGCGTCTGGACGGGACCTGGATCTCTATCGATGGCAGAGGTGTGGACTGTAAACCAGGGCAATGGGATTTTGATCGGTACGCGAAGCCTCCTTCGGAATCTGATGTAAACAGCAGAAATTCTAAAGGATTTACGGCTTCGAGGTTTTCTATTTATTCAATATTCGGGCTAGGATGAGAGCTACTTGGCCAGCCTCGTGTAAGGCAATCACATGGACGTAATACGCTATGTCCCGGCTGAAGAAATGCCTATTTCGGGATCGATTCGCCCTTCTTGGCAAGATAGATGACTCCGCCGACGACTTCGCCATATTCGTCCTTGTAGATCCTTGCGCTTCCAGAGGTTTTGAATGGTTCGGTGGAGGCGGTCTGGTCGAAGAACCGGCTTTGTGACGCTCTGTCCTGCCAATCCACCTCGACCCGGCAGAGTGTGCTCCGGCATTCTACGTCAATCACATCAGTGCCCTGCAGGTCTACCTCAACGTTGCAGACCGTCACACATAAAGCATGATCGCCAGTGTGCTC
>CAZDDH010000309.1:0-8987 GCA_964504165.1 uncultured Rickettsiales bacterium | reverse complement strand
CGATGATGACGACGATTCGGCCGATGACGACGATGACTCAGCCGATGACGACGATGACGACACGACAGCCATCGACGCGGACGGAGACGGATACGACGAGGGCGTCGATTGCGACGACGGCGATCCGGCGGTGAACCCGGGCGCGGCCGAGGTGGCCTGCGACGGCGTGGACAACGACTGTGATCCGGCCACCGAGGACGCCCCCGACTCCGACGGGGACTGGTACTCCAGCTGCGTCGATTGCGACGACGGCGACGCGTCCGTCAACCCCGGAGCGCTCGAGGTGATCTGCGACGGCGTGGACAATGACTGCGAACCATCTACAGCCGATGAGCCCGACGACGACGGCGACGGCTCCAGCGCCTGCCTGGACTGCGACGACGCCGACGCGCTGACGTATCCGGGGGCCGTCGAGGCCTGCGACGGCATGGACAACGACTGCGATGGTTCCCCGGATGCCGGTGAGGTCGACAACGACGGGGACGGAGTGATGAGCTGCGATGCCGATTGCGACGACGGCGACGCGACCGTCTATCCAGGGGCCGTCGAGGCCTGCGACGGCGTGGACAACGACTGTGACGGCGCCCCTGGCGCGGATGAGACCGACGCCGAGGCCGAGGGGGTTTTGTCCTGGGGGGGCGACTGCGTCGACGGGGATGGGGCGGTCCACCCCAAGGCCGTCGAGGCGGCGTGCGATGGCGTGGACAACGACTGTGATCCCTATACGGAAGACGCCCCCGACGGCGATGGCGACCTGTACAGCTCCTGCGTCGACTGTGACGACGGCAACGCGGCGGTGCACCCGGGCGCCTGTGATACGACCTGTGACGGTATCTACAACGACTGTGATCCCACGACGGAGGACGAGCCGGACGGGGACGGGGACGGCTCGTCGGTGTGTGACGACTGCGATGACGCGGACGCCACGGTTTTTCCGGGCGCCGTCGAGGCCACCTGCGATGGCATCGACAACGATTGTGATCCGGCGACGGAGGACGAGCCGGACGGGGACGGGGACGGCTCGACGGTGTGCTCCGACTGCGACGACGGGGACTCCAGTTCCTATCCAGGTGCCCCCGAGCTCTGCGACGGCCTGGACAACGACTGTGACGGAACGCCGGACGCCGACGAGGTGGACGGCGACGGCGACGGGTACCGGGGTTGTGACGGCGACTGCGACGACGGGGACGCCACGTCCCATCCCGGTGCCAGCGAACTCTGCGACGGCCTGGACAACGACTGTGACGGATCCCCGAATGCCGACGAAGTGGATAGCGATGGCGATGGCTCCATGGTCTGCGCCGGCGACTGTGACGACGGGGACGCCACGTCCTATCCCGGCGCCAGCGAACTCTGCGACGGTCTGGACAACGATTGCGACGGGTCGCCGGCGGCCGACGAGGCGGACGGCGACGGGGACGGGTATCGCGTCTGCGAAGGGGACTGCGACGACACGGACGCCCTCGTGGGCCGGGGTGGCGTGGAGCTGTGTGACGGCATCGACAACGACTGCGACGGAACGGCGGACGAGGACTGCGTCAGCTGTGGCATCGAGGTCCCGGCGGACCAAGCTTCCATCCAGGACGCCATCGACGCGGCCGCGGCCGGCGACGTTATCTGCGTCGACGCAGGCACGTATTTCGAAAACATCGATTTTTCCGGCAAGGACGTCCACCTGGCCGGGATCGAAGGGGCCCCGTACACGACCATCGACGGTAGTGCGTCAGGGTCCGTGGTGACGTTCGACAGCGGGGAGACGGCCGGTGCGGTCATGGAGGGATTCACGGTGACCAACGGCGATGCCAGCTACGGGGCCGGCATCCATGTCGATGGCGCGTCGCCGTCCCTGGCCGGCCTGTCCATCGAGGGCAACGACGCCAGCATCGGCGGTGGCATCTCTGTGGTGGATTCGTACGCCGTCTTGAGTGACGTCGAAATCACCGGCAACGAGTCCAGCGGTGGCGGCGGCGGCCTCTTCATCTCCGGGGGCGCCCCGGAGCTCACCGACGTCCTCGTCGCGTCCAACTCGGGGGGCAACGGAGGTGGGATCTACATGGAGGACGCGGACTCCCCACTGACGCGCGTGACGGTCCAGGACAACCAGGGCGGCAACGGCGGCGGGATGATGATCAACCGCTGTGATCTTTTGGCGGACCAGCTCACGGTCAGCGGCAATTCCAGCAGCTCATCCGGAGGAGGGCTGGGGTTTTCCAATTCTTCCCCGACGATCACGGATCTCGTCCTCACTGACAACACGTCCGACCTCTACGGCGGTGGTCTGTATGCGAGTTCGGACTCGTACCTGTACATCACGGGGGCGGACATCTCGCGCAACACCGCAGCCCAGTACGGCGGCGGCATCGATCTCTACATCGGCAACTATCTGTCGCTGGACGACGCCGTCGTGGCCGAGAATTCGGGCACCTACGGTGGTGGGATCTCCCTACGGGGGCTCGTCAGCCATCTCGATGGCGTCATCTTCCGGGACAACCAGGCCACGTTTTACGGCGGCGGCATGTATTCCTATCAGTCGCACGTCCTGTCGAACCTGATGTTCGTGGGGAACCAGGCCGGCACGCAGGGGGGCGGACTGTGGGGCCGCAGTTTGGTGATGGACCACGTGGCCCTGTTCGACAACATCGCCGGGACCGACGGGGGCGGGGCCTGTTTCGACAATGCAGCGACGAGCATGACCCATGTCGTCGCCGCCGGGAACGCGGCCAGTGGCGACGGGGGAGGGCTGTACTGGGGCAATGGAACGCCCACGTTGGCCCATGTCTCGGTCGTGGGTAACCACGCCAGCGGCAGCGGCGGCGGCCTGTACTGCGGTTCGGCGTCCCCGAACCTCGTCGACGTGGACATCTCCGAGAACACGGCGGCCACGGGCGGGGGGCTGTCCAACTCGACGGGCTCCCCGAACGTCACCTACTCCAACGCCTGGGGCAACAGCCCCGACGACTACGACGGTATGGCCGATCCCACCGGGACCAGCGGCAACCTCTCCGTCGACCCGGAGTACCTGGACACGGCTCCGCTGGACGCCCACGACTGGGATCTGCATCTTTCCAGCACGTCGCCCTTGATAGACGCCGGAGATACGTCCATCACCGATCCGGACGGAGGCACGAGCGACATCGGCGCCTACGGCGGCCCGGATGCCGACCTCTGGGACCTGGATCTGGATGGATACCCCGACTGGTGGCTGCCGGGCCCCTACAACGCAGGGACCTCACCGGGCATGGACTGTGACGACCGGGATGGTTCGGTGTACCCCAGCCAGGGGTGCTGATGTGAGGGTGTGACGTTCGGTGATCGGTTGGCCTGTTCCACCATGAGCAACTACGCCTGATCAGGGCGTGGGCCGCCGTCGCCGTCGCAACACGGCCGTGACGGACAACGCCACCAGAGCCACCGCCGCCACCAGCGCCCTGGCCCCGGGCAATCCGGTCATCACCGCGCAGTTGGGGCCCCCGCCGCTGCAGTCGGGATCGCTGGAATCGTCGAACCCGTCGCAGTCCCCATCCACCTCGTCGCTGCAGTCCTCGGTCGCCAGCGGGTTGATGGCCGGGTTTTCGTCATCGCAGTCCGATCCCATCTCGCCGCCCCAGAATCCGTCACCGTCGATGTCGTTGACCACCTCGCCGTCGCAGTCCTCGTCGATCTGGTTGTGGGGGATCTCCTCGGCGTCCGGGTTCACGCTGGGGTCGTAGTCATTGCAGTCACCGTTGACGGCGCACCAGCCGTCCTGGTCCACGTCCCACTCCTCGTCCACGGTGCCGTCGCAGTTGTTGTCTGCGGCGTCGCAGACCTCCTCGCCGCCCGGGTAGGCGTCGGCGTTGGCATCGTCGCAGTCCCCGTCGCAGATGGTCCAGCCGTCGCCGTCGATGTCGCCGTTCTCGTCCGTCGAACCGTCGCAGTCGTCGTCGATGCGGTCGTTGCAGATCTCCACGCCGTCGGGGTGGACTCCCGGGTCGGTATCGTCGCAGTCGCCGTCACACTGGCTGAATCCGTCGCCGTCCTCGTCCGCGTTCTCGTCGGTGACGCCGTCGCAGTTGCTATCGACGCCGTCGTCGCACATCTCAGGCGCGTACGGATAGATGGATGCATTGCCCGTGTGGCAGTCCCCCTCGCATACGGTCCAGCCGTCATTGTCGAAGTCGTTGTGTTCGCCGGTGTCCGGCCCGCAGTCGTCATCGATGCCGTCATTGCACAGCTCCATCGCGGCGGGACTGATCGCCGCGTTGGTGTCGTCGCAGTCGCCCCCGCACTCGGAGAACCCGTCCCCGTCATCGTCGACCTCGGTGACTGTCAGATCATCCCCGCAGTCGCCGTCGATGCCGTCGTCGCACATCTCTGGCGCGCCGGGGTACACCGAAGGGTCCGAATCGTCGCAGTCGCCGTCGGCGACGGAGTAACCGTCTCCATCCGCGTCCTGTGCAGAAGCATTCGTCGCGACGAGCCCCACCGCACAGATGGACAGTATACCTAGCACCGTGCGCGCCGGTGCGCAGCGGCACGCGACGAGTGTCCACAAGATTGATTTGATCATCGGTCTGGCCTCCCAGCCGGCGGCGGCGGGAAGGGGCTGATGGGAACATCATCGCCTCGCCCCGCTGGTTAACCGCCTCATTCTTAAGGCTATAGGAGATCGGGGCGGACGATGTGATTATCCAGTAAATGATGGATGGTCTCGGAGCCGGCGTTTTACGGGTAGCGGGGCAGAGATGGACTCAGGTGACATCCACGTAGGCTTCGATTCGATCGATGACATCCCTGGCGGCGCGGGCGTTGTCGATGCTCAGCTTGATGGCCCGCTCGGGGCAATGGGTGACGCAGCGGCCGCATATCCGGCACCTCGGCGCGATCACGGCGCGGCCGGCGTCCATCTCGATGGCGTCGATATAGCAGCGCTCCTGGCACGCACCACAGGCCACGCAGTCATCGGTGACTTCGATGGACAGCCCTTCCACGGGGTGGAAGACGCCGTCCATGCTCTCTGCCGAGGCGTATTTTGTGAATTTCATGATACAGCAGCACTCACAGCAGAAGCAGACGGTGAGGAGCTTGCCCCGGTCGGGGATCATGAAGATGTCGTTGTCCAGGCGGATCTTGCCGACCAGCGGGATCAGCCCGTGTTCGATGGCCTTCCTCGCGTGGGCCTTGGCCTCCTCGATGCCCACTTCCCGGCGGGACACCTCGGGGATCAACGCCGCCGATTCGCCCATCATCAGGCAGCCGATGTCGTGGCTGTAGTGCCCGCAATCGGTGGCCACCCGGCACCCGCAATAATTGACGATGACCCGGTGTGAGGTCTTCTCGATGAAGTGGTCCAGCACCTCCAGCGGCAGGGCCAACTGCTGAACCTCGTATTCGTGGTTGATCTCGATGGTCTTGTTGATGGGCAGCCACGACGCGCTGTTCTTTTCTGCCTTGAACTGCGGCATCCGTTTGCCGACGTGCTTCACGTTGTCCATCTTGGCGACGTACTTGTAGAACTTGATGAAGTGCTGCGATCCGGGGATCGAGGCCACCTGCCGCCGGAACAGGGTGTTGCGCATGGTCGCTAGCAGCCGGTCTTCGTAGAGACGGACGGCTTTGTTCTTGACGGTCTTTCGGATGGCCACGGCTCAACTCCTGAATGGTCATTCATCGGGGGTGCCGGGCATGGATACCACAGCGGCTCCACGTGCACCAAGCCCGGTGTGGTGGCCGACGGCCTCCAGGTGCTCCTCCTGATCGGGCCTGTGGAACGGCCCGAATCCCCTTGCCTACGCCCAGTTTTCTGCTCACTATTGGCTGCATGGTCAGGGGGCTAATCGCTGGGCTCGCGTGCTTCGTCTGGGCGGCCTCGGCCAGCGCCATCGAGCTCCCGCCGATCCTGGATTCCGGTGGTGAGGGCACCCTGACCCTGGGGGGGGAGCCGTTCACGGCCTTCGGGATGGAGACCTACATTTTCACCTACGAGGTCGGCCCCAGCGGGCTGGAAGCGGGGGGCGGATTCCTGCTCCCGGATCCCATCCTCCACGGCGTCCGCTTCACCCGAGCCGCCGAATGGACCACAGACCCACAAGAGTGCAACGACGAATTCCAGATGGGCGCGGACCCGAGCCACTACGAAGGACTCCTCTGGGCGGAGATCGACAACGGCGTACCCGCGATCATCGAGCGCCCAGAGCACGACCCGTTCGATCACCAGGAGATGTACACCACGGTGACCGTCGAGGAGGGGCTGCCAGAGGGAGCGACGATCACGCTCACCGTCGGCATGACCGGGGAGGCCCCCTGGGCCCGGGGCAGGCCGTCTGCGCCGTCCGCTCCCCCAACCGGGCCTACCGGCACATCGAATTCCCCGCGGCCAGCCGACGGGATGGCGACGCCACGTGGGCCATGCTGGACAGCCCACCGCCGGTCATGCGCATCTCGTCCACCGGCACCCTCGCGATGCCCCGCGTTTTGTTGCCGGGCACCGCCGAGGTCGGGGACGTGATCCCCATCCGGCTGGTCCTGCTCGACAACTACGGCAATCCGCTGGAGGGGTATGTCGGGGAGGCGACCATCGAGGCGTCGCTGCAGGTGGACGGTCTGCCCCAAACCCTGGAATTCGACGGCAGCGAGGGGGGCGTCGTCGTCCTGCAGCGGGAGCTCCAGGAGGCCGGCGTGCTGCGCGTCGAGATGGGCGGTGTGGCCCCGAACGCCGCCGTCTCCAACCCCTGCCTGGTCAGCGACGGACCGCCGGAGTTCCACATCCTGTGGGGCGATATCCACAGCCACCACGGCAACTCCTATCTGGACGGCGCCGAGTACGTGGACGAAAACCTGGAGTACGCGCGGGACGTGGCCGGCCTGGATTTTGCCGGCGAGAGCATGAAACTCCCGCCGCTGGAGGTCCACGGCGAGGAATTGTGGGAAGAGCTGCGGATCTCCTGTGAGAACTACCTGGAGTCGGGCTTCATGCCCATGCTGGGGTTCGAGTGGATGGGGGGCGAAGACAACGGCCACCACAACGTCTATTTCGACGGCTGCTGGGGCGAGGTCAGGCTCGTCGAGGACATCCCGGACATGGACGGGCCCGATGGCCTGTGGGCTTTCATGGACGAGATGGCCGCCAACCACCCGGGGGGGAGGTTGATCTCCGTCCCTCACGCCAGCAAATACACGGGCAACCGGTGGGACGTGCTCCACGACGACTACCGGCCGCTGGCCGAGGTGTTCAGCGAGTGGGGGGAGTCGATGCAACCGGACGGCTCCGCCTCCGCCGCCGATGGGATCCTGGCGGGGAACACCCTGGGTTTCATCGCCAGCTCGGACAACCACGACGGCTTCATGGGCAATCCGATAGCCCGGTTCAACAGCCGGGGAGGTCTGGCCGCCGCCCTGGCCCGGGGCCGCACGCGGGAGGATCTGTTCACCGCGCTTCAGCAGCGATCCACGTTCGCCACGTCCGTGGAACGCATGATCCTGCTGGTCCGCTCGGACGAGGGTGGCTACTCGGCATCGGCGGGCGAGAAGCTGGTGGGATACGCGCCGACGATCACCATCGAGGCCCACGGCACATACCCGCTGACCACCATGACGCTGCACCGGTTGACCCTGGCGGGTACGCCGGCGGATGAGGTGGTCTGGCAAGAGATCCTCGGCCCGGACATCATGGATGGCGAGTGGACGGTGGATACCGCAGACGAGGGCATCGCCTTCACGGAGACCACCGCCTTCTACGTGCACGCTCAACAGACGGGGGACGGCGCGGCCTGGTCCAGCCCCATCTATCTGGTCCCCAGCTGCGATGGGACCACCGCCGATCCGGCCGGACTGTGCGGTGACGATGATGACGACGACGACACCGTCGAGGATGATGACGACACCGGCGGGGACGACGACACCACCCCCGCCGATGACCGGGGGTGCGACTGCAACATGGACGGGCGGGCTGCTCCCGCCGTCGCCCTGTCTGCCCTGCTTGTTGGTCTCGGGCTGATCCGTAGACGGCGTTGATCCCGGTGTGAGTTGGGGTGGGAAGCGAGGATGTACATGCACGGTTTAGCGATGAATGGGCTCGGTCGAACGGTCCTGGGTTTGGTCGCCACGGCTACGCTGGCCCTGGGTTGCTGCAGCTCACCCTCTGCGACGGGCACGGCGGGGAGCGCGGACGGGGCCAGCAAGGGGGCGGTCAAGGAGAGTAAGACGAAGACGCCCCGCAAGGCAGGTGGCGCAGTCTCCAACGCTCTGATCGCCTTTTCCGCCAACCTCAAGAGCAAAGAGGCGGTTCATCGGGATGCCCGCGAGGGGTTGGATCTGTTCATCGGCGAGTACGACCCGGCGACCCACAGCATCCGCTCGGTGCGACTGGTGGATGGCACCCGTGGAGCCCAGTGGTTTCCCAACTTCTCCCCCGACGGCTCGCAGTTGGTCTACAACACAACCGACGGCCGGGACAACAGCGTCAACATCGTCGATCTGTCGTCGCTGACCAGCAAGCAGCTGGTGGGCCGTGGCGCCCGCTTCCCCGATTTTACAGCGGATGGCAAGGCGGTCGTGTATAGCGAGCAGCCGGCCGGCACCCTTCAAGAAGTCCACGTCAAGACGCGCCGGGTGACCTCGTTGAACACCTCGGCCAAGGCGTCCGATCCCAGCGTGGCCGGGGAGCGCTACATCACCTACCACGTCGTGGTCCAGGGGGTCGGGGCCCGGCCAGCCGTCTTCGACCGTGAGACCGGCACGGAGCATCAATTCGACGTCAACCGGGGCGGCCATCCGGCGGCCAACCCCAGCGGGACCCAGATCGCCATCGGGCTGGTCGGCACAACCAATCTGTACGTCTCCAGGTTGAGCGGCGGGGAGTGGTCGGAGTTCGAACCGGTGGTCAAGGACGTGCGGACCGTCCTGGCCCAAAAAGAGCCGGAATTTGACGCCAGTGATCCGATGACGCTGGCCTATGGTTGCTGGGCCAGCGACGACGTGATGCTGGTGACGGTCATGCCGGCGGACGG
>CAZDDH010000308.1:0-8988 GCA_964504165.1 uncultured Rickettsiales bacterium | reverse complement strand
CAGTCGCTGTCGATGCCGTCATCGCAGATCTCCTCCGCGTCGGGATGGATGGTGGGATTGGCGTCGTCGCACTCCTCGCACTCGATGAACCCGTCCCCGTCAACGTCGTACTCGTATCCGGCCAGGGATCCGTCGCAATCGTTGTCCATCTCGTCGCACAGCTCGGCTGCGCCGGGGTAGGTATCGGCGTCCGCGTCGTCGCAGTCCCCGTTGCAGTACGAGTAGCCGTCGCTGTCCGCATCGAAACCGTCGTCGATCACACCGTCGCAGTTCTGGTCGATGCCGTCGCAGATCTCCACGGCGCCGGGATAGATCGACGCGATGCCGTCGTTGCAGTCCAGGCACTCCACGAAGCCATCCCCGTCGCCGTCCCAGGTCTCGCTCACCGGCACGGCACCGTCGCAGTCGTTGTCCGCTTCGTCACAGATCTCCGGTGCGAAAGGGAAGGTATGGGGGTTGTTGTCATCGCAGTCGCCGCCGCAGACGGTGAAGCCGTCGCTGTCGTCGTCGGTCTGCTCGTCGATGGAGCCGTCGCAGTCGTCGTCCACGCCATTGCACGCCTCGGCCGCCTCCGGGTAAATGTCCGGGTCGTTGTCGTCGCAGTCCCCGGCGCAGGTGGTCCAGCCGTCGCCGTCCTGGTCGAAATCCTCGTCCACCCAGCCGTCGCAGTTGTTGTCGATGAAGTCGCACACCTCCAGGCCGCCGGGGTAGGCCGCCGCCTCGAAGTCGTTGCAGTCCGACGGGGTGTCGCAGTTGGTGTAGCCGTCGCCGTCGTTGTCGTCGGCCTCGTTGGTCTGGCCGTCGCAGTTCTGGTCGATGCCGTCGTTGCAGATCTCCTGGGCCCCCGGATGGATCGACGGATCGTTGTCGTCACAGTCCAGGTCGCAGTCGGTCCAGCCGTCGCCGTCGTTGTCCACGCCTGCGCAGGGATCAAAATCCCAGCCCCACTGGACGGTGTTGGTCAGCATCTGCCCGCAGGGCCACGAGTAGTTGGGGGACCAGCCGATCTCCCAGGTGGTGGTGGTGCCGATGAGCATGCCCATCCCCTCCTCCAGCACGTACATCACCGGGTTGCCGTTGCCGCTGTGCTCCGCCAGCACCTCCGCCCCTGCGGGCAGGTTGGTGTAGTAGTTGTGGCTGGCCGAGCTGCCGGTCATCGGATCGCTCACGTTCGCCATCAGCGGGTGGGAGGGATCGACGACGCTATTGGCCGAGTCCGCCCCGTAGGTATTGGTGCCGCCGAAGGGTGGATCCGGGTACGGCTGATAGCTGCTCTGGGTGCAGCCAGACCACACCAGCACGCCGCCCCCCTGGACGTAGAGTTCAAAATCCGCGGTGGACGCCATCAGCGTGCTGTTCTGGGCGCCACTCTGCACCGACGACGTGATGACCATGTCGTACTGGCCGAGGTTGGTGCTGGCCACGTCCGCCACGCCGATCTGGGTGTAGCTGATGCCGTAGGCCGCGAGTTCGGTCTGCCAGGCCTGGTAGCCCCAGGGGGCCGAGTCCTGGATCAGCAGCGCCTCGGGCTGGGCAGCGGCGCGGCCGCCGACGGTCAGGGTCAGTAGCAGGCCGCAGCAGGCCACAAAAGTGGGAATCGTCCGGAATGTAATCATGGAAAGCTCCGTTTGCGGGAGAACGCGCACACGGGTGCCCGGGCCCCTTTGTTCGTCTGTAACATATCCGAATTTCGGGGGGGCGCAAAGCTTGTGTGGGTGGGGGTGAGTGGGGCTCAGTGGTCAGAATAGAACCGTGACCGTGGGGAGGGGAGCTCGGACCGAAAGCTACCGATCGATCCCGATCCCCTTGTGATAATCCGGATTGATGTCGTTGCCCACCGGCTCGTGGTACCACTCGGCGTCGTTGCCCACCCCCTCGTAGGCGGAGTTGTAGGTGTCGTTGCCGCCCCCCAGATCCATGAAGGCGCCCACCAACCGGCGGCCGTGCTGGCCCGTGTGCACGATGCCAAACGGCGGGTCGTTGAGCACGCCGCCGTCGTTGTAGATGTCGTCGCCGCCGTCGTTGATCATGAACGTCAGGCCGTAGGTGTAGGCCTTGCCGTAGTGGAACTGGCCGCCGAAGGTGTCGTCGCCGCCGTTGTCGATGTGCCACCCCACCGAGCAGTCGTAGCCGAAGCCGCCAGAGGCCCAGGCCACGTGCAGATCATCGTTCCCGTCCTCCTCGATGAGGGTGCCGACCCCCATGTGGGCCGACGCGGCCGGGCCCCACCAAAACGTGCGGTAGATGTCGTCGCCGCCGCCGTCGTACAGCAGCCCCCAGCCGTACACGAAACCCTGGCCCATGCTCATGCAGTCGGCGTAGTGCTCGTCATTGCCCTCGCCGAAGTCCACCAGGGCGCCGAAGCCGCCGGCCCAGTTGGTCATGTAGGACGGGCCGGAGCTGAACCAGTCGCCGCGGAAGCCCCAGCCGATGCCCTGGGCGTTGCTCATGTAATGGGGATTGCCGTCGCTGTCGCTGTAGGGCCACGTCAGGCCGCTGAGGCCGAAGTAGTTGTTGTAGCCGGGGCCGGGGAGCCAGGGTTCCAGGTCGTTGTAATAGGCGATGTAGGTGTCGTGGCCGTCCAGATCCAGCAGCAGGCCCTGGCCCTGGGGGCGGCCGTTGCCCTGGCCGGTGGTGTACAGGCCGTAGCGGTCGTCGCCCGCGGCGTCGATGAGGGTGCCGATGCCAAAAAACCCCGAGCCCTGGCCGGCGTTCCCGAGCCGGTAGTCGTCCACGCCGTCCGTATCCAGCAGCACGCCGTAGCCGAAGGCGCCGGCCCCCTGGGAGTACACGGACGCCCGGTAGTTGTCGTCCCCAGCGGCGTCGATGAGGATACCCACGCCGAACAGCCCACAGCCCTGGGTGAAGCCGTGGTCGGTGTCGAAGGCCGCGCTGGCCATGGTGTCCGGGGACTCGATGTCGGCGGTCTCGGGGGTGTACAGATCGTTGCCGGCGGCGTCGATGAGCACCGCCGCCCCCATCCACAGCTGGTGGGACGCGGCGTAGCGGCCGTGGTAGGTGTCGTCGCCCCCCAGGTCCACCAGCAGCGCCACGTCCTCCAGGTCTTCGGCGCTGTACTCGTCCGCGGCGTCGGCGGTGGCCACCACGATGCGGCCAAAGGGTGTCTCCACGTCGATGCCCGGGGAGTCGAAGGGCGCCGGCAGCGCCACCCGCACCTCGTCCGCCCCGCCGCCGGCGGCCATGGCGGCGGCGTACAGCCGCGGCATGTCCACGCTCTCGGCATTCTCGTAGATGACGTCATCCACGCCGGACGAAGACGGGCTCACCGACCAGGTGCCGTCGGTGGCGTAATTCTGGCTGAAGAAGCGGTCGAAGATCTCCTCGATAGCGTCCATGTCCGCGTCTTCGAGGGCCTGGCCCTTGAGCTCGGCCGCCTCCCACAATGACAGCACCGCCCGGGCCAGCGCCTCGTCAAAATCGCGCGGATAATCGGCCGTGGCGGCCAGCAGGTCATCCCGCAGCCCGTCGTCCCAGCCGTCCGCGTCCGGGGCGCCGGGCAGCTCGTTGCTGGCCTCCAGCAGCCCCAGGATCGCCTGGGCCGTCGGCCCCACCGCCCCCTCGAAGTCATAGGCCGGCGGCGTGTAGACGTCCTTGTACAGCTCGCCGTAGAGGGACCACGGGTGGTTGAACGCCGTCTGATCCTCCAGCACCAGCGCCAGCGTCGCCTCCCCCGCCGCCAGCCCCGGGGTGCTCAGCTCCAGCTCGCCGGTGTAGCAGTAGCTGGCCTCCGGCACCTGCCAGGGGTACTCGCGGATGCTGTTGCCGGTGTTCATCGAGCTGTCGTCGGAGATCCACTCGGAGGTGAAGGCGTTGGAGTTGCCCCACTCCAGCGTGAACTTCAGGTCGTCCAGGGTCCAGCCGTGGTGGCCCAGGCCGTCATCGCCGGTGAACTCCTGGGGCAGCTCGTAGGCCCCGGAGCAGTCCAGCGCCTCCTCCCCCATCTCGCCCAGCTCCGGCGCGATGGGGCTGTCGTCGAGCGGTTCGCCAGCGCTGTCGTCGTCGTCGCCACCGTCGTCGCAGGCGAGGAACAGGGCGAGCGGGATCATCCACAACCAGAATTGAAGCGTCTTCATGGGGATATTAGATACAGGAAAACGGCGGGATGCCGAGGTTTCTTAGGGAGTTCTCAGCGGTCGGTGAGCATCTCCTCGATGGTCGCCGCCGGGTGGATCACCAGCAGGGGCTGCTCCTCGCCGATGGTGTCGGCGCCGTCCCGGATGCCGTCAATGACCTGATCGACGGTCAGCTCGGGGTTGATGGCGAGCATCTTGGCGGCCAGGTTGAGGGTGTTGGGGGACGCCATCGAGGTGCCCGAGAACTTGAGCCGATTGCCGCCGGGCACGTAGCTCTCCACCTCGAAGCCGTTGGAGTACACCGTCACCGTCTCGCCGAAGCTGGTGAAGCTGGTGGCCTCGCCGGCCTGATCGACGGCGCCGGAGATCAGCACATTGGGCAGATCGAAGCTGGAGGGGATGAACTCGTTGAACCCCACGTCGCTGTCCGAGTTGCCCGCCGCCACCAGGAACAGGATCTCCGGGGCGCTCTGCATCGCCGTGTACAAGCCGTCCCGGGCGATGGCGAACATCTCGCGGGCCATGGTGCCCCGCGCTTCCGCCGACTCGCCCAGGCCGTTGGCCTCCAGGCTGTCCTCGATCTCCTTGAGGGACAGGCCCCAGCTCATGTTGACCGCCCGCACGTCCGTGGCCTTGAAGTAATCCACCACCGCCTGGTACTCCACCGCCATGCGCTCGCACATCGGGACGTCGTAGGCCAGCGGGATGGCGTGGTGGTCGAAGGCGACCCGCCCCACGACGATCTCGGCGTAGGGGTTGCCCTCCACGGCGATGCCGGCCACATGGGTGCCGTGGCTGTGCAGGCTGTACAGCCCCAGGTTCTCCATGAACGGCGTCACCTCCTCCGGCTGCAGGCTGCCCAGGTACTTCTTGAGCTCCGTGGACTCGTCGCTGTCGATGGCGGCGCGCAGGTCCATCATGCCCTTGATCTGCTGCTCCAGCTGGTCCCGGGGCACGGTGGCCTCGTCCGTGGGGTAGAGCAGCTGTGGACTGGCGTTGTGCTGCACGTCGTAGGCGATGCCGTGCAGGTCGTCCACGAAGCCATTGCCGTCGCTGTCCGTGCCGTCGGCCGTCTCGCCGGGGTTGGTGTACAGGGTGTCGGTGAAGATCGCCGTGTCCACCCCCGAGTCCCAGATGCCGATGCGCACCATCTGGTAGCCCTCGTCGCCGGTGAAGGTGACGTACCGCTCGGGCCAGATGTCCTCCTTCTCCACCTGATTGGCGTTGACGACCTCGGTGAGCACCTCGGCCACCACCGGCGCCACGGGCAGGTAGAACTCGAACATGGCCATCAGCCCCACGACCGAGTCCGCCTGGTCCGTGCTCAGGTAGCCGGCCTTGGCCACCGGCGGATCCAGCCGGGCCTGGACGATGCCCATCAGCAGGTTCTTGCTGTACATCTCGGCGCTGCCCTTCATGGACTGCAGCTCGTCCTGGACCACGTCCCACGGCATGGCCTCGACCTTGGCGGTGAAGGCCTCGCGGAAGGCGGCGCGCATCTCGTCGCTGTCCCGCTCCACGCCGGTGAGCAGCACCTCGGCCTCCGTGCCATAGATCAACCCGGCGACCAGCTTGCTGGCCTCCTTCTCCTCCAGGTCGCGCACCTGCTGGCCGTAGTCCAGCCCCTTCTGGTACTCCCCGGACAGGTAGGCCAGCTTGGCCAGCCGGCCGTACAGGTCCTGGCGGGTGGAGCGGTCCTCCACCTCATACTCTTCCAAGATGGCCTCCACGTCCGCCTGCACCGCCGCCGCCAGGGCCTCGAACTGCTCGGGATCCTCGACCAGCTCGGAGACGGTGCCGCTGACCTCGTAGGTGTGGCGGGGCAGATCATCGACGGTGGCGATGACCTTCTTGCCGCTCCCCTCTTCTGCGGCGGCCTCCTCGGTCTGGGCGGCCTCCTCGGCGGCAGCCTTCTTGTTCTTTTTCTTCTTCTTGGCCGCGGCGTCGGCGGGGGCGAAGACCAGGCCGAGGGCGACGAGGAACAGGGTGAACAGGCTCAGGACGTGAGTGGATGGGGTTCGCATGCCATGACTCCCGTGGTGTTGGTGTACCGGCGATGCAGCGCAATGTAACAACTCCGTGCGCCCGCGGCGAGCCTCCGGCCTGGGACGTTCGTGTCACTCGGTGTAGGCTCGCAAGATGGCGACGGACCACATCTCGCTGCGGACCGCCCGCACCCTCGATCGCATGCTGGCCGCCCGGAACCTCGCGGGCATCGGGGTTTCGGCCCTGCTGAGCCACGCCCTGCTGCTGGCGGCGGCGGTCCTGGCGTCGGTGGGCCTGGGGGGGGACGTCACCGCACGCTGGATCCCCGGAACCATCCAACAAAACGTGGTGCACTGGTACGGCTTCGACAGCTTCAGTGGCGTCCTGATGGGCAGCGCGCTGGTGCTGATCATCGGGGCGCTGGTGGGGCGGGCCTTCTCCCGGTCCAAGCTGGGCTGGCCCGAGCTGGCCCTGCTGTCGGCCCTGGTGGCCATCCCATGGTTCCGCGGCGGCGTGCCCTTCCTGTTCAACGGCGAACCGGTCTACGGGCTGCTCTTCGCCCCCGTGCTGGCCTGGCTGGCGGGGCTGTGGCTGGTGTGGGCCCTGGTCTCCCGACGGGGGGTGACGCCGTGAAGCCGGGCGACGTGCTGGCCGACCGCTTCGAGATCCGCCAGGAGATCGGCCGGGGCGGGCTGGCCCACGTGTACGCCGCCCACGACCGCACGCTGGATCAGGACGTGGCGCTGAAGGTGCTCATGCCCCACCTGGCCGAGCAACGGGTCATCCGCGAGCGCTTCCGCCGGGAGGTGGCCCTCTCCCGCTCCCTGGTCCATCCGTCCATCGTGCGCGTCTACGATCTGTTCGAGACAGACGACCACACCTTCTTCACCATGGACCTGCTGGCCTGCGCCACCCTCAAGGAGCAGCTCCGTCACCACGGCCCGGCCCCCGCCGTCGATCGCCGGCGGGTCGTCGTCGCCATCTGCGATGCCCTGGCCGCGGCCCACGCCCTGGGCATCGTGCACCGGGACATCAAGCCCCACAACGTCATGCGCCTGCCCGACGGGGAGATCCGGGTGCTGGACTTCGGCCTGGCCCGGGTGGAGTCCATGGCTGGGCTGACCGCCAACAGTGTGCTGATGGGCACCCCCGAGTACATGGCCCCCGAGACCGCCGCCGGGCTCCCCGTGGATGGCCGGGCCGATCTCTACTCCCTGGGGGTGCTGTGGTTCGAGCTGGCCACCGGGGAGCTGCCCTTTTCCAGCCGCAGCCCGCTGGAGCACTTCAAGCGCATCAGCGAGGAGGACGGGCCGGCCCCCTCGGGAGCCGACGTCAGCCCCACCGAGGCCGCCATCGTCCAGCGCCTGTTGCGCCACCGCCCCGAGGACCGCTTCGCCTCGGCCACCGAGGTCATCGAGGCCCTGGACGCCGGCGCGCTGGTGCCGGGCAAGGGCCGCTGTGGTCCCACCCGCATCTGCACCGTCTGCGGCGCGGAAGAGCCGGCGGGAACGGCGTTTTGCCTGTCCTGTGGCGCGGACCGCCGTGTGTCAGGCAGCACCCACGGCCGGGCCATGCTGGTGCTGCGGCGCTTCGATCCGCGCTACATGACCGACGATCCCCCCGACCTGACCGATCTGATGGCCCGCTTCGGGTTGGCCCCCAACCCGCTGGCCACGCCGGGGGACGCCACCGGCCAGCGCCTGCTGCTCAAGGACGTGGACGTGGGGTATGCCCGCGCCGTCCAGAGCGAGCTGCTCAAGCACCTGCTCACCTGCGAGATCCGCGACCGGGACGAGGAGTGCTTCGACCTGCTGCACGCCCAGGGCACCCCCTCGTACGTGTTCGTGGGGGGGCTGCTGCTGGGCTGGGCCGCCCTGTGCTTCATCGGCTGGCTTATCGGCGGTCCCGCCGGCCTGATCGCGGCGTTGATCTGGGGGCCGCCGCTGGGGCTGCTGCTGCGCCGCAAGACCCAGCTGTTTTTGGTGCCCGGCTTCGTGGTGACCACCACCGCGCCGGGCCAGGAGGAGCGGGACCTGGCCAACGCCTACCGGGCCTTCCTCGAGGAGGCCCCCTCCGCCGAGCTGCGCAAGATCGGCGCCAGCCTGATGACCCGCGCCTTCGCCCTGTTGGCGTTGCTAGGCGACCTGGAGCTCGCCCCCGCCGCCATCGTCGAGTTCCGCCGGTCCACGGTGGAGTCGGCCCTACGGGGCCTGGAGGCCCTCGACGCCCTGCGCCCGGTGGAAACCTACCTGGGCGCCGCGGACACCCGCCAGACCCTGGAGGATCTGGAGCGGGCCGAGGCCCTGGTCCGCAGCTCCAGCAACCCCCAGGAGCGGGAGCAGGCCACCGAGCTGGCCACCACCCACGCCGGCAACCTGCGCCGTCAGGCGGACGTGGAGCACGAGCGCACCCGCCGTATCCAGGGCGTGCTCAAGCTGGTGGCGCGCATGGAATCGACCCGCACCGAGCTGCTGGGCCTGGGCCTGCGCGAGGAGGAGCAGCTCAGCCGGGTGGGCCGCCGCCTGGAGGTGGACGCCCAGGCCCTGGCCGCGGCTCAGGCGGAGCTGGAGGCGTTGGTCCGATGATCCAGGCGTTGCTGCCGCGTCTGCCGCGCCTGGTCATCTGCCTGCCGATCCTGGCGGCCGTGCTGGGGGTCGGGGAGCTGTTCGCGGGCGCCACGGTCAAGGTCGCGTGGCGGGACCTGTTCCGGCGGGCCGTCGAGTACGAGAGGGAGTTCGACTGCGACGAGGCGGCCCAGGGGATGTACGCCCAGATCCAGCGCCACGCGCCGCCGAGCATCGTCGCCGAGTCCCCGGAGACCTGCGAGATCTGGGACCGCAGCAAGAAGCGGCACGGGGCCCCCCCCCCCCCCCCCCCCCCCCCCCCCCCCCCCCCCCCCCCCCCCCCC
>CAZDDH010000307.1:0-9084 GCA_964504165.1 uncultured Rickettsiales bacterium | reverse complement strand
GACTCAGCAGCATGATGGGAGGTCCGAAATGCCCCCTCTCGGAGGATGCGCCCGACTCGTACTCAGCCCCGTCGATGTGGATGAGGCCGATGCGTCCGTCCAGTCCGCGGGCGGCCACGTTCCTCCGCGCCTCCTCCATGGCGATGGGGGACAATTCGAGGCCCGTGCCCTCGATTCCGTACCGCTCCGCGACGAGGCATAGGAACTCCGCCTTCCCACAGGCCACATCCAGTACGCGCCCACCGTCAGGCAGACGGAGGAGCTCGATGAGTTCCTCGGTCTTGGCCAGGCTCGTCGGGTTCTTGAGCGTGTGGTCGGCGTGGGTGATGCCGAAGTACTTCCACATGTCCATTTCCATGGTCGCTTCCTCTCCTCGTGGCCAAGCAGGCCAGCGCGGAGTCATACTACACGGCGACCCTGGAGATTGACCGCTGAGCTCTCTTGACCATCCGACTCATCGACACCAACGCAGGCCAAAGCCTGCATGAGGACAAGCCGTGAAGACTGACAACGGGCGTGATAGGCTCCTCCCCGTGAGCAAGGCTGGCCAGCGTGCTCAGCGCCCTCGACGGTCGGTGGCGCGGCCCGCTGCAGCGTAGCTGCCGTTGTTCAACAAGCTGACGAACGGATTGAATGGTGCCTGGTCTCGATAGTCCTATGAATCAATATTCCATGCGTAGATCGGTCGGTTACCTGATCGTCTGGTTCTTCCTGAGTGTGATCACAGGCCTCTCCTGGTTCGCGTTCTCTCGAATCATCCCTGCGGAACAACCGAACCCGATCGCCTACCTCGTTGTAGATATCTGGATTTTTCTGCTGATTCTATTCTTTTCATGGTCAGCGTACTCACTCGTTCAGGAATTGCGGACTGAAAAGAATGAAACATATTATCGTGTTGTCATCATCGGTATCGTGTGCGCTCTATTTTTTTAATAGTCACATGGGTTACCGCTTATCTTTGGCATCTATTTCCCGATTCAGATCTATTGTTTGTGACGTCGCCCATGGTGCGGGAGATAGGAGATCTTTGTCGTGCAGTGACATGGTTTGGGTTGCTGGTGTTGCTCAATAGAATGTTCGAGTCGCGGGACTCTCCAGGATTGAAAAAGCTCGCCCGTGTAGCCATTGGTTTCCTGATAGCATCAAACTTGGCCTCAGTAGGCGTGACGGCCGCAAAAACATATAAAAATCTGTGTTATGCCTACAGGGATCTGGCGGACTACACATGGAGTTCGGCCAATTCCCCCATCATTATATTCGCGGGTCCATACATTCTTCTGACCACTATCTACCTCTTCGTTTTGTTGGCGTTGTTGTTCTCCACGTATAAGTGGCTGAAGACAGACCACGGGGAAAAGGGGTCCGGAGGGATCCACTAGACCCGGTCCACACGGCAAGGAATCCCACTGAGGAACGGCATCCCCGAGAAAGCATCGGCGTCGGCGTCGGGGACGAAGCGGGCCGCGGCGACACCCTGGGCGTGGCCCGCGGAGTCACCGGGATCCCGGGACAACAAGCCGTGGCCGTGGCTGAGGTAGACCGTGCCCGGCCGGGGGTCCTCGGAGAGGGTGACCTGGACGGTCTCCCGGCCCTGGGGGTTGGACAGGACGACGGTCTCCCCGTCTTCGATCCCCAGCTCCTGGGCGTCTTCGCGGTTCATCTGTAGCGCCTGGCAGGTGGGGTGACGCTCCATCCACTCACGGTCCCGGATCAGGGTGTTGATGTTGGCGGACGTGCGGCAGGTGGTGGACAGCAGGAAGGGGAACTCGGGGTCCGGCCGGGGCGCGGTGCGGGGTAGGGCCTCGGCGGCTTCGATGAACTCCGGGATGTCCAGGCACGCCTTGCCGTCCCTGTGGCGGATCTGGGCCATCATGTCCACCTCCCCGTCCATGATCAGCCCGTGGGGCGCCTCCATCAGCGTTTTGAAGGACAGGCCCGCCTTGCGGCACAGGCCCCGGAAGAAGTGCTCCGGTAGCTCCCGCTCCCCGCCCAGCACCTTGTTGCCGGCGCGGAAGGCGGCCCCCATCGCCTTGCTCAGCGGCCCGCTCCCCACCAGCGGCAGCCCCATGGCCGCGATGAGGTCGCGGTAGATGGCCCACTCGGGGCGGCTCTCCCCCAGCGGCGGGCGGATGCGGGGGGTGTACTGCACGAAGCGCTCGGGGAACGACTCGGCCCCGGCGCAGGAGATGTTGTCCAGCTCGTAGAACGAGCACGACGGCAGCACGTAGTCGGCCTTGCGCCCCACCTCGGTGAGGAAGGGGTCGATGGAGACCAGCAGCTCCAGATCGTCGAAGGCCCGCTCCATCTTGGTGGCGTCGGCGTAGCCCCGCAGCGGGTTGCAGCCGTCTACCACCGCCGCCCGGATCTGGCCCGGCCCCGGCTCCAGGATCTCGTCCTGCAGCACGGTGATGGGCATGTGGCCGGTGATCTCCGGGTAGTCGCGGACCCTGGAGCGGTACTCGCGCCCCATGTAGGTCAGGGTTTCGTTGTCGTTGGCGTTGATCAGGGTGGGGTTGAAGCGCAGGCCCCCGGGGGCCCCCATGTTGCCGGTGAGCAGCGTCAACGACTTCACGGCCCACGAAACCAGGGTCGAGTGGTGGTTGGCCACGACGCCCATGTCGTAATAGAGGATGGCCGGGCCCTCGTTGGCCAGGCGCCGGGCCAGGGACCGGATCGACGCGGCGGGGAGGGAGGTCATCTCCTCGGCCAGTTCGGGCGTGAACGCTGCCACCGCCTGGCTCAGGCCCTCCAGCCCGTTGCAGTAGCGCTCGGTGAAGGCCCGGTCGTGGAGCTGCTCCGAGGTGATGACCTGCAGCAGCGCCAGCAGCAGGTAGATGTCGGTGGAGGGCCGGATGCTCAGGTGCTCGTCGGCGCGGCGGGCCGTCTCGGTACGGCGGGGATCCACCACGGCCATGAACCGCTCGGGGTCCTGGCCAAGCTGCTTGAGCGTGGGCCGCAGCGCCGGGTGGGAGACGTACGGGTTGGTGCCGATGAACAGCACCGTGCGGGCGCGGTCGAAGTCCGGGTGCCCCTCGAAGTAGGAGCAACCGAACATCTTCTGGTTGGCCAGGTACTTGCTGGTGAACTCCAGCGAGACGGGGCTGTACAGGTTGCGGCTGCCCATGCGCCGCAGCCAGGCGAAGGCGGTGATGTAGTGGAACACCGGGTGGGGGGTGCCGCCGAGGACCAGGGCGATGGCGCGGGAGCCCGAGGCTCTGCGGATCTTGCCCAGCTTGGCGGCGATCTCGTCGATGGCGTCGGCCCAGGAGATGTCTTGCAGCTGGCCGTCCACCCGTTTTTTTGGGGACAGCAGGCGGTGGGGGCTGTCGATGACCCGCGCCTGGCGCCGCCCCTTGTTGCAGGTGAATCCCCGGCTGAGCAGATGGTCCCGGTCCCCGCGGATCTTGCGGACCTGGCCGTCGTCGTCCAGCTCCATGACCAGCCCGCAATTGCAGCCACACAGGAAACACGCTGTGATGTGTTCGGTCACCGAGCCTCCAGCCCTTCAGCGTCCCATCAGGTGCAGCCCATCATACTGCACCCGGATGTGGCGCCAGGTTTGCATGGCTGGCCCAGCGAGGAGGAGCCGAACCATGAAGCAGTACGGGTGGATCCTGGCCTTGTGGACCGTGGCCCTGATGATGTGTGGATGCCCCGAGTGGATCGACGAGGTGGGTGACGACGACGACGCCACCGGGGATGACGACGACGTGACCGGCGACGACGACGACACGGGGGATGACGACACCGGGGACGACGACACCGGGGACGATGACACGGGGGATGACGACAGCGCGGACGACGACGACACGGATCCGGCCACGGATCTGGACGGGGACGGCTACGACAGCTACGCCGACGGCGGCCAAGACTGCGACGACACCGACCCGGATATCCACCCGGGCGCCCTGGACGTGCCCGGCGACGGCGTGGACTCGGACTGTGACGGCGTGGAGCCCGGCGAATGGCTGGAGGTCAGCGCCGGTGGCTACGCCAACCGGGGCCACTCCTGCGCCCTGCGGGCCGATCTCACCGTCGAGTGCTGGGGCTCGACCCAGGATGGCGCCTGCACCCCGCCCCAGCAGACCTTCACGCAGATCGACACGGGGCTGGGCACGTTCAACTGTGGCATCACCACCGGCGATACGGTGGCGTGCTGGGGGGACGCCTTCCACGGGGACATCACCCCGCCTGGGGGGACCTTCTTGCAAGTCAGCGCCGGCGGCGAGCACGCCTGCGCCGTGGCCGCGGACCACACACTGAGCTGCTGGGGCTGGGACCTGGAGGGCCAGTCCAGCCCGCCAGCCGGGGAGTTCCGCCAGGTCGCCTGCGGCGACACCCATAGCTGCGGTCTGCGTATGGACGGCGCGGTGGAGTGCTGGGGGCTCGACAGCTGGGGGGAGTGCTCGGACGAGCCGGCCGGCAGCTTCACATCCGTGGCCGCCGGCTGGGGGGTCTCCTGCGGCCAGCGCCAGGACGGCACGGTGGAGTGTTGGGGCCACAGCGCGTTCGGCCAGCTGGACGTGCCCACTGGCGTGGCCTTCACCACCGTGGACGTGGCCCACGAGCATATCTGCGCCATGGACGACGGCCTGAACGCGGTGTGCTGGGGGGACGACGGCTTCAACCAGTCCAGCGTCCCACCGGGCCAGTACATCCGCGTGGCCGCCGGCGTCTGGCACACCTGCGCCATCCGCACCGACGGTGAGCTGGCGTGCTGGGGCAAGAACGACCACGGCGAGTCGAGCCCGCCCTCCGCGGCCCGCTGACGCCCCACCTCGCATCCGTTTTTTGTCCCACCAGGTACGAGGTGCGTAAGATCCCGCGTCGGCCGGGGGTGGATACGCTAGGCTCCGTCAAACGAGGTGGGTGCGATGTTCGAGTTCAGGTTGGGTCGGATCGGGGTGTGGATGATGGCCGTCGGCCTGGGAGCCCTGTTTGGATGGGGTTGTATGGATCCACCTGATGTCTCGGATGACGATGACACCCTCTCGGACGATGACGACACGACCGCGGATGACGACTCTGCCGACGATGACTCGGTTGATGATGACTCCGCAGACGACGATTCGGCGGACGACGACACCGCAGACGATGATTCCGCGGACGACGACACCGCAGATGACGACGACGACACCTCCGTTCCCGTGGACGCCGACGGCGACGGCTACGACGACTCTGTGGACTGCGACGACAGCGACCCGGCCGTCCACCCCGGCGCCACGGAGGTCTGCGACGGTGTGGACACGGACTGCTACGACGGCCCCGAGGCCGACGAGGTGGACGCGGACGGCGACGGCTGGATGGTGTGCGAGCTGGACTGCGACGACGCCGAGCCGTTGGTCAACCCGGGCCTGGCCGAGGTCCCCTGCGACGGCCTGGACAACGACTGCGACGCGGCCACGCTGGATTTGACGGACGACGACGGGGACGGCTTCACCACCTGCGACGGGGACTGCGACGACACGGATCTCACGATGTTCCCCGGCGCTCCCGAGATCTGCGACTACCAGGACAACGACTGCTTCGGCACCGTGGACGAGCTGTGCACCACCTGCGACGTGGTCGTGCCCGCCGACGCAGCGACGATCCAGGACGGCATCAACATCGCCGGCGGCATGGGGTACTCAATGGTCTGTGTGGAGCCGGGCACCTACGCCGAGAACCTCACCTTCAATGGCTACGCCACGACGGTGCTGGGGTTGGCTGGCAGTGCCTACACTGTCATCGACGGCGGTGGGCAGGGCTCGGTGGTGACCTTCGACAACGGCGAGGGGGCGGGCTCGGTGCTGGACGGGTTCACCGTGACCAACGGCTATGCCTCCCAACACGACGGCGGGGGCATCTACACCGACAGCACCTCGCCTACCCTGCGCAACCTCCTCGTCACCGGCAACGAGACCACCAACAGCGGCGGTGGCCTGGGCGCACGGAACAGCAACGCGGCGCCGACGGTGATCAACACCACCTTCGCCGGCAACGTGGCCAACCACGGCGGCGGCGTGGCGATCACCTACAGCTGCACGCCCAGCTTCCTGAACGTCCGTCTGGTGGACAACGTGGCCGCCTCCAAGGGGGGCGGGTTGAGCGTCTACACCGGGTGTGCCGCCCTGGAGAATGCGATCCTCACCGGCAACGAGGCCACCGGTGCCGACGGCGGCGGCGCCTACTTGTGGAACACCACCTCCGAGCTGTACCTGACCAACGTGGTCGTCACCGGCAATGCCACCGGCAGCAACGGCGGTGGCCTGTACCAGTACCAGCACTCGGAGATGTGGGTCACTAACAGCATCCTCACGGACAACGCCGCGGGCAACGACGGCGGCGGCATCTACCTGGGTTTTGGCAACTACGGGAACTGGTACCCGACCTACAACGACGCCTACGGCAACACCCCCAACAACTACGCGGGGGAGCCCAACCCCACCGGTACGGACGGCAACGTCTCGCTGCCGCCGGGTTTCGTGGACGTGACCGCCCCCGATTCCCAGGACTGGGACCTGCGCCTGGACGACGGGTACTACAACAGCACCTCCTACCTCATCGACCTGGGGGACGGGGCCCTGCTGGATCCGGACGGCAGCACCTCGGACTTGGGGGCCTACGGCGGCCCGCTGGCCTCGGAGTGGGATGTGGATCACGACGGGTACTACGAGTGGTACCTGGGCAGCGCCCCCCCGGGCGACCCCTACGACTGCGACGACCACGACGCGGCGCTAAACCACGACGACGAGGACGAGGACGGCTTCAGCACCTGTGCGGGGGACTGTGACGATCTGGATCCGGCGGTCTACCCGGGGAACGGGTGCTAGCTCAACCTTCCGTCCGCCAGTACTCGCTTCCGTCTCGCTCCCGGGTCAAAAAGCGGTAATCGACCAGATACCGTTTGAGGGTGACGTGGTCGTCGTAGATCGCCCCCAGGAGGCGGTTGACCTCCCGCTCCTTGTAGCGCCGCCCGACGGCGAACTGGGTCGCCACGTGCCGCAGGATCACCAGCTTGTGCTTCTCCTTTTTTGGGAACCGCTCCAGGTTCCCGTCCTCGTCGAAGAACTTCCCCATCAGCTTGGCGGCCTCGGACTCGGTGATCATCACCCGGTCGTCGTCCACCGGCATGGCTGGGTGGAACTGGATGAAGCGCTCCCCGTGCTCGGCGCGGTCGTCGAGGAGCCGCATCAGCGCCAAGAAGGCCCGGGCCTCGCGGCGCCGCTTGCGCAGCTGGAAGCGATGGTTGCGGATGGTGGAGGCGGACTTGCCGAGCCGGTCTGCGATCTGCCGGTCGGTCAGCCCCTCGTAGGAGGCCTCCACAACGGCCCGCTGGATGTCGGAAAGCCCGGTGCCGTCCTTGCCGGCGGCCAGCAGGGCTGCGAAAGCCCCATCGTGTTCCCGCGCCACGTGTTCCTCGACGGCCCGCCGGGCGTCGTACAGGCGGTCGGCCACCGGGTAGACCACGCCCTGTTCGTAGGCGCGGCCGCAGTGCAGGCACTGGAACCCTTCGGGGAACCCGTCGGCCGGGCCCCGTCGCCGGTACCCGACATGAATCTCGTTAACCGTGTCTTCTTGTAGACGTTCCATAGATTTATCCAATCATATGTAGACGGATCTAAACATGCGCCGAAGCAATGTCAAACGGAATCGTGTCGCGCGCCCCACCTCTGGTACACTGGGCACATCCTTTGAGGGGAAGACACCATGAAGACCTATCGACCGATCAGGATGCTCCTGTTCACCCTGCTGGCCCTCGCCCTGACGGGCCTGGGTTGCCGGCAGGTCGACGAGGAATTCGACTTCGACGGGGACGGCTTCGACGACGAGGACGACTGTGATCCGCAGGACGTCACCATCTACCCCGGGGCCGAAGATCCGTACGGCGACGGCGTGGACCAGGACTGCGACGACTGCCCTGACGGATCCCCGGCTGGAGCCGGGGACGGTGTGGACCGGGACTGCGACGGCTACCCGGCCAACCCGGACCTGCCCGCCGACTACATCCACATGGACGACTGCAACGACGCCGAGCCCACCATCCACCCGGGGGCCGATGAGATCGTCAACGACGGCATCGACCAGGACTGCGACGGCGAGGACATGGCCTGCGACGACGAGGAAGCCGACGGCTTCGACACCTGCGGCGACGACATGCTGCCGGGCACCGGCGACGCCAACGAGGACTGCGATGACACCGACGAGGACATCCATCCCGACGCCGAAGAGCTGTGCAACGGCATCGATGACGACTGCGACGGCGAGCTATTGACCGGGGAGGACACGGACACGGACGGCGACACGGACCTGGCCTGCAGCGACTGCGACGACAACGACGCCGGCCTCGACTCCCTCGACCTCGACAACGACGGCTACAGCTCCTGTGACGGCGACTGCGACGACGACGACATCAACGTCAACCCCGGCGAGACCGACGTGGTGGGGGACGGGGACGACAACAACTGCGATGGCATCGACGGGGTGGACGACGACGGTGACGGCCACGCCGCCGAGTGGTCCGGTGGCGGCGACTGCGACGACGATGACGACGCCATCCATCCGAACGCCACCGAGGTGGACTGCGACTTCGTGGATAACGACTGTGACGGGGCGCTGCACCCGGACGAGATGGACGTGGACGGCGACGGGATCACGCCGTGCGACGGGGACTGCGACGACAACGACGCCGCGCTGAACACCGACGACCTGGACGGCGACGGCTACGACACCTGCGCCGGGGACTGCAACGACAACGAGGCGACGGTCTACCCCGGCGCCACCGAGGTCATCTGCGACTACCTGGACAACGACTGCGACGGGGCGCTGCACGCCGACGAGACGGACGACGACGGCGACGGCTCCGCCGAGTGTGCCGGCGATTGCGATGATGGCGACCCGGCGCTCAACGCCAACGACTGGGACCAGGACGGGTACGACACCTGCGCCGGGGACTGCGACGACAACGAGCCGGCGGCCTATCCGGGGGCCGTCGAGGCGGCCTGCGACGATGTGGACAACGACTGCGACGGGGCGTTGCACGCCGAGGAGGTGGACGACGACGGCGACGGGCTCGACGAGTGCTCGGGCGACTGTGACGACACG
>CAZDDH010000306.1:0-9134 GCA_964504165.1 uncultured Rickettsiales bacterium | reverse complement strand
TCGTTCCGCAACGAGATCACCACCGAGCACTTCACCTTCCGCTCCTGTGAGTTCGAGCAGATGGAGATGGAGTTCTTCTGCGAGCCGGGGACGGACGACCAGTGGATGGAGTACTGGACCCAGCAGCGCATGGACTGGTGGCGGCAGTTCCTCAACCACCCCGAGAATCTCCGCCTGCGTCCCCACGAAAAAGAAGAGCTGGCCCACTACGCCCGCGCCTGCAGCGACCTGGAGTACCTCTACCCCTGGGGCTGGGACGAACTCGAGGGCGTGGCGAACCGCACCGACTACGACCTCAAACGGCACCAGGAGGCCTCCGGCGTCAAGCTCAGCTATTTCGATCCCAATCAGACCGACCCGGAGACGGGCAAGAACGGCTACCGCTTCGTGCCGTTCGTCATCGAGCCGGCCGCCGGCGCCACGCGGGGCATGCTGATGTACCTGCTGGATGCCTACCACGAGGAAGAGGCCCCCACCGCCAAGGGTGGCATGGAGACCCGCGTGGTGCTCAAGCTGCACCCCCGTCTGGCCCCCTACAAGTGCGCCGTGCTGCCCCTGGTCAAGAAGAACGGGATGCCGGATCTGGCCCGGGAGATCGTGGCCGAGCTACAGCAGCAGGGCATCAACAGCCGTATGGACATGCAGCACGCCATCGGCCGCCGTTACCGCCGCCACGACGAGGCCGGCACGCCGTATTGCATCACCGTGGACGGGCAGACGCTCGAAGACCAGACGGTCACGATCCGTGATCGCGACACGATGGAGCAGGAGCGCGTGGCCATCGTCGATGTGGCCGGGTTGGTCCGGGAGCGGGTCTGGGGCTAGAGCTTGAGCTCCAGAGACAGCACTTTCGCCGGCGTGAAGCCGATGTGATCGAAGAACCGCAGCAACGGTTCGTCCGTCCACTCAACCAGCGTATGGATACGTTTGACGCCCGCCACCTTGCAATGGTTGATGAACTCGTTCATCAGCATGCGAGCCAGGCCGTTGCCCCCGAAATCGGGGTGCACCCCGATGGTGTCGATGGTCGCCGTGTCGGCGGGGATGCCAAACTCACCCAGGTAAACCTCCCCCATGATGAATCCCAGCACCTGGTCCTCGTAGGTGGCCACGTAGGAGGTCCCCAGCTGCCCGGCGCTCTGGATGGCGTGCTCGAACTTCCGGCCGATGTAGTCGTGCCGGGATCGTCCCGCGGCGCGGGTGTCGATCTCCACGATGTCTTCGAAGTCGGACTCTCGAAGCGGTCGGATTTCCACTTTTTCCAGCTCGATGGTCATCGCTGATCCCCTCGATGAGCGTACCCGGCCAGTGTAGCCCGCTATGGCGTCTGCCGGCCACCTGTTGGCTGCCAGTCCAGGATCTGCCAGCCCCGCTTGCGGGCCAGGCGCCTGAGTCGCGGATCGGGGTTGACCACACGGGGGTGCTCGACGCGCTCCAGCAGCGGACGGTCGGTGTAGGAGTCGGTGTAGAAGTAGGAATGGTCCACGTCCAGGTCGTGGATCGAAGCCAGACGAACGGCGTGATCGATCTTGCCTTTGCCGTAGCACATGGGCAGCTTGACGCGGCCTGTGATGCAGCCGTCTTCGGTGATCTCGTAGCTGGTGCACCCGACCGCATCCAGGTTCAGGTCCTCCTGCACGGCAGCGCTCAGGTACGGCGACGAACTGGTGAGCAGGATCACGGCGTGCCCTTCACGCCGGTGGGATTCGATGGACTCGACGGCAGCCGGCAGCAGGTGCTGGCGGACCTGATCGCGGTACCAGACCCGCGTGCGCTCCGCGAGGTCGGATTCGGGCTGCCCTGCGATGGTCGAGAGGGCGGAGTTCATCGCCCGCTCCATGTCGATCATGGACAGGTGATACTGCACCATGAAGGCGGCGGCCTTGAACAGCTGCCAGCTGCTCACGCGGCCCGCCTCCCGCTCGGCCTTCACCCACAAGGTAGCCGAGTTGACGCTGATCAACGTTCGGTCAAAATCGAAGAAGGCGGCAGGACGACTCATGGTGGGATCCGACATTCACTCCTGGTCGGGTAGCGTGTAAAGCTGCAAGCGCGCGGCTCTCTGGTCGCCGCTGGGGCACAGGGCCGCCGCCACCAACCCGCTGCTCGCCAGGGTGGGTTTCTCACAGCCCTCGTCGATGACGTGCACCCGGTTCGAGACCTTGCCGTGGGTGTCCCACACCTCGAAGACCGGCCGTTCGCTCCCCTGGAGGATGGCAAATCGTTGCCCCGAAGCCGAGATGTAGACGTCTCTGACCGGTTTGAAGAGGCCGATACGGTTGATCATCTTGCGCGCGTTGATGTCGGCTGTGAACACGCCGTAGGCCCCTCCAAAACTGGATATGTAGGCCACGGTATCCCCGTTTTGGGATAGATCGACGGCGACGGCGGACCCCTCGCTATCGCTGATGTTGAACCGGATACTGCGATCTAGATCCACCAGGTAGAAATCGTCGTGGGGGGCCACGAACGCCTTGTAGACCACACGCCGTCCGTTGGCGCTGAGGGCCCCCACATCCACTTCGCGCTGGCCGTCGGAAAGGACGTGCCCCTGGCCCGTCTCCAGATCGATGACGACCGCGTGACGTTTGCCTCCAACCATGGCCGTGCAGGCGACGACCGTTCCCTCACCGGCCAGGATCGGGTGACGGGGTTCGTCCAGGCCCAGCACCGCCATGTCCCTGGTCCGCTGCACGTCGACCACGTGCAGGACGGAGGCGCCCTCCTCGTCGAAGATGGCCGCGGCGCGGACGCCATCGTCGCTGATGCTGGGGTTGGTCCCCTTCTTGACCGGGAGCGGCAGCTGCAAGACCACCCCCTGAAGGGTCATGAGCACCCTCTCGTTGCCCGCCGTGGTGGGGCAAACGGTGAGGACGGACATGCCCGCGGCGTCGATGCGCAGCGACCGGCAAGGTGCCTTGATGCCCTCCAGCGCCGATAGATCGAGGGGCTCGGCCGGATCGGCCCAATTCCCCAGCTGGAGCCCACCGAGTGCCAGGTTCCGGTCCCGGATCTCCAGTGCCAGCGAGTCCGCCTTCCATTTGGCCGGCCGCGCGAGGTTGGTGACGGTCGCCTCCTCCGACTGGGAACCCGCGGAGCAGGGGACCAGCAAAGCAAACAGCCAGGCCAACACGGCGACGAATGGGCGCGGGGAACGCAACGTGACGATCTTCCTCCGCGCACATTTAACCATGGTACGCTGCCGGCGTGTGGCGTGAGCGGTTCCCAGCGATCCTCCTGTTGACGATCTTGTCTGCCCATTCCCCGGGTTGTACCGAGGATCTGGACGGCGACGGCTACCCCTCCGGCGCGGATTGCGATGACGGGGATCCCAGTGTTTACCCCGGGGCCGTGGAGTACTGGGACCGCAAGGACAATGACTGCGACGGTGTGGAGGACGTCTCACCCTACTATCGCTGGATCGTCGAAGAAGAGCCCAACGACGCCCTCATCGACACCTGTTACCGGGGGCAAGGACAGTGGCTGGGGACCCTCGCTCCCACCGGATTGGCCACCTTCGTCGATGGCCGCATCGACACCGTCGTGCCCGAGAACTACGACCTGGGGGACGCGGATTGCCTGGGCTTCGACATCGTCGAGGACGCCATCTTGCACGTGCAGATCACCTGGCCCGAGCCGGACGCAGACCTGGACTTCGTGCTCTGGTCGGAGTGGGAAGGGGAGAAGGCGGCCTTCATTGCCTCGCAGTCGGCCACGTCGTACGTGGATGGCGGCTCCTCAGATGGGGCCATGGACGCCGGCTACGGCATCTATCTGTGGATGGGGGGATACGACGGGCAACCCACCACGTATCGGCTCACCTTGTGGACCACATGGGCCACCGTGGAAGAGGAATCCTGACGGAACCGCTATCATCAGCTACGCACGTGCGCGAGGGATGCGATAGAATCCTTGTCTACTGAGTCGAATGTGGAATCTTGCTGTATTGGAGCGATGGTCATGCGTCACCTCTGGATCCTCTTGATCACGATGGGATTCACTACGACGGGATGCTGGCTGGGGAGCCCGTACGAACCCCTGCAGTTCTGTCTCGACACCACGGAAACCACCATCTCCACGTTCCAGGAGGACGGGCTCACCGTGTACCAACACAGCGGCAAGCTGGTGTCTCAGTCTTGGAACGATGACTGGGAGGAGCCGCTAGGAGACTGCGGACTGGAGGGGTCGGGGATCGACCTCCCCGAGCACATTCTCAAGATCAAGAGCTTCGAGGAGAACTCGCAGGGGGAGTTCGACTACACCCGTTTCGGTTACACCATCCCCGAGATGGAGATCCCCTACGACCTGGAGGAAGAGAATATCCCCATCACGTTGCGTGTGCTGCGGCGCTCCGATCCGGAGAGCTGGGCCTTTGTCGTCTACTACGACGACTGCCCCGACCCCCACGCAGGCAACTGCAAGGTCGAGATCATCGTCGACGAAGGCCTGGGGGGGCCGCTGGTCACCGATTCCATCGTCCAGCCGTTCACCATCCGCCGGGGGGACAAGGTCGCCCGTCAGAACGGCACCTGCGGCAAGGTGGAGTACCAGCAGATCGAATTCAAGGGTGGGGGGCAGACCATCGCCGTCAATCCCGGCTCATTCGACGCCTTCAAGGTCGAGGAGGAGTCGGATACCGTCGATTACTTCGGGATCAACGTGGATACCCACACGTGGGATATCGATACCTGCGGGGATGCCCAGGAGTCTCTGTCGTACGTTGTGATGCGGGAGTAGGCACGAACTAGCTGTCCGGGATTCCACGAGGGGTGTGGGAAGGGAGCAGGTACCAAGGTGCTCGGGTTCACCGTGAGGCGCGTGCTGGCAAGCATTCCTACCTTGCTGGTCATCATCGTCATCAGCTTTGCGATGATGCACGCTGCGCCCGGTGGTCCCTTCGACGCCGATCGGAATGTTCCCGACGAGGTGCGCGAGAACCTGGAAGCGGCCTACCACCTGGACTGGCCCGTGTTCCCGATCTACCGGGATATCGACATCCAGACGGGGCAGTACGTCATCAAGACCTGCACCACCTGGCGGGACATCCGCCGTACGCAGTTCATCGACTACCTGCTGATGATCAGCCGGGGCGACCTCGGCCCCTCCACACGCTATCCCAACCTCACGGTCAACGAGCTGTTGATCCGCGGTTTCCCGGCGTCGGCGATGCTGGGCGTGGTGGCGCTGGTGTTTGCCATCATCCTGGGAGTGGGCGCGGGTGTGTTTTCCGGGCTGAACCGTAACTCGGCCTTCGACTACACCTCGATGAGCGTGGCGATGACCGGGGTCAGCATCCCCAACTTCGTGCTGGCGCCGCTGCTGGTGCTCATCTTCTCGGTGATCCTGGGCTGGCTGCCCGTGGCCGGGTTCAGCTCGTGGCGGCACGTGGTCCTGCCGGCCATCTGTCTCGGCGCGTTGTACGCGGCCTACATCGCGCGGCTGACCCGGGCAGGTATGCTGGAGGTCATCGGCGAGGACTATATCCGCACGGCAAGGGCCAAGGGCCTCTCCGAGGTGGCGGTGGTCACGCGCCATGCACTGCGGGGGGCCTTGATGCCGGTGATCAGCTACATCGGCCCGGCGACGGCTCGCATCCTCACCGGCTCGCTGGTCATCGAGCTGATCTTCAACATCCCTGGTATCGGGCGGCACTTCATCCAGGCGGCGCTGAACCGGGACTACACCCTCGTGATGGGCACGATCATCGTGTACAGCACGTTCCTGATTGTCATGAATCTGATCGTGGACATCCTCTACGGCTGGCTGGACCCCAGGGTGCGCTATGAGTGATGTTATCTCCTCGTGGACCCAGATGTCCGACCAGCGTAGTCAAGGCGGGGACGACGGTGAGGATATCGGGGGGCGATCCCTGTGGTCGGACGCCTGGCGCCGGCTGACGCGCAACCGCATGGCCGTTGCCGGTGGCCTGGTCATGATCGTCGTCGCACTGGTGTCGGTGAGCGCGCCGCTGTTGAGCCAGTACGTGGTCCATTTTGGTCCCAACGACCAGGACCTGGTGTTCGGGCCTCAGCCCCCACTGACTCGCTCCATTCCCACCGGCATGAAGGCCAGTGGGGAGCCGTACACCCGGCCCTCCATTCACTGGTTTGGCACGGACGAACTGGGGCGCGACCTGTTCATCCGGGTCTGTTTCGGAGCGAGGGTGTCCCTGATGGTGGGCCTCATCGCGACGCTGGTGAGCTTGTTGATCGGCGTCACCTGGGGGGCGGTGGCCGGGTACTACGGCGGCACCATCGACTCGGTGATGATGCGCATCGTCGATATCCTGTTCTGTCTGCCGTTCATGTTCTTTGTGATCATGCTGATGGTCTTCGTTGGGAGGTACATCTACCTGCTGTTCCTTGCCCTGGGGGCCGTGCAATGGCTGACGATGGCCCGTGTCGTGCGGGGGCAGATCCTGTCGCTCAAGCAGCGGGAATTCGTCGAGGCCGCTCGGGCCACGGGTGTGCGGGAGCCGGCCATCATCTTCCGGCACCTGATCCCCAACACGTTGGGGCCCATCATCGTGTACGCGACGCTGAACGTGCCGGTGGTGATGTTGGCCGAGGCGTTCCTCAGTTTCCTGGGGCTCGGTGTTCAGCCACCCAAGGCCAGCTGGGGCTCGCTGGCCGCGGAAGGGGCCGCGACGATGGACCTCTTCCCTTGGTTGATCATCTTTCCGGGGATGGCCCTGGCGTTGACCCTGTTCAGCCTGAATTTCCTCGGTGACGGGCTACGCGATGCGCTGGATCCATCCCTGAAGAGTGAGGCATCGTGAGCGAATCGTCCGAAGACCACCTGGACAGGCCCTCTGGGAGTGCAGAGCCGCCGCCGGCGCCACCCAAGCGGCCGTTACTGCTGGAGATCACGGATCTGCACGCCCAGTTCTTTACCGAGCAAGGCATCATTCGCGCGGTCGATGGCGTGGACCTGACCGTGGCCGAGGGGGAGGTGCTGGGGCTGGTGGGGGAGAGCGGTTGCGGCAAGAGCGTGACCAGCCTGGCCATCATGGGACTGATCCCGGACCCACCGGGGCGGGTGGTTCGCGGCCGTATCCGGTTCCGCGGCCAGGACATGTTGCGGATGCGGGAGGCGCAGCTGCGCCGGGTGCGGGGGAACGAGATCGCGATGATCTTCCAGGATCCCCTGACGAGCCTCAACCCGTTCATCAAGGTCGGCCGGCAGGTCGCCGAGGTCCTCGAACTCCACCAGCAACTGAGCCGCGCCAAGGCCCGTGAAGAGGTCGTCCGGCTGCTGGGAACCGTGGGGATCTCCGATCCGGCGGAGCAGTTCAACGCGTATCCGCACGAGTTTTCCGGGGGGATGCGGCAGCGCGTGATGATCGCCATGGCGCTGGCGTGCAAGCCGCGATTGCTCATCGCCGACGAGCCCACGTCGGCCCTCGACGTGACCATTCAGGCACAGATCCTGGAGCTGATCGGGAACATGAGGGAGAAGATCAAGACATCGATCATCCTCATCTCCCATGACCTCGGCGTGGTCGCTGGCCTCGCCGATCGGGTCGCCGTGATGTATGCCGGCCGGGTCATCGAGGAGGCTCCTACCGATAGTCTGTATCGTAATCCGCAGCACCCCTATACGCGCGGACTGCTGCGCACCATCCCCCGCATGGACAAGGAACCGATCAATCAGCTGGACGCCATCCCCGGGCGTCCGCCCAACCCGCTCCACATCCCGGGGGGCTGCCCATTCCGGCCCCGCTGTGCGCTGGTCCACGAACCCTGTGTCGGTGCGTATCCGCCGGTGGTCCACGTGGGCGAGGACCATCAGGCTGCTTGCTGGGCGCTGGAAGGAGGCGGCCCATGAGCGAGAGACCGCCTGTGCGCACGCCGGATCCCGAAACGGATGCCAGTGAACTGCTGAAGGTCCGCAATCTGAAGGTCCATTTCCCGGTGACTCGCGGGCTGTTCCTGCGGCGTACGATCGGCAGTCTGCGTGCGGTGGATGGCATTGATCTGGATATTGGCCGTGGCGAGACCCTTGGGCTCGTCGGTGAGAGCGGCTGCGGCAAGACCACCACCGGTCGCGCCATACTCCGCCTGGTGAAGCTCACCTCGGGTGAGATCCTGATGGCCGGGCGGGATGTGGCCCAGATGAAGGGCGAGGCCCTCCGCCAGACCCGCCGCCGGATGCAGATGATCTTCCAGGATCCTTATTCGTCTCTGGATCCCCGTATGACCGCGGGGTCGATCATCGCGGAGCCGCTGAGTACGTTCCGCCTGGCCCGGGGGCGCGAACTCAAGCAGATGGTGCGGGAGCTGATGGACGAATGTGGGCTCAATCCGGCCCACAGCAATCGATATCCCCACGAGTTCAGTGGTGGGCAGCGGCAGCGGATTGGGATCGCCCGAGCCCTGGCCCTCAAGCCCGATTTTATTGTCGCGGACGAGCCGATCAGCGCTCTCGACGTGTCGATCCAGGCGCAGATCCTCAACCTGCTCAAGACCCTGCAGGAGCGATACGAGTTGAGCTATCTGTTCATCACGCATGACCTGGCGGCGGTGCGGCTGGTGGCCCATCGGGTCGCGGTGATGTATGTGGGAAAGCTGGTGGAGGAAGCATCCAGCGCCAAGATTACCGAGCATCCGCTCCATCCGTATACGCGGGCGTTGATCTCGGCGGTTCCTATCCCGGATCCGGCCAAGGAACGGGTGCGGCAGCGGGTGGTCCTGCCGGGGGACGTTCCCTCACTGCTCAAGCCACCGACGGGGTGCTGCTTCCGACCCCGGTGCCTGTACTCCGAGCCCTTGTGTGCCCTCGAGGAACCGACCTTGCGGGAAGTCTCGCCGGGGCATCGGGTGGCCTGCCATATGGTGGCGGATGAGGACAAGGAGACGGGGGCGGATGCGACCCTGGTGCCTTATTCGACCTCGGCCTACCGCTCGATCTCCTCAGACTCGAATCACTGATCCGCCCGTCCCCAAACGTGCCCAGGACGAAGGCGGAAGGCCGCCCCGCCGGTGCCCGTGCCCGTGCTCGAACTGAATCGTAGTCCCACAGAGTATCTGGGCACCAGCCACCACTTTCGTGCTGAGCAGCGAACACAGTCGTGGTCCTTATCCGCCTCCAGCCTGAGCTACGTGTAGCTGGGCCCCGGGGCCGGTCGTCCGGGC
>CAZDDH010000305.1:0-9136 GCA_964504165.1 uncultured Rickettsiales bacterium | reverse complement strand
ATGGCTCACCCCTACATCTTGTGGCAGGAGGCGCTAACCGTCTACCCCCCAAAAATAATAGGGTAGGGGCAGGGAATCGTCGTCGTCCGCATCGTCGTCATCGTCCGGCGTGTCATCGTCCGCGTCGTCGTCCCCGGCATCGTCGTCCCCGGCATCGTCGTCCCCGGCATCGTCGTCCCCGGCATCGTCGTCGTCACCGGCGGCGCCCTCCCCCATCACGTCGATATGTTCACTACATCCGGCGAGCGTGAAACCCAAGGCTCCCACCCATACCACCAACAAAGCTGATCGAGACATGCCTCCACCCTTCCTGGACGGCCAGGATACCAACTTCGGGACCAGGATTGGCACCTGGGATCCGGTGGCGGGCCATCCGCCGGCGCGGCAACGCGAGGAGTTGTCCAGCAGGTACCCGTCTCCGTCCGCGTGCCCGCCGCGCCGTTCCTCAATGCGAGCGCAGCCGAGGTCGGGACGTCTGATGGGAACGGAGGCTGACGGGTTTTCAAACCGAGGGGGAGCATCGACCAAAGTCGAGGCGGGGGCATGTCTAGATCATGGCACCGACAGCCGCACAATCGAAGGGGAACAGATCCGGATTCGCGATGGTCATGTCCACGTCGATCACCGGATACGTCGGGTATCCTTCGACCACGAAGGGCATGTTGGCACCGTCGGGGTCGCCGACGACCGGGTGCTCGATACCGTAGTCATCGGCCCAGTCGATCAGATCCTGTTGGGACGGAGGTGCACTGGCGTCGTTTTCGAACATGACACTGATAAAAATCACTTCGGGATATTGGACCGAACAATCCTCTATGTTCGGCGCATCGCTTCTGCAGCTGGGTCACCAACCTGTGAACAGGTCCAGGACGATGACCTTGCCGAAGAATTGGTACAACTGAACTTGGTTGCCCTCCTGATCCAGGAGGGTCCAGTCGTGAGCGATATCGCCCGCGCTGTACCCGGTACCGGCGAGGCCTTCGGGAATGTCGTCCTCCAAGGCGTGCCACCAAGAGTTCTCGGGGCCGAACTCGTTGGGGGCCGCGTCGTCGTCGCCGGTGTCGTCGTCACCACCGGCATCGTCGTCGTCGTCACCCTCGACCTCACACCCGAGCAAGGCGATGGGGACCACCAGCCCCAGAATCACCAGATATGGAATTATCCTCGCCATCTGCACCTCCACTAGGAACGGGTTGTTACCGACGTAGTTAACAGTGGGAAGCTCGGATAAAAACGGACGTCGATCGCCGAGCTTGGTTTGCTTGCAGACCTCTTTGGGGCCTTCATCAGGTGTGTGAAGGAGACGCCATGACGAGGTGCCAGGCAAAGGGATAATCGATTCGTGGTGGGCGACTCATGGGGGATTCATGCTGAGACAGCACCTAGGTGACAAGTGGCAAGTGAGGTTTCTTCTCAGAAACCAATTTTGACTATTTACTGCCCCGCGGATACTGGGATTGTCACGTACACTCCGACCCCTTGTTCCCCAATGTTCCTTGCTCTCCAGGTGCCGGTGCCTACACGACCTCCATCGCCCCCCGAACCTTCTCCACCCCGTTGACCACGATCGCCAGTTCGTGCCGCCCCGGGTAGTGCTTGCGGGTCGAGCGGTCCTGGAACGAGTGCTTGCGCCGGAAAGCGTGCTCCCCGGGGTCGAAAGTGCCCTCGCGGATCTGGAACACCTTGGGGGAGGTGCCCCGCTTCTTGACGAAGTGCACCACGTACTCCAGGCGGACCTTGGCGGCCGTGGCGCTGCCCACACGCAGCGTGAATTCGAAGCGGATGTCGTCGCCGATGGCCACGGCGGCGGGGGTGATGGTCAGGCCATCGATGTGTAAATCGTCGGGCGCCGTGAAGCCGAACAGCACCAGCGCCCGGGTGTCGCCGGCCTTGAGCTGGGTGCGCAGGGCGTGCTTGACCAGCTTGTCGGTCTCGGCGGTCTGGCCCAGCCAGCGCTCCGCCACCTCCAGCACGACGTCCGGGTGGTCCTTGGAGATGTCGTTGAGGTTGTTGGCCACGGAGCGGCGCACGTACTCGGAGGGGTCGTCGTGCAGCGCCTCTAGGATGGGCAGCAGGGGTGCGGGATCGGCCTTGAAGGCTGGCAACGCCATGGCCCACGGCAGGCGGGGGCGGCACCCCTCGGAGGCCAGCCGGCGCACGTGCTCGTTGTCGTCGTGGGCCCACTCCAGCATCACTGGCAAGGTGGCCTCGGGATCTGCGTCCAGGAACGGCCGGATGGCAAACTCCGAGCTGCCGAAACGGGTGAAGTAGGCCAGCGCCGGCAGGGAACGCTCCGGATCGTCGAGGCCATAGCACTCCACGTAGTCCGGCAGCACGATGGCGAAGAAACCCGGCGCGTTGGGGGCGATCTCGTAGAGCACGTCCAGGGCCTCGGGGTAGGGGAGGGCTAGCGCCTCGTGCAGGCGCTCGGTGACGTGACGCATCCGGGCCTTGAGCGCCAGCTCCGGCCAACGGTCGTCGATGACTGCCCCTACCATCGCCTCCACGTCGAAGCCGGGCACGGCGTCGCCGATGGCGCGGGCCACCTGCCGCACCTTGTCGTCGCTGAACAGTGTGTCCTTGAGCTTGTCGGCCATCTCAATCTTCCCCAGTCACTTGTCGCAGGAAGTCCTGCACGGTCTTGCCCTTCTCCGGCACGAAGGTCTGCTCCATCACATCCAGCCCTGCCACCCGGTCCAGGCGGAAGTTGCGGAAGTCGTCCCGCAGCTCGCACCACGCCGTCATCAGCCACCGCGGCGCCATGAACACCAGGCACACCGGCCGCACGATGCGCTCGGTGGCGTTGCCGTGGCTGTCCTCGTAGTCCATGCGCACCTTGCGGCTGTCACGGATGGCGCCCCGCAGCTGCTCCAGGCGTTCGGCGGTCTCCTCCGACGGCTTGAAGTTCACCGAGAACAGCACCGAGCGCTCGATGCGGTCCCGCAGGGCATCCGGCAACACGGTCTCGATCTTGCCCAGGGCGTCGTCGGCGGCCTTGGCCAGCCCCGGGTCGGTGTAGCTGCGCACGATGCGCGCACCCAGCACCAGCGCCTCGATCTCATCGGAGGTGAACATCAGCGGCGGCAGCTCGAAGCTGCGCTCCAGGGCGTAGCCCACCCCGGCCTCGCCGCGGATGGGCACCCCCGACAAGGTCAGATCCCGTACGTCCCGGTAGATGGTGCGCTCGGAGACCTCCAGCCGATCCGCCAGCGTCGCCGCCGTGGTCACACCACGACGGCGGCGCAGGATCTGGATCATCTGGAACAGGCGGTCGGCTCGGCGCATGCGCGCTCCACGGTGTCACTTGACGGCGTCAGCAAACTCCGGCGCCGGCTCGATGGGCTGGTACACGTACAGCGCGATGCCCAGCGGGTCGGCGACGATGCAGCTGCGGTCGCCCCAGGGGTTGTCCTGGGGGGCCTGCAGCACCGGGACGTCCAGGCCCCGGAGCCGCTCGTGCTCGTCGTCCACGTTGTCCACCTCGAGGCAGTACGTCAAGCCGCCGGGGGTGAAGCTGGGCTGGCCGCAGCCCTCGGGGCGCATGAACCCCAGCTCCAGGACCCCCTCGGCGCCGAAGCGCAGGCCCAGGTAGGACTCGTTTTCGAAGGCGATCTCGAAGCCCATCGTCCGGGTGTAGAAGTCCCGGGGGACGGAGAGGTCGTCGGTGTTGATGAGGGGCACGATCTTGTTGAGCTTCATGGTGTGTCTCCTGCTTTCGGGGCCCGTTGATTCGGGATTTCCCCGCGGGAACGATCGCAGCATGCGCCCCCCCTCCTGACAGCGTGGTGTCAGGAGAGTGGCAGGGTCTGCCCAGGCTTGAAAAATTGATAAAAAGCCATCCGGAGAGCCTCGGACGCGCCACCTCAAGGGTATGCATACCGCAAATCGTTTGGACGAGAGCAGCGACTGGGAACTGGTACAGCGGGTCGTGGAAGGGCAGACCGATGCTCGCCAGGCCCTCATCGACCGCCTCACCGATCCAATCCGAAACACCGTGGAACTGATGATCCAGGACTTTGACGAGGTGGATGAGCTGACCAAGCTCGTCCTGCACGAGGTCCTGGTTTCGGTGCGGTACTACTCGAGAGACATGGCGTTGGAGCGATGGGTTCATCGCATCACGGTGCACACGGCGGTGAGGCAGATCCGGCGGCGGCGGGAATCCCTGGATCGCCCGGTGCCGCTGAGGATCAGCATGGCGCGGAATAACCGCTAGGTCTCCAGATGGCGTCCTCCACGAGATCCCTTGCGTCTACACTACTTGTCCTCCTTGTGGGCCCGGCTCTGGTGGGGCAGGGCTGTCCGCCCGCCCGTTCTTCCGCGGTGTCCGTGTCGGACGACGCTGCAGTCGGCAGGCCGGCAGGGATCTGGCTGACCATCCACGACGGGAGCCTGGCGGGGCGCTACGGGTACACCCGCGCCGTGGGCTGTGAGGTGACCGAGCACTACACCGAGGTCACGGCGTTCCTCGAGGGTGGAGCAAGCCAGGGGGTGCACCTGATGGCATACGGGCTCGGAATCGGGAACGGCAAGTCGGAGCAGGTCCAACTCACCTGGGCTCCCGACGCATGTTCGGTCCGTTCGGACGCCGACAACCCGTGCGAGTGGACCACCGTGTCCTCTCCACCTCCGTTACGCGGGACGTTCTTGTGTTCCGAGGTGTCGGTCCGGGATGCTCAGCCGCTACACAGAGTCGAGCGGTTGGAGGGATTCTTCATCTGCCCGTGAAACAGGGCTATTCGTCACACCAGGCACAGTAGATGTCGCAGTTGTTCTCGTCGTCCGGGTCGTCGCTGTCGTCGGGATCGAAGCACTCCCAGTCCAGGTTGGGGCCGGAGTCGCAGTAACACACGCCATCCTCGCAGCTCCACTCCACTACCACGTTGCCGCAGTCGTCGTCATCATCATCCGGTTCCACGACGACTTCGCCGTCGTCGTCGTCGTCTCCACCGACGGAATTCAACAGGGCTTCACAGCCGAAGAAACACAGGGCTGCCATGGCGAGCAAGATACAGATGAGTGGGCGTTCGTTCATGATTCAAACCTCCTGGCCCCGTTGTTTGGCGACGGGGTCCTATACCCTTGTAGTAGCCTGGGCTAGTGAGGCTGGACGGACGTAGTAGCGGGGCAAAGGGGGTACCCGGATTTGCGGGCGGCGTGGGGTCAGCGGATGCGTCGCCGGAGCAGGTGGAGGCGCCGTCCTTGTCGAGATCGGCCGGGTTGTACCAGGCGTCGGTGTCGTCGCAGTCGCCGCTGCACTCGTCATAGGCATCGCCGTCGTCGTCGATCTCGTCGGGGTGCAGCACGGTATCGCAGTCGTTGTCGATGGTATCGCAGTCCACCTCGACCGCGCCTGGATTGACGGCCGGGTCGTTGTCGTCACAGTCTCCGTCGCATTCGGTATATCCATCGGCGTCGTCATCGGTCAGGGAGGCGAGCGACCAGTTGACCACCGTGGCCATCTCGTCGCAGCTGAGCCCTGCGGTGAGCTCAGCGGGTTCGTTCAACAGGTAGGTCGTTGCCTGTGCCTCCCAGGCAGCAAGAAACAGAAAACCGATCGTTGACATGAGCTTCAGAGCTGTCCGCATTCGTAGTACCTTCCAGATTCCATGCCCAATACGGTCACGCGCGATCCGTGCTGGTTTCGTCAGTTTTTTTGTTACCCGGCGGTGGAGATGCGGACGGACAAAGTGGAAGGCGTTTTTAGGTCGATTGGCTCGTGTGATTCGCGACTGGACGTTTTGCCGGCCATGATGGGGCCGTGCAACGACGGATAGGGATGAATCGATTGCGGCATGTACTCCCGGTGATGCTGGCCCTGGTGGTGGTGACCGGTGCTCCATTGGCCTGGGCCGCCCCCCGCACCCCCCAGGAGGTCATCCTGCGAGTGCCCGACGACGGGCAGGACGTGCAGTCCATCGTCATGGCCATGCGCGGCAATCTCGCCGACCTGCCGGTGACCCTGACCGTCGAGGTTGCCGAGGTGCCGGACACGGTCTGGCAAAAGGCCGAGATCTGCGAGACCTCGGGGGAGACCGTCGAAGCCGCCCTGGTCGCCATCTGGCTGACACCCAGGTACACGCTGTTGATGTGCACGGCGGACGCCACGTCCCGGCCCGCTGAGCGCGAGCTGGAGGCGCTGGAAGGGGTGGGGCGGGCCGAGGCGGCGGCGGTCATCGTTCGGGCCGCCGTCATCGCAGCGCTGGACAAGCAGGGGCCCGGACCACGGCCGGAACCCCCGGCAGGGCCTTCGACCAGTTCCCACCGCTGGGTGGGATTTCACGCCTCCTACGCGCTGGACTCGCAGACCGCGTCCCGCCCGCTCGTGCATGGGCTGCGTTTGGGGGTCGATCTGCAGCTGACGCAGGTGCTGTCGCTGTTCGCGCGCTACACCTTCGACGGAGCCCAGCTGGCCCAGGGGGAGCTGGCCACGATCCGGGTCGTCCGCCGTCCCCTGTGGATCGGCGCGACGGCGGCCTGGCCCGTGGGCAAGGTCAGGCTTGGTCCCGCTCTGGCGCTGGTCATCGACGGGGTCACGGCGGAGACCGTCGCGGTGTCCGCGGGGGTGGAGCCGCTGGAGATCTCGCCGGAGCCAGTGATCCGGATCGTGCCGGCCGCCCAGCTGAGGATCCCCGTGGCCCCGTGGCTGTCCGTGGATCTGGCAGCGCTGGCCGCCATCCCCGTGGTCGGGCGCCGCTACGTGGTCCAGGGAGCGGAGGGGCCAGAGGTGGTGCTGGACTGCTGGCGCGTCCAGCCCGGGCTCCAGGTGGGGCTCACGGTGTCGTTGTTCTGACTCCCCCGCCGGTGATCCACGAATTTGGTCGTCCGCTCGTCCGAGCATGGGACACTAATAGGGTATGCAAGCCAAAATCCGAGCCCTTCGCCCCGCGGACTACGAGCTGGCGCAGTCCGTGGCGGCAGGCGACCCAGACGCGCAGCGGCAGCTGGTCGAACGTCTGCTGGATCGGATTCGCACCTCCATGCACTACATCACCCCCGCAGCAGCCGACGCCGACGACATGACCCAGCTGGCGTTGATGGAGATCATCCGCTCGACCCGACACTTCCGCGGCGAGAGTTCGCTGGAACACTGGGCGGACCGCATCGCGGTGCGCACCGCCATGCGGTACCTGAACAAGCAGCGGCGCCGTCGTGTTGTCGAACGAAGCGCGTATGAGCCCGAGACGGTCGACGGAGCACAGGGCCTGGAAGAGCTCTCGATGAGGCGGATCGGCCAGCGTATCTCCCTGCTGCTCTCCGCGGTGCCCGTCAAACGGCGGGTGGTGTTGGTCTTGCGGCTCGTGCATGGATTTGGGATCGATGAGATTGCCGAGGTGTTGGAGATCAGCCGTAACACGGTCCGGGATCGCCTCCAGGTGGGTCGCCGGGAGCTGCGCAAGAAGCTCCGGCGGGATCCGGCGATCTACGAGTGGCTGGTGGACGCTGGTCTGGAGGAGGGGCGGCCATGACGAGTCGTAGGAAAGACTGTCATCGGGTGCAAGATCGCCTGGACGCTCAGGCAGGGGGCGAATCGCTCCAGGCCCGCGAACAGGCCCAGCTCGATACCCATCTGGCCGAATGCCGGGACTGCCGCGGCGAGTCCATGGCGGTAACCGCCATGAAGATCGATAGCGGCGTGGATCCGGCCCCACCGCTCGACGACCTGGCCCGGCGCAGGTTCGTGGACGCCACCCTCGCACGCCTCGACGAGGTGGAAGAGGATCCGGCCCCCGTCCGCAAGCATCGGTCGCCGCGCTGGGTTCTGTGGAGCCTGGTGGAGGTCGCGGCGCTCATCGCGCTGGTGCTGACCGCCGCGTTGTGGTGGCCGCCCAGGGAGGCTTCCCAAGATATGTCGTCAGGTGCTGTTGCGGTCGCCCCGGCGGCCTATCCCGCGCAGGTGTTGCTGGTGGGGGGCGCGGCGAGTGAATCCGGCCAGGCTGTGGAGCTGGACGCCATGCTCGATGACGGGTCCGTCCTGTCCGTCGCGGGCGGGCTGATGGCGGTGGGTTTCGGCGAGCGGGCCACCGTGTTGCTGGATGGCAACGCGGAGATGGCGGTCCGGACCAGCACTCAGGAACAGATCGAGCTGTCCCAGGTGGCGGGCACCATGCACGCGAGCGTGGACCCCCGCCATCCCCTGCCGTCCTTTGCCGTGGATACATGGGCTGACCGGCTGGTCGTCGTGGGTACGCGATTCACCGTGGACGTCACCGAGGAGCGGGTGGCCCTCACCGTGTACCGCGGCACCGTCCTGGTCCAGGGCGAGGACGGGGAATCCTGCGAGGTCATCGGCGGCACGACCGTGATCGTAGGTACGTGCGAACCCGCGGCGGCCGGAGCGGAAGCCTACCGAGCGGACCAGCGGCTCCGTGAGACGCTGAGCCTGCTGCAGGCGGATTCGCTGGCCACGCTCCACATCCGCAGCGAACCGGCGGGGGCCAGCGTCATTCTCGACGGGCATCTGCTGGGCCAGACCCCGCTGCGAGCGCGGGTCCAGGCCGAGAACCGGACCCTGGAGCTCCAGCTGGCTGGATACGCCTCGATGAAAGAGCTGCTGGATCTCCCGGACGGTGGATTGGTAGAGCGCCACGTGGAGCTCGTGCCCGCCGAGGAAGAACCCACTTCGGGAGCCGTCGCCAAGGCCCGCCAGGCGGCCTCCACCGGGGACCCAGCGACCGCCCTGCGTCACGCGCAGAAGCTGCGCAGCGAGGGCCGCATGAAGGACGCGGCGAAGGCCTACCAGGCGCTCATCGACACCCACTGCGGCAGCTCGGAGGCCCAGCTAGCGCAGGTCTCGCTGGGCACCTTGTTCGTGCAATCGTTGGGGCGCCCGGAGGAGGCGCTAAAGCGGTTCGACACCTACCTGACCGACAATCCCGGGGGCTACCTGGCCCCGGAAGCGGCCCACGGCCGGATCCTGGCGCTACGCGCCCTGGGGCGGAGCGACGAAGAACGCCAGGCGATGAAGGAGTTCGTGCGCGCCTATCCGGACGCCATCCAGGCACCGACCGTGCGCAGCGCCCTGGACGCGGGGCGATGACCGGGGCTGACGTGGGGGGGGGTTAGTCCGGGGGCGCGGGCCCCGGCGAGGCGCCCCCCAGCCGAGTGGGGGGCCGGCGGCCGCCCGCCCGGGTTG
>CAZDDH010000304.1:0-9205 GCA_964504165.1 uncultured Rickettsiales bacterium | reverse complement strand
TGGACGTTCGGCGGAAATCCGTCATTGTCCTTGGCCACGCCATCGTGGCCGTCGCAGTCCTGGTCGACGCCGTCCCCGTAGGGGTCTTCCGCGCCGGGATAGATCTCCCCATCCTCCGGCTCGCAGTCGTCCGCATCGTCCACGCCGTCGCGGTCGAAGTCGTACTTGTAGATGTCGTCCGCCTGCTCACAGCCCGCAGCCGCTGCGATCACGCCAGCCAGCAGGTATAGCCGGATCCGTAGGTAGGGCATGGTCGTTTCCCTCGTAGCAAAAGAGGCACGCATCCTAGATCAGCGTTCGACGTCGTACCACCACGTTCGCTCGTACAGGCTCGGATAGAAATCGACCCGGTAGAACCAGATGGTCCCCGAGCACCCGAACTGCCAGCGTTTGTCGCCTTGCGGGTAGCGGATCTCGGTGATCCACGGGTCCCCTCCCCCACCCTTGTTCGTCAGCACCGATTCCCCGCCAGGCTGCATGTCGGCGTCCCCCAGCCCGACGGACAGGAAGTGGTCCTCGTCCCCCGGCACGGAGCTGCCGTACTCGAAGGGGAGCGGCGCCCGCAGGGCCCCCTCGCCCACCGCCACCACCCCCACCCGGCGGTCGGCGGCCGGAGCCAGGCCAGGGGGCCGGACGACCCCGTTGTCGAACACCAGGAACCGGGCCCGGCTGCCGTCGCGAGACTGCCACTCCGGTGCGTGCTGCTGGAACATCCAGCGCTCCGGGTCCAGCGGGGCCGGTTCAGCGGCGTCGAGGTCGTCCACCAGCTGGAAATCCCCCTCGTAGCCAAAGCGCCACAACACGGCGTCCGTGTCCACGTCCACCTTGATGATCCAGTCCTGGGCCCGCAGGCTCAGCCAGAAGAACTGGCGGTCGTCGTCGTCCACGCCGTGCAGCAGGGCGTTGCCGTGCAGCCACTGGTGCAGCCCTACCTCCACGTAGAGCCCATGGCGGTCATAGTCGAGGGATGGATCGATGGGCTGCTGGTCGCCGTGTTCCCCGTGAGCGGCCCAGTCCCACAGCACCTCCTCGGTGCGAGGGTCGAACACGATCACCCCGTTGCCCCAGCGCTCCTCCCCCTGGTAGTCGTCGCTGGAATCGGTGAGGAAGGCCACGGCCCCGGTCCAGGGCCCCTCGGTGATCTCGATGACGTCGTGCACGTCGATCCACTCGTGCACGAACCGGGTCTTGCCCTCGAACCAGATCGTCGAGTACTCCCCGGTCTTGCGGCCCGCGGCGTCGAAGAACGCGATGAAAGAACCCGAATCCCCGCTGGCGGCGTAGCTCCCGTCGGAGAGCGCCCGCAGCTCCAGCAGCCGTTCCCCGCCCGGATGTTTGAGCCACCACACCGGCTCCCCTGCGCGGTCCACGCAGAAGATCATCGGCTCCACCTCGCCCTCCAGCCAGCCGTTGGTGCAGATGACCTCGTCGGCATCGAACTCCGCCGGCTCCCCGACGGCCACCTCGCACGACGGCCAGCCCGTGGGCAGCGGTTCGGTGGTCAGCAGGGTGGTCTCGCTGGTCCAGCTGCCGGACGCCCCCGCCGCCATCACCCGCACCGAATACTCGCGGTCTGCCCGCAGCCCCAGGATCAGGATCTCGCTTTCCACACCCGCGGCGACGGCCTGTTCCGGCGTGCTGTTGCCGAAGGACTCCCCTTCGCCGTATTCGGCGGTCACGGTCATGTCCTCGTCGAAGGTCACCGTCGCGATGGCGCTGAAGCGGTCGTGCAGGGCGATGTGGACGGACTGGGACGGCAGATCGTCGTCGTCGTCGTCGTTGCCGAATCCGGGATCGTCCTTGTCGCAGGCCAGCCAGGCCACGACCCACAGGATCGCCAGAGGAATCAACCGTGTCCGGGTGGCGCGTGTCATGCCGTCTCCAGTGTGGATTATAGATCTTCGCGGTGGGGACCGGGCTGCTATCATCACCGGCTCGGGTGCCGTGAGGTTCGCCCGCGAGGAGTCGCATGCTGCAATCGAATCCACCGTTCTTCCGCCTCGCTGCCCTTTTTTCGCTGGCCCTGCTGGTGCTCGGGGGCTGTCCTACCGGCGAACCCGGCCCGGGGGACGACGACGATGACGCCCACGGCCACGGCGACCTGCTGGGCATCGGCCTGGCGCCCAACGACCCGCGCATGGCCCCCGGCGACACGGTGCAGTTCCAGGCCAAGGCGTTCTACGACGACTACACCTCGGAGGACATCACCGAAGCCGTGGCATGGGTCAGCACGGATGACCGTATCGCCACGGTGGGGAACAGCGGCGGCGACAAGGGAGCCTGCCAGGCTCATGAGGCCGGCGAGGCATCCATCATCGCCACCTACGAGGGCGGGATCAGCTCCAAGGTCACCCTGACGGTCACCGGCGCCACGGTGGAGTCGGTGGAGATCCGGCCCTCCGGCCTGGAGCTGCATGTAGGGGACGGGGCTCAGTTCGAGGCCATCGCCAGCTACAGCGACGGCGGCAGCGGCAACGTGGCGGGGAGCTGCAGCTGGAGTGTCGACCCATCCTCGGTGGCCTCCGTGGACGGCACCGGCTGGGTGGCCGCCCTGGCCGAGGGCCAGGCCACCGTGGACGCCCAATGCGGCGGCGCGCCGGTCACCGCGGCCTCGCTCACGGTGGTGGACGAGGGGACCACCCTCCCGGATCCGGACCTGCGTATCACCGACCTCGCCGCCACGGTGCAGGGGGACCAGGTGGACTACCTCGCCACCGTGCGCAACGACGGTGACGGCTACGCCGCCGGGTTCTACGTGGACCTGTTCCTGGACCCGGGCGCTGCCCCGCAGTACGGCGACTCCTGGGACCAATACGCCTGGGTCACCGGGCTGGGGGGCGGCGAGAGCACGACGGTGTCGCTCCAGCTCTCGGACGTGGCCGCCGGGAGCTACCAATCCTATGCGCTGGCCGACTCAGAGCAGATGGTGGTGGAGGGCAACGAGGACAACAACGTGGGCGGCCCCGAATCGGTCACCGTTGCCAGCGGGCAGGCGGACCTGGTGATCGACCTCTTCGACGGCGTCACGGACGGCAGCTACACGCTGTACGAGGTCCACGTGACGAACGTGGGCGGTACGGCGGCCGGGGCGTTCTGGATCGATCTGTTCTTCGACCAGCTCAGCGCTCCGTCCATCGGTGACTACGGCGACGACTGGGAGAATGTCGCAGGCCTCGATCCTGGCGACACGACCGTGTGGGAGGTCGAGGTGGAGGACGGCCCGGTGAGCTACTGGGACTCGTGGGTGCTGGTGGACAGCGCGGACGACGTGGCGGAATCGGACGAGGGGGACAACACGGCCTATCTGGAGCTGTGGCCGTGAGCGGCGGGATGGCGTCACGGCCTCTCAGTCGGTGAGCCAGACGTTGTCGATGAACCATCCCTGGTAGTCGTTGTTGATCTCGTCCACCGAATCGAAGCGGAAGCGAGCCTGCACGCTCTGCCCAGCGTAGGTGCTGAGGTCCACGTCGATCATCTCCCAATCGGTGGCGGTGCCCGTGCGCTCCCACACCGCCGTCCAATCGCCGTAGCTGCCGCCCTCGGTAGCCACCTCGACGAACGCCTGGTCGTAGCTGGCGTCGTCTTCCACGTCCAGGATCTGTTCCCAGACCAGCGTCGGCGCCGAGGCACCGCTGAGGTCCACCACCGGGGAGGTCAAGGCGCCGGTCACCTGCTCGCCGGTGTCGTAGTTGTGGCTGGACTCGTCGCCGAACCACATGGAGTGGGTGGGGGACGCAGCGCGGGTGTCGGTGAGGTGGAACAGCCCGCTGGTGTTCCAGCCGGCGGCGCCGGCCTCGAACTCTTCGAGCTCGTCGAGGGGCCAGTCGTCGTCGTCGTCCCCGGCGGTGTCATCGTCGTCGTCGTCGCCCGTGGAGCCCAAGGTGGCCTCCACCACGTTGCTCAGCGGCGAGATGTTGTCCGACTCGTCTTCCACGCGCAGGGCCAGGTAGTACGTCTGGTCGCTGTCCAGCCCCTCCACCTCGACCCGCTCGGCGGTGCCGGGGGTCTGGGGCCCGGCCAGGTCCACGGCGGTGGCCTGGTAGAAGTTGTCGCTGTCGATGGGATCGGTGCTGTAGCGCAGGTCGTAGGACGCGGCCAGCCCCGAGTCCCCGTCGTCGCCGGTGGCGGTGAAGCTCAGCGCCACGCCGCCGTCGAGGATCTCGGCCACCGCCAGGTCGTCCACCGCGTCCGGGGCGCTGTGGTCCACGGTGTAGCCGCCGCCGAGGGTGATGCCCTGGTACAGCCGCTTGAACTCACCCATCTCCAGCTTGAAGATGCCGTCGTCCTCGCCGTTGCCCGCCGGCTCCACCTCGCCCCAGGGGTTGCGCAGCTGTACGAAGTACTTGTCTTCTTCGTCCTGACCCGCGTCCAGCACCGAGTAGGCGTGCCAGGCGTAGATGTTGGTGCCCTCGTAGTCGACGCCGTCCTCCTTGCCGAAGGTGCCCGCCACCACGGGGCGGTTGCGGTCCAGGGCGCCGCGGATGGAATCCACCACCGACTTGTCCGACAGGTACTTGGTCGAACGGTAGGTGGCGTTGCTGCCGGTGATGGCCTGCATCACGTCCCCGGCCCAGCCGCCGTCGCCGATGGCCGGGTATCCGCCGTGCCAGTCGGCGTAGGCCTTCTCCACCAGGCTGACCCACCACTCCTCCTCGCCGGAGCGGGTGTCCATGGAGCGGGCGTAGGTCACCTTGCCGTTCTTGCGCACCAGATCCGCGTCCACGTCGATGTCCTGGGGGGTGCCCCAGGCGTCGTAGAACCGCACCACGTAGTGGGTGACGAAACCGTTCTCGTCGCGCACGTCGCGGATCAACCCGTCGCGGATGGCGTTGTCCTTGTCGATGTAGATGGCGGCAGAGAGGGCGGCGACCAGGTAGCAATCCCCCATGGCCCCCTGCTCCACGTCGTCGAACTCCATCGTGCCCTCGTCGGCCAGGGCGTCAGTGAGGGATCCGGAACCCGCTTCGTAGTCGTAGTCCGTGTGCTTCTCCAGCGGCGTCGGGTCGTCGATCTCCTGCATGGCCTGCAGATCGATGGCGGTGAGGTACAGCTCCAGCTCGGCGATGTCATAGTCCTCGGGCTTGATGTTGATGCCCGGGACGTACAGCGCTTCGGGGATCGGTGGCGGCTCGGCCACGGTGACCGCACCCGTGCGAACCATCGTCAGCGAGGGGGAGTAGCTGTTCTCGTCGGGGTCTTCACAGGCCACGAAGGCAGGCAGGGTGGCCATGATCGCCAGTGCGATCCAGCGCAAATGAGTGTTATTCATCAAGAAATCTCCAGATTCGAGGGTCCGCGCAATGTAGTCACCGGCCCGGACTTCGTCAACCAAACGTCAAGGAAAGGCGTCGTTGGCTTCGGTCCTACCCTCGCGAGCGGAAAGGGATTAAACCTTTGTAGTTACCGGGGGTCTGCCCCGCGCATACGAGAGGATCTACCCATGCGTGCGTTCCTTTATTTGTTGCTGGTTCAGCTACTGATCCCCTCCGGAGCGATGGCGGCCGAACCGCTGCAGCGAGGGCTGTCCACGCGGGCGTACTCCGGGACGCCGGACCAGATCGCCGACGCCTTCATGGCCGAGCACCGTGGCCGGCTGGGGCTGGCCGACACCGGGGTGACGGTGCGCCACCTGCGCTCCGACGACTGGCGCGGGCGTACGCTACGGCGGTACCAGCAGCACCACCGGGGAGTGCCGGTCCTGGGCGCGCGCCTGGTCCTCAAGAGCAACGCGCGGGGACGCGTGACACTGGCCGGCTCCACGCTGCGCGATGATCTGACGGTGGGGACGACACCCGCCATCGACGGGCCCGCAGCCGTGAGCGCCGCCCGGACGTCTCTGGGAATGGCGGACGCGGCCCTCACCCTCCCCGTCCTGTCCGTGCTCCCGGACGACCACGGCGGCACACTGGTGTACCAGGTCGCGGTGGTGACCCGGGCCCCCATCGCCCGCTGGATGGTCACGGTGGATGCCACCACCGGAGCCGTCCGGCAGGTGCTGGACCAGCGCATCCATGCCCAGGGGCAGGTCTACGAGGAGAATCCCGACGTCTCCGGCCTGATCACCGTGGAGCTCACCGACCTCACCGGAGACGCCAGCGTCATGGAGGGCACCTACGCCCACGTGCGCTCGACGGTCATCGTCGACGAGGAGAACACCACCGAATACCTGGCGACGGCGGACGAGAATGGTGATTTCTTCTTCGAGCCGGACACCGCTGCGAACGACGACCCCTTCGTGGAGGTGCACGCCTACTACCACGTCACGCTGGCGTCCCGGTACTTCATCGATGTGCACGGCTACAGCATCGACGCCCCGGCCCTGGTCACCACCAACTACCACACCGTCGACGGCGGCTACGACAACGCCTACTTCACCATGAACGGGGACGGCGACGTGATCTTGGTCTTCGGGGACGGGTTCGTCGATTTTGGCTACGACTCGGACGTCATCTACCACGAGTTCGGCCACGCGGTGAACCAGGAGGTCGCCGACCTCAACAGCTGGGGTGGGGACGAGTCGTACGACGAGTACGGCTACGCCGACACGGCGGGGGCGATCCACGAGGGGCTGGCCGACTACTGGTCCGCGACCCTCACCGACAGCCCCTGCATGGCCGAGTTCATCACCTGGCCCTGCTTGCGCGACCTCGACAACGACAACACCTGCCCCGGCGATCTGGTGGGGGAGTCCCACGCCGACGGCGAGATCATCGGCGGGGCCACCTGGGAGATCCGGGAGCTCGCCGGGGCCGAGGCCACCGACACCATGATCTACGGCGCGTTGGGGGTGGTCAGCACCATCCCCTCCTACGCCGAGCTGGCCGAGGCGATCCTGGAGTTCGCCGGCGACCTGGAGCAGGACGGGGACCTCACCGCCACCGACGTGGAGGGGATCCACGCCATCCTCGAGGACCGGGGCATGCTCGCCTGTGGCCGCAGCCTGCCGCTGGAGGACGACCAACCGTTCACCCTGATGATCGATCACCCCGGGCGTCGCCGGGAGCTGGACGAGGACAAGTGCGCCGAGTGGCGGGACCAGGACATCGTCTTCCCCCCCAAGTTCCAGTTCGCCGTCACCGCCCCGCCGGCCGAGGAGGGGATCATCGAGGCCATCAACATGGAGGTCGAGATGGTCTCCGCCGACGAGGAGGAGCTGTTCGAGGACGATCTGCGCTACACCTGGTACGTGCGCAAGGGCGAGCTGGTCACCCTGGAGTACATCGAGGGGGAAAAGCCCAACGGCAACCCGATCCTGATCCCCGAGGCCGATGGCTACGACCTGGAGTTCGCCGACAACCCCACGTTCATCGAGCTCACCGCCGAGGACGACGAGGCCATGCCGCTGGAGCCCGGCGAGACGTACTACTACGCCATGATCCACATGAACTGCTCGGACGTGGACCTGACCCTGACCCCGCACCTGATCGTGGGGCCGCCGGTGGAAGGGGATGACGACGACGCGGCGGACGATGACGACGACCTCGACGATGACGACGACGACGACGGCGGCTGCAATTGCCGCGTGGACGGGATGAGCGCCAGCCGGGCCGGGGCACGGTACGCGTGGGTGCTGGGGGTCGGGATGATGATGACCGGCTGGCTGTGGAGACGGCGCGGCTAGAAGTTCTTATCCCCGTCGTCCCCGACCGAGCCGTCCCCGCCGTCGGTACCGCCGGGGCCGTAGCCCCCGGTGCCGCCGGCGCCGCCTCCGGAGTAGCTCAGGGTGTTCCCCGCGCCGTACGCCGGGTCCGGAGTGTCGCCGTACACGTACAGAGAATACGACGGCCCGCCGCAGCCTCCACCGCCGCCACCACCGTGACCGCCGTCGCCGCCGTTGCCGCCGTTGCCGCCGATCTGGCCGGCCCAGACCAAAAAGCCCGCCGTGGCCTGCCCTCCCATGCCGCCGAGGCCGCCGTCCCCGCCGACGCCGCCGTTGCCGCCCCAACCCCCTTCGCCGCCGTAGTCCGCGGCCACCTCGTTGTTGCTCAACGACGGATAATCGGTCGGCGCCGAGTCGTAGTAGTAGAAGATGCCGAAGGAACCTCCCGCACCTGAGCCGGCGTAGCCGCCCTCGGCGCCGCCGGCGCCGCTCCCACCGCCCCCGCCCGGGCCGCCGGAGACGTCCCATGCGTCGCACGAGGGATGGTTCTCCGCGCCAGCGCCCGCGCCGCCGCCGCCCGCCCCCGAACCGTTGTCCGCGACGCTGCCGTCGCCGCCGGTGCTGCCCTCGAACAGGCCGCCGCTCACCGCGCCCCCGGGGGAGCCGCAGGCCGCACCGGCGGTCCCGTGTGCGCCGTGGTCCCCGTATTCGCCGTTCCCGCCCGGCCCGAAGTAAGTGCTCACGGAGCACGAGAGGCAACCGCCTCCGTTGGAGAAGTAGCCGTGGGACGCCCTGTCCCCACCAGCCCCTGGCCCCACGCCGGAGCCGGGGTACCCGGCCTCCGTCCAGCCCGCGTAGATGATGGCGCACAGCGTGTCTCCGCCGTCCCCGCCGTCCACCACCTCGTTGATGGACGGGGCGCTGCAGGTCTTGGTCCCGGCCAGACCGCCCTCGGGATCCTGGGCGCAGTTGGTCAGGAAGACGTCGACGCCCACATCGCCAGCGACGCCATCGTCGCCGTTGGCCCCCGAGACACCGTCCGTGCCGTCTGCACCGGGCCGGCCCTCGATGTCGTTGCTGGCGATGGTGGTATCGGCGTCGCACCCGTCGAGGTAGATGCCGTAGGAGGATTCGCCGTCGTCATCCGGGTAGGTACCGATGACGTGGAAGCCCTGGATCCGCTGCTCCAGGCCGGTGCTGCAGGCCAGTGTGATCGTGCCGGGCATCGCCGCGGTCGTGTTGTCGCCGTCGATGGTGGTCTCGTAGGCGTCCGCGTCGTACTCGTCGAAGAAGTAGGAATAGCCGCCGACCAAGCTGACGCCAGGTTCCATCTCCACCGACTCGTAGTAGGCCCCTTGCGAGACCAGGACATAGGACAGCCCCTGGTTGACGGCCTCGTCCACTCCTTCCTGGATATCACGGATCGGATCGATGTCCGACCCGGTGGCACCGGAGGCACCCCACAGGGCCACGTGGATGGCGTCCGAGGCGTCCCCATCGCTGCCGTCGCAGTTGGCGTCGATGCCGTCGAAGGGCTCGTCGTTGGCGTCGAACCTCAACGTTGCAGACCGTCACACATAAAGCATGATCGCCAGTGTGCTCCGG
>CAZDDH010000303.1:0-9230 GCA_964504165.1 uncultured Rickettsiales bacterium | reverse complement strand
CTACGGCTGGCTGCGGCCCAAACCACGCCCGCACCTTCATCCGGCCTGGGCCTGGCTGGCCATGCCGATGACCGGGGTGATGGGGGGCATGGCCGGGCTGCCCGGGCCTCCGTTGGCGTTGTGGACCGTGGCCCACGACTGGCCGGCGAACCGCATGCGCGCCACCATGTGGGTCGTCTTCTTGTCGCTGGGGCCGTTCACCCTGGCCCTGCTTTTCTATCGCTTCGGGGCCGAGGTGCTGCGTTCCGCGTTGTGGGGATTGGCCTTCGTGCCGGTGGTGCTCGTCGCAGCGCTGCCGGGCTTGTGGCTGGCCGGTAAACTGCCCGCTCCGGCGGTGCGCCTGGCGTGCTTGCTGCTCCTGGTCGCCACGGCGCTGTCGGCGATCCTGCTGCCGCTGATCACCTGACGTCGTTGCAACAGCCCTACCTGCGGCTCGCTGCGTATCCGTATGCCGTGGCCGCGGCCACCAGATGGCAGACCCAGCCCAGCAAGCCACCGGAACCGATCCAGAAGCCGGGGGTGACGATCAACCAGAAGAGTCCGCGCCAGATGCAGCCGTTGTAGATCTGACCGACGCCGGGGATGATGAGGCTGAGGACCGCTGCGATGCCGGGGTCTGATTTTCTTCGTGACATGGTCTAACGACCTCCTGTCCCGAACTACGCACCGGCACCCGGGAACATTTCGTTTGAACCCATCCGAGGTGAGCATGGCCGAAGAGATTCCCGATCGAGAGCTGGAGAACGACGCCTGCATCGGCTGCAGCCGCACCAACCCCGAGAGTTTGCAGCTGACCTTCACCCGAACCGGAGAGGACAGCGTTGAGAGCCAATTCACATTGCGCGAAGAGCTGTGTGGCTGGCCGGGCGTGGCTCACGGCGGCATCGTCTCGCTGCTCATCGACGAGGTCACGTCGTGGTGTTTTTCCATCTGCCTGGAGGAGAGCCGCTTCGCCACGAGGGAGATGACCGTGCGTTTCTTGCGGCCCACGCCGGTGACGCAGCCCCTGGTGGCCGAAGGCCGGGTGGTGGCGGATCACGGGCGCGTCGTGGATCTGGTGGGGGAGGTGCGCTATCCGGACGGGCGGGTGACGGCCAGGGGTAAGGTCCAGATCGTACGCCTGGCCCCGGAGGACTACGATCGTTTCAAGCGGGGGGGGTGACCTTGAACAGGTAGACCATGTACGCGATGTAGCCCCCCAGCAGGATTGCCCCCTCCCAGCGGTCCACCCGTCGTCCGGTCCACAGGATGGGGATCACGAGGATCGAGGCCACCACGGCCACCCCCAGATCCACGCCGCTGCCGGTCCCGAAGGCCAGGTCGATGTCGATGGGATGGATGGCGGAGGTGAGCCCCAGTACGAACACCAGGTTGAAGATGCAGCTGCCGATGGCGTTGCCCACGGCCAGGTCCGGCTGCCGGCGCAGGCTGGCGACCAGGGAGGCCATCAGTTCGGGTAAGGATGTGCCGATGGCCGCCAGCGTCAGGCCGATGAAGCGCGGGGAGAGGTCGAAGACCGTGGCCACTTCCAGGGCGCCCGCCACGAACCAGTTGGCCCCCAGGGTGAGGCCCCCAAACCCGGCGAGCATGTAGATCACGGCCACCCAGGCTGGTTTCTGGTTCTGGGACTCCTCGTGGGCCTCCTCCAGCATCTTGAGGCGAGCCTTGCGCGCGGCCCGCAGCAGGACCCCCATGTAGACCAGCCCGACGACGGCCAGGATGATCCCGTCCAGGTGGCCCAGGCGGCCATCGAGTACCAGCCCCACCAGCAGCAGGTGCATGCCCAGCAGCACGGGGGTCTCGCGGCGGATCAGATCCAGGTGTACCCGCGGCGGCATCACCACCGAGGCGAGCCCCAGCACCAGCATCAGGTTGGCGATGTTGCTGCCGATGATGTTGCCGAAGGCCAGGTCGGTGGCGTCGCGCATGGCGGCGCTGACGTTCACCGCCAGCTCCGGCGACGAGGTGCCGAAGGCCACGATCGTCAGCGCGATGACGACCTTGGGGATGCCCAGCCGGTTCGCCGTCGCACCGGCACCACGGATCAGAGCTTCGCCACCAAAGGTGATCAGGGCGAGCCCGGTGATCAGGGATAGTGCGATGCTCACGGGATGGGTAACGCTCTATGGCTCGAGACGGGCCAGTTTCCGGGCCAACACGAGGAATTCCAGGTCTTCTTCATCGAGCGATTGTGAATCCTCCAGGGTCGCCTCCATCATCTTGCGCACGGCTGCGTCCGCCCGCTCCACGTCCCCTTCCAATACCATCGCCAGCCCCCAGCCCCTTCCGGGGAGGAAGGTGCGACCGTAGGCGGTGTCGACGTTTCCGTGGATGGCGTGGGGGATCTCCTCCTTCTCGAGGACGTCCTTGACCATGTGGGCGTGGAACGGCCCCTCCAGGGTGCGCAACACGCGTAGCGGCCCCGAGAGGGGGGAATTCTTGATCTCTTCCACCGCCGAGGCGTCCACCAGCGGCTCACCGTCGTCGGCGCAGACATCCACGTGATCCAGGTACTCGGTACCGCACAACAAGCAGTATTTCATCAGCTCACTCCAGGGGTTCGGATCGGGTTTGACAGACTCTTTGCAGGGCCTCGAACCCGTTGTGTGTTGGGCATGCTATCAAAGGGGCCGGAGGTTACCATGTTCCGAATGATCGTGATGCTGGCGTTGGCCTGTTTTGTGTTCCTGGCGGCAGGCTGTGGTGAGGAAGAACCTGAGGTTCCCGAGGTCGATCCCTGCCTGGAATTCTTCGACATCGAAAACCCCGAGGGGGACTGGATGTGGGCGCGCGGTGCATCCGCGGCTCCCCAGCCCGATACGGCCTACCGGATCCGTTTCTTCAAAGAGGGAGACACCCAGAAGGCCTATTACGTCCATGATTTGCAGAGATATGAGATGACCGGCACCCGCCGGGAGATGGACTGGCTGTTCGAGACCGGCCCGCTGACCCCCGCCGAGGGGGATCCGGCCCCCAAGACCAAGGTCCACGCATACCTGTCCATCGACAAGGTCTGCCACGTGGACTGGACGGACGGCTACACCGGCCCCGACGGCGTCGAGAAGTCGGACAACCTGGGCCGCAAGACCCTGGCGCCGGTGGGCGAGAGCACCATCTTCAGCTACTACCCCCACTCCCAGCCTGTACTGGCTGGCAAGGCCAACGGCAGCTACAAGGCTGCCCAGAAGATAATCGAGAGCGGTGAGCCGCCCCTCCTCGAGGGCGACACCGCCACTTTGGTCGCCTGGACCGACGCGACGGCCGTGGCCGACGACTGCGAGCTCTCCTTCGACTACTTCTGGGACGGCCTGAGGCGGGGCGAGAACCTCACCACCGTCAAGAAGGGCAAGGAGCACCACAAGTGGTACCACGAGATCGACGTCAACGCCCTGGGCAGCCACGACATCACCTTCGAGCACTACAAGAGCTGTGGTGATGGGCCCCGTGAGGTGTTCGATGCCTCCAACGGGCTGGTCGTCAGTCAGTAGAACGGAAGAGGAAGAAAAAAACGCAGAGGACGCGGAGGAGGACGCAGAGGACGCGGAGAAGGGTTGGATTTGTTATTGGGAGGGATGCCTCGTGCCCCCCTTTGTGCAGCGCCTGATCTGTCGACTGAAGTGGGCTCTATTCTTCTTCTTCCTCCCCCGGTTCCAGCGCCCCAGCCAGGTCGTCCGTCAGCCGCCTGAGGTTCTCGTGCCCGAAAGACTGGGGGATCCGTTTGCGTTTGCCGCCCTTGACGCCGAACTTGTAGCGCGCCACGTCGATCTTGCGGCCCTCGAGGAGGTCGAGCTCCTGGTACTCGCGGTCCCGCATGTCCTCGGGACGGCTCCGCAGGATGCCCCGGCCCAGGCCGCCTTCCACCTCGTGTTTGCGTAGCCGCTCGGGCAGGTAGGTCACCCGCTCGACGATGGCGTCCGCCTGTTGCTCGACGGGGGACCCGTCGTCGGCCAGCTCGCCGTCGGGGCGCTCCACCGACAGCTGATCCAGATTGGATCCGTAGGGTCCGCTGCCCTTGACCTTGGCCCGAACGGCGATGCCGCCTTCTTCCACATCCACGGTCCGGGGCCCACTACCAGCCGAGTTCTTGAGGGCGTCTACGAGTTTCTGGCCGACGGTGTCCTTGCGCGTTGTCCTGCTTTGCTGCGCCACTAGCTTTCTTCCTTCTTGGTGGAATCGGGTGGCTTGAGTTCCGTCTTCTCGAACGACTTCCCGTCGTGACGGTAGATCACGGTCTTGCCACCCAGCGCCGTGACCAGGTTCACGGGACGATTCCAGATGTGGGCCACATTGCCCAGCGTGCGTTCCGCGTAGTTCTTGTCCAGCTCGGCACCATCGAATTCGTGGCGCAGGAGGAGCTCGGCGCGATTCTTGTAATTGCCGTCCATCACGGAGATGCGGGGATTGCCCGCGTTGGTGAGCATGTACAGCAACTGCTGTTTGATCTTCTGGAACTCACGGCTCTCGATGACGTACAGGCGGGTCTTGGGGTCGAACCCGTAGGTGAAGAAACCGAAGCGGCGGCAGAAATCCTCGGTGAGGTACTCATCGACGAAGGTCAGGTCGTTGTAGATCCGCCGGACCTCGAAGACCTTCTCCAGGCCCTTCATTTCATGCGTGTCCCAGTCCCTCAGCGCCCGCATGCTGTCGCAGGCCTCGTACTCGGCGCCGTGCCGCCCCGTGTTCCACCGTTGTTCGATGTCGTGGAACAGCTCCACCCCCAGCTTGTAGGGATTGAGCTGGCCCGGTGCCATGAACACCGTGCCGCTGTGATGATCGGCGTAGTCGATGATCTCCGCGGACGAGGCCAGGTGCCCCGTCATCATCTTGCTGTGCCAGAACGTGGCCCAGCCCTCGTTCATGATCTTGGTCTGGGCCTGGGGCGCGAAGTAGTACGCCTCCTCCCGCACGATGCTGAGGATGTCTGCCTGCCACGCCCGCAACGGCGCGTGCTGCAGCAGGAACAGCAAGATGTCCCGCTCCGGTTCGGCGGGGAAGCGCATCGATTTGCGCTGCGCCTGCTCCTGCTCGTAGGCCTCCCGCTGGGCCTCCTTGATCTTCTCGTGCGGGTTGATGAACGGCTCCATGTAGCTGTGGTCCGCATTGAGCCGGAACTCGTCGCCATCGCGCATACGGCGGACGGGGATCGTCTGGGAGTCGTCGGCGTCCAGATCATCTTCGGTAGGGGCCTCGAAGATCTTGGGGTCCGGGTGCCGTTGGATGCCCGGCGCGTTGCGGTCGATGAGGTTGTCCAGGCTCAGGCAGACGTCGAGGAACTCCTCCACCCGTTCCTGGCCGTAGCGATCGATGTAGCGCCGCACACGGGAGCCGTGGTTCGCCATCTCGTCGATCATCTTGCGGTTGGTGTGGGCGAACCACATGTTGTGCTTGAAGAAGTCGGCGTGGCCGCAGACGTGCGCCATCACCAGCTTCTGGTCGGTCATCGGATTGCTGCTCATCAGGTAGCCGATGACCGGGTTGGTGTTGATCACCATCTCGTAGATCTTTTGCAGACCGTACGTGTAGCCCTTGCTGAGCTGGTTGAACTCCATGCCGAAGCGCCAGTGCGGGTAGCGCACCGGGAAGCCGCCATAGGCGGCCAGCATGGACATCTCACGGTAGTCCAGCAGCTCGTAGCGGATGGGGTAATAGTCCAGGCCCTGGTCTCGGGCGATCTCCTCGACCCAGGCCTGCATGTCTGCCAGCTCGGGGGGCAGACCAGCGAGGAACTTGCGTTCGAATTTTTGGCGACTCCAGGGCATCTTATTTGCCCTTCCCGAGGAAGTCCTTGATGGACTGGTAGATGGCGTCGCGGTTCTCGATCTCGGACCAGATCACCCGCTCATCTCCCTCGAAGGCGCCGCGCAGATCCTTGATGAACTGCCCGCTGCCGTAGTCGCTGTCCACCTGCCCGTAGCAAAACACGTTCGATTTAGGCAGCAGCTCCTTGTCCAGTAGCTCGATGCACTTCTTGGTGTCGTTGCCCGACCAGTTGTCCCCGTCGCTGAAGTGGAACGGGTAGATGTTCCACTCGTCCGCGGGGAACTCCTCGTCGATGATCTTGTTGCACAGGTCGTAGGCCGAGCTGATCAAGGTGCCGCCGCTCTCCCGCGTGTGGAAGAATGTCTCCTTGTCCACCTCCCGGGCCGCCGCATCGTGGATGATGTAGCGGGCCTCCAGGCCCTCGTACTCGTGCTGCAGCCAGGTGTCGATCCAGAAGGCGACCGAACGCACGATGTCCTTTTGTTCCTTACCCATCGAACCCGAGACATCCATCATGTACAGCACCACCGCGTTGCGCTCCGGTTCGGAGATGGTCTTCCAGCTGCGGTACTGCTTGTCCTCCTGGATCGGGATGATGATGGGGTTGTTGGGATCGTAGGTCCCCGACGAGATCTGCCGTTGCAAGGCGCGCCGGTAGGTGCGCTTGAAGTGCCTGAGGCTCTCCGGACCCGTGTTGGCGATGCCGGTGTACTTGTCCTTGATCGCCTTGAGCTTTGCGCTGCCCTTGGGCTCGATGCGCGGTAGCTCCAGCTCCTCGGCCATGATCTCGGCCAGCTCTTCGATGGAGATGTCCACCTCGAGCGCGTGGTCGCCGGGCTTGTCCCCAGCCTCGCCACTGCCGTCTTCACCCTCTTCGGCGCCTATCGGGTCCCCCTCTTCACCCTCGCCGGCGCCCACACCGCCCTCCTCGTTCTTGCCGTACTTGAACCGAGGCAGGTCGATCTGTGGGAGTGGGATGCTGACGGTCTTCTTGCCCTTGCGGCCGATCAGCTCCCCTGACGACATGAACTTCTTGAGATCCCGCCGGACCCGTCCACGCACGATCTCGCGGAAGCGGTTGCGGTCGGTATCGATGTTCAAAGCCATCTTGGTTCCTCTTCTGCCGGTGTTATTCGCTGTCCTTGGCGTCACCGCGCGCGAAGATGGAGGCCACGTACGCCAGGATGTCGTTGGCGCACACCTCGCAATAACCGTAGTCCTTGGTGAGGCGGCCCATCACCACGTTGATCTTCTCCTGGGTGTCCTTGTCCACGACGTCGGAGACCAGTGACGTGAGCCGGATGGTGTCCTTGCTGTCCTCGAACAACTTGAGCTCCAGGGCCCTTAGCAACCGCTCGTTGCTGTTGTAGTCGAAGCCCTTGCCGTCCAGCGAGCGGGCGGCAATGAAGTTCATGATTTCCCGGCGGAAGTCGTCCTTGCGGGCCTCGGGGATGTCGATCTTCTCCTCGATGGAGCGCATGAGCTGCTCGTTGGGCTCCTCGTCCTGGCCGGTGTACTTGTTGCGCACCTTTTCCTTCTGGGTGTAGGCCTTGACGTTGTCGATGTAGTTGCCGCAGAGGCGCTCGATGGCCTCCCTGTCCGCCGAGATGGCCTTCTGGACCTCGTTCTTGGCGATGTTCTCGAACTCCTTCTTGACGTCGTTGAGCAGCTCCCGGTAGCGGGTCTTGAGCTCCTCGTTGGCGATCAGCGAGTGGTGCTTGAGGCCGGACTCGAGCTGGTTGAGCACCATGAAGGGGTTGATGCACTCCACCTCGTCGTTGACCAGTGCGTTGCTGATCTTGTCCTGGATGTAGCGGGGGCTGACCCCCTCCATGCCCTCGCGCTCACCCTCTTTGCGTAGCTCGCGGACGTTGTCCTCGGTGTAGCCGGCCAGGGACTTGCCGTCGTACAGCTTGAGCTTCTGGATCAGGTTGAGCTGGGCCTTCTTGGGCTCCTCGAGGCGGGTCAGGATGGACCACATGGCCGCCATCTCGATGGTGTGGGGGGCGATGTGCTTGGGGATGCGCTCGCGGTTGAACTCCTTGCGGTAGATCTTCACCTCTTCGTGCAGCTTGGTGATGTAGGGCACGTCCACCTTGATGGTGCGATCCCGCAGCGCCTCCATGAACTCGTTGCTCTGCAGCTTGCGGTACTCCGGCTCATTGGTGTGGCCGATGATGACCTCGTCGATGTCGGTCTGGGCGAACTTCTTCGGTTTGATCTTGTGTTCCTGGGACGCCGTCAGCAGGTCGTACAGGAAGGCCACGTCCAGCTTGAGCACCTCGACGAACTCGATGATGCCGCGGTTGGCGATGTTGAACTCGCCGTCGAAGTTGAACGCCCGGGGGTCCGAGTCCGATCCGTACAGGGCGATCTTGCGGTAGTTGATGTCGCCGGTAAGTTCGGTGGAGTCCTGGTTCTTCTCGTCCTTGGGCTGGAAGGTGCCGATGCCGACACGGTCCTTCTCGGACAGCGCCATTCGCCGTACCTGCACGTTCTCGATGACCTTGGTCCAGTCGCCGCCCGAGTCCTTCATGTGCTGGCGGAAGTAGTGCCGGCAGACCGGGCACAGCTCGCCGTGGATCTGGACCTGGAAGCGGGTCTTGGCGCCCTTGTTGAGCTCGGTCTCAGCCTGCTCGCGGAAGGCCTCGGGGATCAGGTGCAGCGGTTCCTCGTGCATGGGGCAGGGGATCCAGTCGGGCCCCTCCTCGTCCGGGTTCTTCCACGAGTACGTGTACAGGGCGCCCTCGGGGGTGGTCGAGTACGATTCGATGCCCTTCTTGAGCAGCCGTACGATGGTGGATTTGGCGCTGCCCACCGGGCCATGGAGCAGCAGCACGCGGCGCTCCGTGCCGTAGCGTCGGGCCGCGGATTTGAACGCGCTGACCAGCTTCATCAGGTGGATGTCGATGCCAAAAATGGCGTCCATGCCGTTGTCGGCGGGATCGTCGAAGAAACGGTATCGGACGATCTTCTTCTTGAACTCGCGGTATTCGTCGGTCCCGTACGACATGATCATGTCGTAGAGGCGCTGGTACGAGGTGCGCGTCACCTCGGGCTGCTTGCGCACCAGATCCAGATATTCGGGGAACGAACCTTCCCAGTTGAGCTGGCGGAAGCCTTCCATATTCTGGTTGTTCTGAATCAGCGAGATGATGTTCGATGAAGTGGGCATGGGCTTTCCTTCCTGCTCTGGCCGCCTCCTGCGTGCCAACTGACCACGTTTCTTAAAACCGATGGACGTCGCTCATGGGCAATCCTTCGATGCCGCCACCGTCATTTACTATCGTACCCCGTATGGACGCCCCTCGCATTCCTGAGGACCGTTACTGTACATTCCTTTGACGAGAACATCAGCCTGTGGAGGGCACATGTGCACGAATCGGATTTTTATCCTCTTGTCGCTGCTGGCGGCGGGCCTCTGGGTGGCCTCCTGCTACCCCCAGCTGGACGACGACGACGACGTGGCC
>CAZDDH010000302.1:0-9380 GCA_964504165.1 uncultured Rickettsiales bacterium | reverse complement strand
GGCTACATGCTCTGCTTGGTGGACTGCGACGACCCCGCCGCGTTGCTGAACCTGGACGACGTGGACGGCGACGGGTTCTCGACCTGCGACGGGGATTGCGACGACGCGGACGCCTGGTACAACCTGGACGACGCGGACGCCGACACGTACACGACCTGTGACGGGGACTGCGACGACTTCGACGCCTACCTGGACCTGGACGACCTGGACTGGGACGGCTACACGACCTGCGACGGGGACTGCGACGACAACGACGCCTATCTCAACCTGGACGACGCCGATGGCGACCTGACCACCACCTGTGACGGGGACTGCAACGACGCGGACCCGGCCCTCAACCTCGACGACGTGGACGGGGACGGCTTCCACACCTGCGCCGGGGACTGCCTCGACACCAATGCCACGGTCTACCCGTTTGCTCCCGAGCTCTGTGATGGGCTGGACAACGACTGCGACGCCGGCACGGATGAGAACGTGGATGACGACGCCGACGGCTACACCGAGTGCCAGGGGGACTGCCAGGACTCGGATATCTACATCCACCCGCTGGCCCCCGACCAGTGCGATGGGGTGGACAACGACTGCGACGGGACGGCGGACGGGGTGGACTGCTACATCTGCACCGCCGGGCTGACGCTCACCCCGCCGGACAGTGTCCAGACAGCCATCAACGGCGCCTCGGCAGGGGACGTGATCTGCCTGGAGGCCGGCACCTATACCGAGATCATCGACTACGGCGGCGTGGATCTGGCCGTGGTGGGGCTGGCGGGGCCCCTGCTGACGATCATCGACGGGGACGCGGCCGGTTCGGTGGCGACCTTCGATGATGGCGAGACGGCGGCCGCGATCCTGGAAGGGGTCGCCCTCATCGATGGATCGGCACCAGGTGGTGGCGGGGCCGCCATCGTCGACTCCTCGCCGACGCTGACGAACCTGATCGTCTCCCTCAACGTGGCCGTTGGCAGTGATCCCAACGGTGCCGGGGGCGGAGTGATGATCAGCGGCGCGGCGTCTCCGGTGGTCTCCAGCGTGACCATCGCCTACAACGACGGGCACGGCGGCGGCGGGCTACGGGTGGACGATGGCGCCACTCCGACGGTCTCCAACGTGATCTTCGACTCCAACACCGCCAGCGGCAACGGTGGCGGCCTGTACGTGTTCCAGGCCGCGGGGATCTACGAAGATCTGCTGTTCGTGGACAACGATGCCACCGTGCACCATGGCGGAGGTGCCTTCCTGACGCAGTTGACGGCGGGCTTGGAACTGCGGCGGGCCACCTTCGACAGCAACGACGCCCTCGAGAACGGCGGCGGCCTGGCAATCCGCTCCTCCGACCCGGTCCTGGAGGTCATCTCGTTGACCAACAACCAGTGCGGTCTTCAGGGCGGCGGTCTGTTCATGGACGACTCGGCGCCCATCGTGGACGTGCTTTCCGCAACGGGCAACGTGGCGGGTGAGACCGGCGGCGGTCTCCATCTGACGCAGGGCGTGGTGAACACCTGGCTCAACGTCACCATCTCGGGCAACACCGCCGCCCTGGCCGGGGGCGGTGTCTACGCGGACGGCGGTTCTTCCCCCAGCCTCGATACGGCCACGGTCAGCAACAACGACGTGACCGACGACAATGGCCAGGGTGCGGGGATCTATATCGCCAACGCGGCGAACACCACCTACCTCGCCGACGTGACCCTGACGGGCAACGAGCTGCTGGGTACCGGTCAAGGCGCCGGGCTCTATGCGTTGAGTTCCGAACTGCTGCTCGACAGCGTCACGGTGTCCCAGAATGTGATCAGCGGCGTGGACGGCATGGGTGCTGGCCTGGCCCTGGACGGCAGCGACACCCTCATCGACACGGTCACCCTGTCCAACAACAGCAGCCCCGGTGGCGGGGGTGGCGCCTGGCTCACGGGCGGCTCCGTGGTCAACTGCGAGACGGCCAACTTCGTGGAGAACCTGGCCACCGGCCCGGGAGGGGTCTTCGCCCTGGACGGGCAAGCCTCGCTGATTCTGGCCGGGGTTCTGTTCGATGACAACACGGGCGGCGACGGCGGTGCCCTGTACCTGGCCGGCCAGTCCAGCCTGACGCTGGACGACGCGGAGGCCATCTTCTCCGAGGCCACGGGGGACGGCGGCGTCCTGTACCTGGGCGAGCAGTCGATGGCTACCGTCAGCGACACGCATCTGGAGGACAACACGTCGTGGGCCAGCGGCGGGGCCGTGGCCGTGGTCGGCGGATCCAGCCTCACCGTGGATGGCGTCGTTTTCGACACCAATGTGGCCACCTGGGACGGCGGCGGCGTGCATTGTGACTCGTCCACCGTCCAGCTGGACAACGTGTGGTTCGTGGACAATACGGCGGCCCACTCCGGCGGCGGCATGAGCGCCATCTCCTCGGCGGCCAGCCTGGATAACGGCCGCTTCGAGGCCAACCAGGCGCTGTCATCCGGTGGTGGCCTGTACCTGGAGGCGCCCACCGTGGACATCAACATCACCAGCTTCTTGTTTTCCGAGAACGAGACGGTGGATGCCAACGGTGGCGGCGTTGCGGTGCTGGACAGCTCCCTCAACGGCACCTTCGTTACCCTGACCAACGGGACCTTGTACGGCAACACGGCGCCCAGTTTCGTGGAGGGGAATGGTGCCGGTGTCTACGTGGAGGATTCGGACCTGTTGCTGGTCAACGTGGACCTCAACGCCAATGACAGCGAGGGCACGGGTGGTGGCCTCAAGCTGGAGAGCGGCACGGCCACGCCGTCCTACAGCAACTCCTACGGCAACGATCCCAACAACTACCACGGTATGAGTGACCCTGCGGGTAACGACGGCAACTTCTCGTCGGATCCTGATTACGTCAGCGCCCCCACGGGGGATTTCCACTTGCAGACCCTCTCCCCCCTCATCGCATCGGGGAACCCCAACGCCCAGTACGATGATCCGGACGGCGGCAGCAACGACATCGGTATGTACGGCGGGCCGGGGGCGGACGACTGGGACCTGGACCGTGACGGCTACCCCGAGTGGTGGCGTCCGGGCACCTACAACGCCGCCACCTCACCGGGGATGGACTGCGACGACTTCGACGACGGGACGTACCCCGGCAGCGGATGCTGACGGGGCCGGAAAAAAAAGAAGGGCGTTGCAGGCACGGTCACCGGTTCCAGAATTCGATGATCGGTTCGAAAGGTAGGAAGTGTCTCCGGCTTCCTGTTACCTGCAAGCGCCCCGGTGGAAGGTTGGGTCAACGGACCTTCAACTCGTCGCGTCATACTGAGCGGCGACGCACCTGGTCGTAGTTGGGTTATCGGCAGGAGGTGCAGGTACTTTAGGGAGGATTTCGATTATTTTCTGTCGTCGTCCTCGACGGTTTGCCGGACCTCGATTCCGCGGGCTGCCAGCCCCTCCAGCATGAACTCCACACAGCGGGGATCGCGGCCCAGCAGCTCGGGGGGAGAGATGCCGTGGTCGCCGTACAGGCCGGCGGCGAGCAGACGCAGGGCCACGGTGGCCGAGTAGCCGGTGGTGCGGGCCATCGAGTGGGTCTGGGTGGCCTTGTCGTAGCGGTCCAACAGGTCGAAGACGTGGCGCGTTGGCCGGTCCTCCAGCATCCCCTCGACGACGATCTTCATCACGGTGATGTCCTCCTCGCCAGGCTGCAGTTTCCACATGGGGAACAGCAGCTTGGACGTGAAGTCCAGCGGACGGATGGAGACCCCGTTGATCTCGATGGGATCCTCGCCGAAGAAGCCGGTCTCTCGAAGCACGGCCATCTTGTCGATGTGGCCGGGGTACCGCAGCGTCTTCTCCTTCATGTTCGGCGCGTCCATAGTGGCGGCGAGGGAGCGCAGTCCATCGGTGTTGAACGCCTCGAGGGTGCCCATCTCGCCGAACTCCAGTAGCTCCGGATCGGAGAGAGCCGGTCGGACGACCTCGACGCCGTTCTCCACGTAGCGCGCCGGGCGGGTGTACTCGGCGATGACGTCCACGGGGGAGAAGACCGCCTTGTACTCGTAGGGCCAGTTGCGGACCCGGGGCAGGCCGCCCACGTAGATCAAAACCGATTCGGTGTGGTCCAGCTGGCCGGCAGCGTGGGCCACCAGCAGGTTGCTCAGGCCCGGGGCGACGCCGCAGTCCACCACGGCGGTGACACCCCTGTCCTTGGCCAGCTGATCCAGCCCGAAGGGGTCCTCCTCGAAGAAGGCGATATCCACCACGTCCTTCCCCGCCTCGATGATGGTCTGCAGGGTCTGGTAGCCCATGAAACCGGGCACTGCGTTGATCACCCGGTCGTGGTCGGCGACCAGGGCCGTGACGTTGTCGACATCCGCCAGATCGGCCTTTCGGGTCTGGATGCGGGGGTGACGCACGGCTAGCTCCTGTAGCCGTACGGCGTCTCGATCCACCAAGGTGACGTCGATATCCTGGTCCAGCGCGAGATCAGCGGCCATCGGGCCGCCGACGAGTCCTCCACCCAATACGATGACTTTCATGGTTCCTCCGTACTTATGGTTGTTGTTTTTGGGTCAGGTCGGCACGGAGGAGGGCTTAGAGACCGCTGAAGCGGTTCATGTAGCGGATGAGCCGGAAAAGGCTCCGAGGGTGGCCTGTTCGTACGTTCGACATCGTCGATCCTCGTCAACTACGTGTTTAGAAGGGTCGGGAGAACCTGTCAAGCAGGGGGATTGCGGCAACACTTGCACTGAGCCCGAGCCAGGGATAGGGGTGGTGCAGCATGGAGTGACGATGCCCAACAAGATGAGCCGGATGGTAGCCAAGATCAATGCCCTGCCGGGGCCGCTACGGGTGCCGGCGTTGACCAAAGCGATGGCCGCCGTGGTGCCCTTCATTGGCACGGCCCACGTGCGCATGGAGGAGCTCACCGAGGAGAGGGTGGTGGCGTCCGTACGCAACCGCCGGGCGGTGCAGAACCACATCAAGGGGGTGCACGCCACCGTGATGGCGTTGCTGGCCGAGACGGTCACCGGGCTGCTGGTGGGCATGAATCTCCCCGACGACAAGATCCCGCTGATCAAGACCCTCAAGGTCGACTACATCAACCGGTCCCAGGGGGACATGCGGGCGGTGGCCACCATCACCCCGGAGCAGGCCCAGCTGTTGCACGACGAGGAGCGGGGCAACTTCCCGGTGACGGTCGTGGTCAGCGACGAGTCGGACGAGCCCCCCATCGAGTGCGAGATGATCTGGGCCTGGGTCACCAAGAAGCACTGATCCAGGCTGGACGGTGGCCCCCTGCCGGGCGGTCGGATACGCTGATCGGCGTGTACCGGATCCACAAACTGCTGGTACTCGGTTGGCTGGCTGCTGCAGCTACGCTGGGGGTGACGACCGCCTGCGCTGCGGAGGCCGGACCGCAACCGGGGCATTGGGCCACCCCAGCGCCCCCTGACACCGGCCGTTTCCACGGCGGGGTGAGCCTGGGCGTCAACTACCGGTTCGGCATGACCACACCGGGGATGGCCCTGGGCGGGACCGCGGGTTTTGCCCTGGGGCGGGGGCCCGCGCCACCGTTCAGGATCCTGCTGGAGCCGTGCTTGCATCTGGGCGGGAAATACGTGGCGGCGGACCGGGTGCTGCGCCTCGAGTCGTTCAGTCTGCCGGTGATGCTGGGGCTCCAGATTCCGTTGGGCGGCCCGTGGGATTGTCCCGTCAGCGTTGGCGCGGGGCCGCGCTTCGTGTGGGGCTACAACCGCGCCACCGGCGAGTGGAAGCGGGACTACCCGATGGCCGTCGCCGTCGCTTTCCGGACCGGCGTCGGCGTGCTGGCCCGGCCCGGCCTGCGCCTGGTGTTCAGCCTGCTCGAGCTGAGCCTGGACCTCACGGGTAAGACCACGCCGTACCCGGTGGACCTGGCCACGGAGGAGGGACCCGGGACCTGGACCTACTCCTGCCAGCTCCGCCTGGATTTCGGCGGAGAATAGCCCCTGTTTTTATGGAAGCAGTCGGATAGTCTGTGGGCATGAACCGGATTACTGCCCCGCTGCTGTGTCTTGCCCTGTGCTGGGCCGCGCCATGGCGAGCCCACGCGGTGGGCCAGGAGTTGAGCTGGTTCATCTCCCCGGACGACGACCTGGCGGCCTGGAGTGCGGCGGTGGCCGAGACCTGGCCCGAGGGGGGGCTGAAGGTGGAGGTCTGGATCGAGGGCTGGCCGCCCCCCATCGACTGGCGGTTTGCCCACGGTTTCCTGGACGGCGAACTCCCCGGCGGCACGGTGGTGCTGCGCCCCGGCGACGGCAGCGAGCGGCGGGTGCCGGCCCTGTTCGGCAACGCCACCGTCGAGGAGGCCCGGCGATCGGTGCTGTTACTGCTCAAGGGGATCTGGACGCCGCTGGCGGTGGATGACTACGGCTGGATCCCCGAGGAACCGGTGGACACCGGGCCGGTGGACTTGGTGGACGGGGGGGCATTTGATCCCTTGCCGGTGCGGTATCGATTGTGGTTCGGGGTGGGGATCGGCGCGAGTTTTCGTTTCGGGATCTCGGGATCCTTCTTTCCCAGCGCTCGAGTGGCCGTGAATCTGGGGACGGACCCCCGGGTGGGCGTGCACTGGGGTGTCAATCTCGGCTGGAATGTACCTGGACGAACCACGATCAGCAGGTACTACAACCAGACTCTCTACGACCAGATTCCCATCAACCTGAACGGGATCAGTGGAGTCACCGGGCCGGAGCTTCGAATCGCATTGCGTCGATCCGCCGTGTTGATGTGGATCGGCGGCGGTGGGCGTTTGTTCATCGCGAAGCTGGTCAACGGCGGCGATCCTCCAGTCTACCGCCTGGTACGACACATCCGGATTGGCGCCGGCTGGAGTTCGGAGCCGATCCGTAAACAGCTCAGGGTGCGCTCGTGCGTGATTGTTGGCATCGATATGATCGCGCCGAGTGTTGATTTCGAGTTAGGCGGTGAGATCTACAAAGGGCCGTTACCCGTTACGCTGGGATTACAGATAGGGCTCGAGGTCGGCAGTCTTCCCGTCGAAACCTTCCGGTAGCCTGCCCCCTCACACGTGCGTACAGGGCGCGTGATCAAGAAAAGTGAGAAAAATTGAGAAAAGCTTGAAGGAAAGCCCCTGAAGCGACACGTATCGGGGTGAACCATGAAGGATAGCTATCACCGGGATGAAGCGTCGTGGATGGCCGATCTGGCTGCAGGGGAACCTGCGGCTAGGTCGCGTTTTTACGACGAATACCAGCGGGATGTGCTCGGCTGGTGCCGGCGACTGGGCGGCGGAATCGTCGAACCCCAGGACGCGGCACAGGACGTGTTCATCGTGGCCTTTGGCCGGCTGGATTCATTCCGGGGAGAGTCATCCCTGAGGACGTGGATGTTCGGGATCACCAGGCGCGTACTGGCCAACAACCGGCGCAAGGCACGCATGCGGCGCTGGCGGGAGACGCTGATGGGATCCAAGGCATCATTGACGCCGGACAGGGGACCAGGGCCGCTGGCAGAGACCATTCGCTCGGAGAAGGTCCGCCAGGTTCACAAGTGCCTGGACACCCTGTCGGACAAGCACCGCGAGGTGCTGGTGTTGTGCTCTCTCGAAGGGCGCTCGGGGCAGGAAGCATCGGAGATACTCGGGGTTCCGGAAGCCACCGTGTACAGCCGGCTGCACTATGCCCGCGCAGCGTTCCGCAAGGTGGCCCGCCGCAACGGGCTGGCTACGGGACTCGGGAGAGGGAACGAGACGTCCAAGCAGGGTGACCAACCGGGAGGTCGGATATGAAGACCCGTGATGACAAGAGCTCCGTGGTCCTGCTGCCCGCAACGGGCGAGGAGCACGAGGTGCTGGCGCTGGCCCGGGAGCTGCTCGACGAGCAGCCCGGCGAGGTAGAGGCGCTGCGCGCCCGCCTCGACGCCATGGAGCAGCCGCCAGCCCGTACTGCGGCACCACGATGGCGGCCGGTGCTGGTCCCGCTGGCTGCGGCCGCGGCGATCGCGCTGGCCGTGCTGGGCGTTCGTCTGTTCGTGGGTGGCGGTGCCGATGACACCGGCCCCTTGCCGATGATGACCGTCGAGACCACCGTGGGGCAGTCCCACACCCTCGAGCCGGTGCCGGGCATGACCGTCGAGTTGCAGCCCAGCAGCGTGCTGCAGGTGGACCCCAGTGCGGCGTCGCTGGTGGTGCTGACCCTGGACCAGGGAACCATCGAGGTGGACTACAGGCACGAACTCCGCGGCCCGATGCTGCACGTGCTGGCCGGTGACGTGAAGGTCGCCGTCACCGGGACGCGCTTTTCGGTGACCCGGGACGACAGCGGTATCGCGGTGGCGGTGGAACGTGGCAGCGTGCTGGTGAGCTGGCCCGACGGCGAGGCCGTGGTGGAGAACGGCGGTTCCTGGCGCTCGTGGGCGGACCAGACGGATGCCCTGGCCGGCGGCTCCGCGGATGCCATGGAAACGGAAGAGACGGCGCCGATCGTGATGGACGAAGAGGTGGAGGGCCCGGCCGAGGCTGTGGCCCCGGCGCCGGTCGAAGAGCAGGCCAACGAGCCAGCCGTCGAGCAGGCCGAGGTCATCGAGGAACCCAACGAGGACCTGGCCCGGGCGATGGAGCTCTATGCGACGATCCAGGTGGAGCGCGGCGCGGGCAAGCCGGCTGCCGAACGGCTCCACAACCTCGACCAGTTCCTCGACAAGTATCCTGCCAGCGAATACGCCGCGGACATCCTGGCCAACAAGGTGGAGGCCCTTTCCGACCTGGGCGCCGACGAGGAAGCGCTGACCGCAGCCTCCCAGTACATCCGCCAGTACCCCGACGGTACACGCCGCGGAGACGTGCGTTGGATCGAAGCCACCGTGGCCCGCGGCCACATGCAGGACTGCAGCCGAGCCATGCCTGCCTACCGCGAGCTGGCCCAGACGCGTGGGCGCCGTCAGGCCCAGTCCAGTTATTACCGGGGCGTCTGCGCCCTGGAGATCGGCATGCCCGACGAGGCCCGTAGCGCCCTCGAAGCGGCCATCGAGATGGGGCTCAACGACAACCTGAAGGACCACGCCGCCAAACTGCTCGAAGACCTCTAGGACCCCGCCGTATCCGCCCGCTGGCGGACACCCCCGCGCCTTCCCTTCATCATGCGAGCCGGTTCGAGCTCGCCCGTTGCTGTTCTGGCCCCCCACCGGATTCCGGGCATGGACGTGCACGATCCGGTGGCACATTGCATGCGCAAAGGGCGGGCCACAACAAAAAGCGGAGGCTCTCATGGTGCGGAATCGATGGTTTCTGGGTTGGGTCCTGATGGTCGCCGGCTGCCTGGCCCTGGCGGGCTGCCCCGGCGAGGGCGGGAATACGGCGGACGACGACGACACAGCAGACGACGACGACACGGCGGACGACGACGACACGGCGGACGACGACGACACGG
>CAZDDH010000301.1:0-9413 GCA_964504165.1 uncultured Rickettsiales bacterium | reverse complement strand
GATCCAGGTGGTCAGCAGGTCAGAGTCTGTGTTGCAGTACGGCCCAGTTTGGCGTGACAAAGCGTCACGCCGCGGTCACGACGAACCGGGCTGGCCCGTCGCGTACGCCGGACACCTGTCAGCGCCCACGACCATCCGCCCCCCCGCGCCCTCACACGGGTGGGAATCCCATCCTGGCACAGTTAGGGCTGCGATTTGGGGAATCCGGCGCCATCTCGCGACAGGGGAACACGAATCGCCGAAACAGCCGACCGGGTCAGGTGCGGTACCTGTTGCCACTGGCAGCGCTGGCCGTCACGCTGCTCGGCCCGAACACCCAGGCCGAACCGACGGGCAGGCTCCTAAAACAACGTCAGCAAGTGCGGGGCCGCCATCGACCCACTACGGACCGTGCCTTCGGGACAGCGGACCTCGATGTAGTACTGCACGCCACCGGTGGCCTGGTCCTGCCATGTTCCAGCGGGGATCCAGGAGTTGAGGACGCCGTTGGCGTCCGTCTTGGCGCTCTGGCTGAGCCAGTTGCCCATGGGGGCGGCGCGGTAGCCGAGCTTGGCGGGGCAGCTGGCCCCGGGTGTGATGGATGCCTTGACGCGGATCTTGCGGCCGCGACGGCTCTGGATGATCGGGGTGTGATCCAGGGTAGGCAAGGCCGGGGGTGGCGGTGTCAGGGACACGGGGTCCAGCGTCGAACTGCCCGAACCACCATTCCAGGCCCCGGCTGGGGTCTCGGGCTCGGCCGGGGTCTCCTCCTCTTCGGCCTCCTCTGCCGCCGCTGCCGCTGCTTCGGCCTCCGCCTTCTTGGCCGCTTCGGCGGCGTGCCGCTCTTCCCATTCGCGTCGTTCCTGTTCGCGGCGTTCCCGCTCGCGCGCATCCTCCTGGGGATCGGGAGTCTGCTCCTCGGCCTCTTCTTCCTCTTCAGCCTCGGTGGGAGTCTCTTCGCCAGCCACGCCATCCGTACCGGCCGGCTCGGCCGGCGTATCGGGCTGGGCCGGTGTGGCCACATCCGTCTCGCTCGTGGCCGGTTCTACGCCGGGATCGTCATCCCCCGAGGCCGCCAGCCAGCCCATCACGAGCGCCCCACCGCCGCACACCACCAGCGCCATCAGCGGGATGATTGCCAGGGCGACCCACAACAGCTTGGAGCGCTTCTTGCGCGGCGCGTACTCCAGATCCTGGTCCCAGGACGCTTCCTCGACCTGCTCGTCGTCCTCGAACGATTTGCGGGCGGACCAGGAGTGTTCCTCGACGAAGGAGCGGCGACCGCCGGACTGCCCGTCCTCGTCCTCCGAGTCCTCTTCGTCCTCCGAGTCCTCCTCCTCCGAGTCCTCTTCGTCGTAGTCCTCGAACTCCTCGAGCTCGTCGTCCTCTCCGTCGCCCTCCTCGTCGTCCTCCACATCCGCCAGAGCGGTCTCAGCGCTTCCAAACAGCTCCGTGGTCTCTTGCGGCCCGGGCTGCCTGGGCGGGAGATCTTCCGTGCTGGCGTCATCGTCTTCCAGGTCGCCGGTGCCCAGCTCACCGGTCATGGATTCCAGCTCGCTGGATGCCAGCTCGCCGGTCATGGACTGCAGTTCGTTGGTCACCCCGGCAGGATCCAGATCCATCGACTCGGGCGAGGGTATGTCCATGGCCTCTGGGGACGGCAGATCCATCGCAGCCATCCCCGAGGAGACCGGGGGCAGATCGGCAGCGGACGAAGGTGAAGACACGGCGGGCGGGGTGTACGGCTTCACGGGCGCCGCCGCCAGCTGGACGGCCGTGCGGTCTTCGTGGTCCTCCGGCATCGCCTCCCAGGCCCTGGAGAACATGCCACCGGCGTGCAGGTAGGGCGCGTAGAGTTCCACCGCCTCCTCGCACAACTCCTTGAAGATGCTCGCCCGTATCGGCGGCGGGCGAATGGAACCGAGCGCCTTGACCAGGGCCACGCCGTCCTTGAGCCGGTGCGACGGGTCCGGGACCAGGCATTGCTCCAGGACCGATACCAGCTCCGGGAAGTGGAACCGGGCGCCCATCAGCGCCGACCCCAGGTCCACCTGCAGGATCTTGCGCCGCACCTCCTCCTCGGAATCAGCGGCAAAGACCTGCTCGGACAGGATCAGCTCCAGGATGGCGACGCCGTAGCCAAATATGTCCGTCGCCTTGGTCGCGGCCTGGCCCTTGATCTGTTCGGGGGCCTGGTACTCCAGCGCAACCCTCGACGACGTGGCTCCCGAGGCTCGATCGAATTCGGTACAAAAACTGGCGATCCCGTGGTTGACGATCTTCGTCGTGCCGTCGGGGAACAAGAAGACGTTCGAAGGCTTGAGATCCCCGTGGATGGTGGGGCCATCGCCGGTGGCCGAATGGAGCGCCTCGAGCCCCTGAGCCAGCTGCAGGGCGACCGGGATGATGACGTCTTCGGTGAGCGGCTCGGTAAGGCTGGGGGCCACCTTCAGGACCTGAGCCAGGGTCGGCCCTTCGATGGGCTCCAGGGCCAGGAACAGGCGTTTGCCCACCCGGCCACATTCCAGGTACTGCATCAGATGGGGGTGCCCGCTGCCGGCCGTGAAACGAGCCACCTTGAGGAACGAGTCCCACTGGGGGTCGTCGAGGCCGGACAGGTGGCGCCGCAGCACGAGCAACGACGCCGGCTTGCCCAGGCTGTCCGCCTTCTGTGACGTAGCCCGGTACAGGGAGGTGTAATCCCCTTGATCCACCAGGGTTTTGAGCTGATAGCTGCCGAAACGCCCCGACCCTGCGGTGCCGGTTCCTTGTGATGTCCCTGTCATGGCTCGGATAGTGTAGCGGAATCCGGCCTCACTTCGCTCGTCGCCGCCGCGTCGAGCTGGCCAGTTCCTGGGTCGATCACGACCTTGTAGACCTTCCTGGCTTGCTCCACGCTGACGTAGCCGTCCTTCACATCTTGAACGACGCGCGCCGGATCTCGTTGCACCGGATCGCCGTATCCGCCACCGCCCGCCGCGTCCATGACCACCACATCGCCGGGAGCCAGGCGGGTTAGCCCGTATGGATTCCCCGCCTCGCCGTTCACCTCGAAGTGCGCGTTGGCCCCGTCACCGCCGCCGAATAACCCCTCCGGGGCGTAGCGGAAACGCCCGGACTGGATGCCCAGGTTGATGGGCGGTTTGGGTGCCCCCTCCCCCTCTGGGATCCGGATCACGAAACGCCGGCCCAGCCCTCCGCGAGTGGCTCCCGCCCCCCCGGAGTCGGTGAGCAGCTCCCGCCGCTCGACGAGCAGCGGCGTATCGCTCTCGAAGATCTCCACGGGTGTGTTCGCGCCGTTGGCCGGGAAGATATAACAATGGTCACCGTCGCTGCCGACGCCCGCTCCCATGCCGCCACCGCGAATGATCACCGAGTGCCATGGCACGTCGTTGTCCCGGCGGCCATAGAACACGTTCATCGTGGCGGGTGTCCCCCCGCTGGCGGCCAGGACGCGATCCGGCAGGGCGCCGGCCATGGCCCGGTAGATGATCTCGGTGAGGAAGTGGCCGATCTGCATCCGGGCCGCCACCGCCGCGGGGAAACGGCAGTTGACCACCGTGCCCTCGGGTGCCGTCATCCGGATGGGCACCGCGCAGCCGTCGTTGTTGGGGATGTCGGGCTCGAACATGCTCTTCATGGCCATGAAGACATAGGCGTAGGTGAAGTTGTAGACGACGTTGCCGCCCCAATCGACCTGGGGGGACGAGCCGTCCAGATCCACGTCGATGTCGCTGCCGCTGACCGTGACCGCCGCGCGGATGACCACATCGTCGTGGCCCTCCATCTGTTCGATGATGCCCTCGGCTCGGTAGGTGCCGTCGGGGACCTTGGCGATGGCCTCCCTCATGCTGCGCTCGGTGCGGCCGATGATCTCGTCCGCCAGCTCGTCCAGGCCGTCCAGTCCGTACTCGACGAGCATCTGCACGATCTTCTGGCCGCATACGTGGTTGGCGGCGATCTGGGATCGGATGTCGCCGGTGACCTCGTCGGGGGTGCGCACGTTCCAGCGGATCATCTCCATCACCGCTTCGTTCAGCTCGCCCCCGTCGTAGAGCTTGACCAGCGGGATGAACAGGCCGTCCTCGAAGACATCGTGATTGTCCGACGAGACCCGGCCGCCGATGTCCGAATGGTGGAACACACATGCCGTGTAGGCCACCGTCTGCCCCTTGTGGAAGATGGGGCTCAGCACGCATACGTCGTTGAGGTGGCCGGCCAGGGCCCAGGGATCATTGGTGATGAAGACGTCACCCGGGCGCAGGCTGTCCGCAGGCAGCCCGTGCACCAGCTTCTGGATCCCCAGCGCCATCGCGCCGGCCTGGCCCGGTGTGGCGAAGCTACCCTGCGCCAGCTCACGACCCCGACGGTCGGTGAACATGCAGGTGTAGTCGTGGGCATCTCGCAGCAGGCTGGAGAAAGCGGTACGCGCCACGGTGCTGTCCGACTCGTCCACGATGGAGATCAGCCGGCGCCAGAGGATCTCGAGGGTCACCGGATCAAAACGGCTCATGACGCCTCCTCACTTTCGGTCGGCAGGTCGATCCATACGAAGCCGAACTCGTCCACCGTCACGGAGGCATCCTCCCCCACGACGATGGTCGACTCCCGCTCCTCGATGATGGCTGGGCCATCGAAGTGGGCGTCGGGGAACAGCTTGTAGCGGTCGTAGACCGTGTGGGGCACGAACTCCTTGGAGATGCCCGAAAAAGCGGGCCGCTGCCCCTTGATGGCATCTTGCAAATCGCCCGTTCCCGCTCCGATCCGCGGCAGCTCCAGCAGCTTCACGGGCAGGCTGGCGCGCACCCGGAAGTTGATGAACTCCAGCGGCGCGTCCGGATAGGTCCGGCCATAGAGCCGCTCGTAGATGCCATCGAACCGCTCCCGCAGCGTCTCCTGCGAGACGTTGGCAAAATCCGCCTCGGGCACGGGGATCGGGGTCTCGGAACCCTGGCCGACGAAGCGCGCGTCGATGGACCGCTCGAACTGGATCCCCTCGGCGTCGCCCCCGGCCTGCAGGGTCCGCTGGCCCTCCGCCTCCATCTCCGAGAATAGCGCCTCGATCTCCCCGAGATCCGCCTCGGCCAGCGCCACCTTGTGGCTGCGCACCAGATCGAAGGCCCGCGGCGCGGTGAAGAACCCCAGCGCCGACCCCACACCTGCGTTGGGCGGCACGATGAGCCGGGGAGCGCCCAGCTTGCGGGCCAGCCCGTAGGCATGGACCGGGCCCGCCCCCCCGAAGGCCGCCACGGTGACCAGCTTGGGGTTGCCACCCTTCTCGGCGATATGGGTCTTGGCCGCAGCGGCCATGGTCTCGTTGATGAGGTCGTGGATGCCCCACAGCGCCTGCAGGAAGGTCACTCCCAGCGGATCGGCGATGCGCTCCTGGATGCCGGCCCGGGCCGCGTCCAGGTCCAGATCCATCTGGCCGCCCAGGAAGTACTTGGGGTCCAGATATCCCAGCAGCAGATCGGCGTCCGTCACCCCCGGCTCCCGCCCGCCGCGGCCGTAGCAGATGGGCCCCGGTTCGGCGCCGGCGCTCTCCGGCCCCACCTGCAGCGTCCCCATCCGGCTGACCTTGGCGATGCTGCCTCCGCCGGCTCCGATCTCCATCAGGTCCACCACGGGCACCTGGATGGTCAGCCCGCTGCCCTTCATGAAGCGCTGGACACGCCCCACCTCGAAGGTGGGCACGACCCCCGCCTCGCCACCCTGGATCAGGCAGGACTTGGCGGTGGTGCCCCCCATGTCGAAGCAGAACATCTCGGGCAGGTCGAACAGCTTGCCGTAGTGCTGGCCCGCGATGACCGCCGCCGTCGGGCCGGATTCGATGATGCGCACGGGGAACCGCACGGCCGTGTCCACCGACGTGATGCCGCCGCTGGAGAGCATGATGAACAGCTTGCCGTCGAACCCTATCCCCGACAGCCGCCCGGACAGCTTGGAGAGGTACTTACCGGTCAGCGGCTTGACGTAGGCGTTCGTGGCGGTGGTGCTGGTGCGCTCGTACTCGCGGATCTGGGGCAACACGTCGTAGGAGATGGAGACGGACAGGTCCGGCGCCTCCTCGGCCAGGATCTCCTTGATCTGCAGCTCGTGGGCCGGATTCTCGAAGGAGTTGAGCAGGCACACGGCGATGGATGCCACGCCCTGGGCCAGCAGCTCACGGACCACCCGGCGCGCCTCGTCCAGATCCAGCGGCTGCAGGACCGTGCCATCGCTACGGATCCGCTCGTTGACCTCCAGCCGACGATGGCGTGGGATCAACGGCGCCGGGAATTCGGCAAAGATGTCGTAGGGCGCGTACCGGATCTCCCGGCCCAGCTCCAGAACATCACGGAATCCGCGGGTGGTGATCAACCCTGTTCGCGCGCCCTTGCGCTCGATGATGGCGTTGATGACCAGCGTCGTGCCGTGGATGACCTCGCTCAGCTCGGGAACGAAGTCCGGGTTCTGCTGCTCCAGGCCCCGGACGCCCTCCTCCACCGCGTCGGACGGATCGCCGGGCGTGGTGAGGCACTTGTGGGTACGGATCTCCCCGGTCCGGTCGTCGAGCAATACAAAATCCGTGAACGTGCCGCCGATGTCGCAGCCCAGGCGGTAGCCGGTGTCTGACATGGATCGCCTCCGAGGGGAGCATGGTAGTGGCGCGCGGTTCTGCATACAAGCCGCGCCCCCTGTCTCCGGTTCCTTGTTTTACAGGTTCCTAACGGTTGTTAAGTGACTTCACGGCTATAATCCGCTTCATCCAGAGAAGAAGGTGATGTGCCCATGAACGGTTCGACAGCAGGATGCTCGAGGAGTAGGCAACGCGGACGGAACCGGCGGTTCACCGCATTTCTGTCCGTGATCCTCGCCGGGTTGCTCGGCGGGAGTGCGGCGGCCAGCGATCTCACCACCGAGGTCCTGGAGGACACAGGGGACCACATCGTCCTCCGCTACACGATGGACGGTTTTGACGAATCGTTCCTCACCATCGACGCGGCCACCTATTCGGCCATCGCCCTGGATCGGGAGAGCCCGGACAAATCGGTGGCGGGCGCCCCCCAGCTGCCCCGGGTCAGCCGCAGCCTGCTGATCCCCGATGACGCCCAGATGGCCGTGGAGGTCCTGGAGGCCAGCTACTACGAGATCGTCGACATCGACGTGAGCCCCTCCAAGGGGGTCCTCTACCGTGACGTGGACCCGGCCGGTGTGCCGTACAGCTTTGGCCCCGAATACGGCGTGGACTCCTTCTACCCCGGGGAGCTGGCCTCCCTCCGTGATCCCTACATCATGCGGAACGTTCGCGGCGTGGTCGTGGACATGCAGCCGTTCCAGTACAACCCGGTCACCCGTGTCTTGCGGGTCTACGACGACATCACCATCGAGGTCCACGCGGTCGCTCCCGGCGTCCTCAACGTCCGCCAGGACACGGGCCGCGCCGAGTCACGCGCCTTCAACTCCGTCTACCGCCATCACTTCGTCAACTTCGACCACGGCGACCGCTACGACCCCATGGACGAGTCCGGCGAGATGCTGGTCATTGCCCACGACGCCTGGACCAGCAACGTACAGCCGTTCGTGGACCACAAGAACGCCCTCGGCCTCAGCACCACCATGGTGGCCGTCTCCACCATCGGCAACAACACCAGCGACATCGCCGACTACATCCAGGACGTCTACGACAACCGAGACCTGGCCTTCGTGCTGCTGGTGGGCGATTCGGGCCATGTGGTCACGCCGTCGTCCAACGGCGGCGCCTCCGATCCCAGCTACACCAAGGTGGACGGCAACGACGACTACCCCGACATCATGATCGGCCGGTTCTCCGCCGATAGCTCGGACGACGTGGACACCCAGGTCGATCGCAGCATCAACTACGAGATGGGCCAGGTATCCGCTCAGGCGTGGTACTGGAAGGGCATGGGCGTCGCCTCCAACCAGGGCCCGGGGGACGACAACGAGTACGACGACGAACACCTGGACTACATCCGCAACGACCTGCTGGGCTCGAACTACACCGACGTCGACCAGATCTACGATCCCAACGCCACGGCCGCCATGGTCTCATCGGCCCTGGAGGACGGCCGCGGGATCATCAACTACACGGGCCACGGCTCCTCCACCTCATGGAGCACCAGCGGTTTCTCCAACAACGATATCAACTCGCTGACCAACGTGGGCATGCTGCCGTTCATCGTCAGCGTCGCCTGCGTCAACGGGGAGTTCGATTCCGGCACCTGCTTTGGCGAGGCCTGGCTGCGGGCCACCCACAACGGCAACCCCACCGGCGCCGTCGCCACCTACATGTCCAGCATCAACCAGTCCTGGGATCCCCCCATGGCGGCGCAGGACGAATTCGTCGATCTGATGATCGCCGAGGACTACATGACCTTTGGCGCCCTGTGCTTTGCTGGCTCGTCGTTGATGATCGACGAGTACGGCGGCAGCGGCGTGTCCATGTTCGACACCTGGCACATCTTCGGCGACCCCTCGCTGACCGTGGTGGGTGAGCCGGCGCCGCCATCCGGCCTACGGGTCGATCCCGCGGATAGCTTCCTGGCCGAGGGTGAGATGGGCGGCCCCTTCACCCCCGACGAGATCACCTACACCCTGGAAAACATCGGCGAGAACGCCCTGGACTACACCGTGGCTAGCAACGTCTCGTGGCTGGACGTCGGCACCCCGGCCGGGACGCTGTCGGCCTTCGGCACGACGACGGTGACGATCACGCTGGATGCCGCGGTCGCAGCGGGGCTCCCCGAGGGCGTCCACAACGGCTCCATCGAGTTCACCAATACCACCGACCACGTGGGCGACACCCAGCGCTCCGCCACACTGGAGGTCGGCGAGCCCACGCTGCAGTACGAATGGCCGCTGGACGTGGACCCGGGCTGGGATCTGGGCGGCGAGTGGGCCTACGGCGTGCCCCAGGGTGGCGGCGGAGAGTACGGCTCCCCCGACCCCACCAGCGGCGCCACGGGTGACAACGTCTACGGCTACAACCTGGACGGTGACTACGCCAACAACCTGTCCGAGTCGCACCTCACCACGGCTCCCATCGACTGCACCGGCCTCACCGAGGTCACCCTGCGTTTCCAGCGCTGGTTGGGTGTGGAGACCAGCGAATACGACCACGCCTACCTCCGCGTCAGCGCCGACGGCACGAACTGGACCACCGTGTGGGAAAACGAAGATAGTGAGACCGCCGACTCCGCCTGGGAAGCTCAGGAGTTCGACATCTCGTCCGTCGCCGACGACGAGGCCGCCGTCCAGATCCGCTGGACCATGGGCGACACGGACGGGGGCTGGACCTACTGCGGCTGGAACCTCGACGACATCGAGATCTGGGCCTACGGCGTGGCCAACTGCTGGGACGCGGACGGGGACGGCTACCAGGACGACGCCTGCGGCGGCACCGACTGTGACGATAGCGACGCGGACATCTACCC
>CAZDDH010000300.1:0-9464 GCA_964504165.1 uncultured Rickettsiales bacterium | reverse complement strand
GGCCTCGGGGCAGCCGTCCTTGTCCTCGAAGCCGTCCGCGTCCTCCGCGTCCATCGGGCACTGGTCCATGACGTCGGGGATGCCGTCGCGGTCATTGTCCAGATCGGGGCAACCGTTGGTGTCCTCGAAGGAGTCGATGTCCTCGGGCTCCTCGGGGCACTGGTCTTCCTTGTCTTCGATGCCGTCGCCGTCCGAGTCCTTCCACAACGAGCCGCCGATGAGCACGAAGATCGAACCGGTGAACTCCACGTGGTGGAAGTTGTCCACGTGGTACCACTTGGCCTCGTCCGTGTTGAAGGACTTGATGGGATCCTGGTCCTGCTTGTCGTGGGTGAACAGGTAGCGCCCGTCCACGCGCAGGCCGACCCGCTCGTGGAACTTGACCTTGAGGCCCACGCCGCCGGCCACCTGGAAGTCGGCGTCCTTTTGCTCGTATTCGTGGTCCGCCGAGTCGGGGAAGGCCCGCGGCCCACCGCCGGACTTGTACTTGCCCAGCCTCGAGTAGTGGGCGAACCCGGCCCCCACGTAGACGAAGGGCACGACGGTCCACTTGGTCAGGTGGAAGATGATGCCGAAGTTGGGATTGACGTAGGTGACCCGCTCCCTCTCGTCCAAGGTGATCGTCGGCACGATCCCCAGGCTGGCCTCGAAGCCCACGATGGAGGTGAAGTGGATGTTGAACTTGGCGTTGATGTCTGCGTTGTGCTTGAACAACTCGGTTTCCTGGGCAAACCAGTGGAAACCCGCCCCGAGGTCGAGCTCGAAGCTCGTGGGGATCATCTGGGCCTGAGCCCCTCTAGGACAGATGAAAAAGCACGCCAGCAGAAGGGCACTCAGCCAACTTTTCAGCGAGATAGCGTTCACGGCTCTTCCTCCCAAACGAGAAAATCGCGAATACCACGACAAACCGGTGCAAGGATACCCTGGCATACCCCCATGTACAAACGAACCGGGCCTGAACTTTGACTTTGCTATGACTTCGAGGCCGGAGGCCCGTGCCGGTTCAAGGAGCGTCTGCAAGACGGATCCGAACGTCCGCGACCCCCGCCTGTTCGGCGTCCGCGTTGGCCAGGAATGGGTTGATATCCAGCTCGTGGATGCGTGGGTGGTCGGACACCAGCTGGCCGACGCGGACGATGACGTCCTCCAGCTGGTCCATGTCCACGGTCTGACGGCCCCGGATGCCCTCCAGGAGCCGTACACCGCGGATCCCGCGAATCATCCGGCGGGCCACGGTGGGGGTGATGGGCAGCATCTCGAAGCGTACGTCCCGGGTGACCTCGACGGCGATCCCGCCCAGCCCGAACATGGCCGTAGGGCCGATGGTGGGGGCGTGGATCACACCGATGATCGTCTCGATCCCCCCCTGCGCCATGGCCTGGATGCGGAACGTGTGCGGGGGGGCATCGGGGCCGATGGCCGCCTCGATCTTGCGGAACGCCGCGCGGATCTCATCGGGGGTGCGGAGGTCCAGCTCAACGCCGCCCACGTCGGTCTTGTGCAGGATCTCGGTGCTCTCGACCTTGAGCACCACTGGACGGCCGGGATCGGTGGCGTGGAGCTCCTCGGTGAAGCGTAACGCTTCCACGGGCGTGTCCACCTGCCGCGAGGCGAGGACCGGTATGCCGTAGTCCTCGAGTAACCGATTGGCCGTGTCCGTCTCCAGCCAGCCGCCGGGCAGTTCAGCGATGCGCTGGCCCGCCTCCTGGGAGCGGACCGTCAGCACGGGCGGGGACTCCTCGGGCTGCTTGAGCCAGCGGGCGTACTTGTGCATGGCCGCCAGCCCCTTGATGGCCTTCTCGGGGAACGGGTAGACGGGGAAGCCGGCGTCGCGGATGAAGGCGTGGCCCGGATCCCCGTGGGCCTTGCCCATGACGCAGGCCACCACCGGCTTGGGCCGCCCGGCAACCTTGAGCCCGCGGTGCAGGCCCTCGACGATGCAGCGGGAGACCTCGATGGTGTTGAAGATGATGGGGGTGACGTAGATCAGCACGAGGGCGTCCACACCCGGATCGGCCAGCAGGATCTCGGCGCACCGCTCGAACGTGGGGCCGTCGGCGGTGGCCACCATGTCCACGGGGTTGGTCAGCGACGCCGTCTTGGGCAGGACACGGCTGAGGGCGTCGATGGTCTCCGGTTCGAGCTTGGCTACCTGCAGCCCGTAATGGATCGTGGCATCCGTGGCCTGGATGCCGGGGCCCCCGGCGTTGGTCAGGATCCCCACCCTCGCACCTTGCGGCAGCGGCTGCGAGGAGAACGCCTTGGCCACGGTGAACAGGTCGTCGATCTCCGCCAGGCGGATGATGCCGCTGCGCTTGAACAGGGCGTTGGTCAGGCGGTCGTGCCCAGCCATCGAGCCGGTGTGCGAGGACGCCGCCCGTGCCCCGGCCCGCGTCCGCCCGGATTTGACCGCCAGGACCGGCTTGCGGGCCTCGCGGGTGGCGGCGAGGGCCGCGTCCATGAACGCCTGGGCGTCCGGCATGCTCTCCAGATAAAGCAGGATCACCTGAGTGCGGGGGTCCCTGGCCCAGTGCCGCAGGAGGTCCACGGCGGTCACATCCGCGGCGTTGCCCAAGGAGACGAAGTCGCTGAGCCCCAGGCCGATGATGCTGGCGTGGGAGAGGATGGCTTCCCCGAGGGATCCGGACTGGCTGGCGAAGGCCACGTTCCCGACCAGCGGCTGCGTGAAGGCAAAGCTGGCATTGAGACGTACATTGCCGGCGGTGCTGATCAGGCCCATGCAGTTGGGCCCCACCATACGCATCCCCAGCTCGTCGAGGGTCTCCCGGACCTCCCGCTCCAGAGCGGCTCCCTGCCCGTCCGCCTCCCGGAATCCGGCCGAGACGGTGATGACGGCGCGGATGCCGCGGCGGTGGCAGACGCGGATCGTGGATGCCACCTTGTCCGCCGGCAGGATCAGGACCGCCATGTCGATGCCGTCGGGCAAGGATTCGACGCTGGGGTAGCAGGGCTGCTGCAGGATCACCGCCGCTTTGGGATTGACCGGATAGACAGGCCCCGAGAAGCCAAAATCCAGCAGATTCCGCACCACGTGGAAACCGATCGAACCGGGAGAGCGGCTGGCGCCGACCACGGCGACGGCCCGCGGAGAGAACAGCGGTTTCAGATCAGTCAAATCAGGGCCAACCCAGTCTCTTGCCGCCCAGGACGTGGAAGTGGAGATGCATGACCTCCTGGCCCCCGTCCCGTCCGTTGTTGGTGATGACGCGGTACCCCGTGGCTTCGACGCCGATCTTCCGCGCGGCGTCTCTGACCAGCTCCAGGCAGGCGGCCATGTCCTGCTGATGCTCTTCCCCGATGTCCGCCACATTCACGATGTGGCGCTTGGGGATGACCAGGAAGTGGACCGGCGCGACCGGGTTGATGTCGTGGAAGGCCAGCGCGCGCTCGTTGCTGGCGATGGCGTTGCAGGGGATATCGCCTGCGGCGATCTTGCAAAAGAGGCAATCAGTCATGGTGGATTGTCCGTTCAGGAACCCGTGAGGTCAGCCGCCAGCCTTGCGTTGCCGCTCCTCGAGCTCCTTGAGACAACGCTTGACGATCTGGTCATCCGGGTCGAGCTTGAGGGCGCGCTGGAAGTGGTGGCGGGCCTCGTCGTGGCGATCGAGCTCCATCAACGCCAGACCCAGATTGCTGATGATTCCCGGGTCCTCGGGCCGCAGGTCGTGGGCGAGCCGTGCGTGCTCCAGCGCCTCGTCACGGCGGTTGAGCTGGCCCAGCGCGACGGATAGCTCGTTGTGGGCGTCCGGCTGGTCGTCCCGGATCGAGATGACCTTGCGGAATGCCTCCACGGAGGACTCCCACTTGGATTGCAGGCGATAGCAAGTGCCCAGGTAGAACCAGGCTTGCCAGTACCGGGGCGCGATCTTGACGGCCTTCTTGAGGTACGGGATGCCCTGCTCCGGACGGTTGGCCTTGACCCGGTCGGCCCCCTTCTGGAAGTACTCCCGCGCGTCCTGGATGGGGTCCACGGGGATGAAGATCCGGGCCGCTTCGTCCTCGGCCTGACGACCGATGGGCCCACCTGGGTCCAGGCGTGATGCCTCCTTGAGGGCGTCCTTGGCGTCCCGGTTGCGGCCGATCCGCAGCAGGCACAGCCCCTTGTTGAGGTGCAGGACCGGGAAATTGGGCCGCATCTCGATGGCTTTTTCCAGGTGCCCCACGGCCAGGTCCCAGCTGCGCAGGTCCTGGTAGTAGAGCCCCAGGTTGTAATGGGTGGCGAAGTGTTCGGGGGCCTTCTCGGCTGCCTGGGCAAACAGGTTGTCCGCCCGGTCGTCGTTCCCGAGCCGGTGATGGCCCAGGGCCAGGTTGGCGAGGATGCCGTGCAAGGTCGGGTCGATCTCCAGGGCCCGCTCCCACAGCAGGACCGCGGCGACCTCCTGGCCCTCGTTGGCCCGGTAGACCCCCAGCTGCTCGTACAAGAACGGTTCGCAGCAACGGCGTTCTACCGACCGCTGCATGGCCTCGGAGCCCGTCTCCTCGTCGCCGATGGACATCATGAACTGGCCGGCCTCGTAGAGCGCGAGGGCGTCCGCATCGCGGCCCATGGCCTTGGAGATGTCCTTCTGCGCGGCCTGGTGGTCGCCACGTTCGGCCAGATACTTGCCCCGGCGCAGGTAGCAGCGCGACATCTCCGGGAAGCGCTCGGGAAGTGAACGGAGCAGGGTATCGGCCTCTTCCATCTGGCGCGTGCCCAGCAGCAGATCGGCCAGCAACAGGCCCGCCTCTCCGTAGTCGGGCTGGTGCTCCATGGCCTTGCGGCAGAGTTCGATGCGTTTGGCCGGCAGCAGGTGCTCGCAGCGCGCCTCACACAGGAGCCGGTAGGCCCGCACTCCCATGGGGCCGCCCTTGAGCAGCGGCGAAGCGTCGATGGGTTCCCCGGTGGCCACTGCGACCATCTCGCTGGCCATCGCCAAGCGCCATTGCCACACCGCCCCTTCCATCAGATCGAAGACACCGGACCAGGCGACCTCGTCGCCCGCCCGCTTGAGCGTGAATTCGATGGACGGATCCTGATCGTCGGCATTCCAGTTGAGGCGATTCACCAGGACGTGGTCGGCGTCGTATTCCGCCAGCAGATCATCGATGGTGTCGTTGTCGGGCTCGGTGACCGAGAGGGGGGGGCCGGAGGCGCCCTCTTCACCGCTGAGGGTGGTCTCGACGATGGTGGTGTCCAGGCTCACCCCGCCCAGCCGTTCTAGCGCGAAGACGAAATCCGCCGCCAGCCCTTCGGCGAGCGCCCCGACGCCGGGATAGGGGTGCTCCACCACGGGTGTGGGCACCACCACCTTGGCGATGGGAGGAAGCTTGGTGATGATCCGGGAACGCTGACGTTTCCGCATCGGCGGTATTACCCCCGCAGTGGGCTACATGTTCTCGAATCCATAGCGCACGGCTGAATGGTGAATTCTACAGCGTGGGGGGAAGATTCGCCACCTGGGGGGCGAGTGTTTTGTGCGATTGCAGGTGGTATCGCTCGAGTCTGCGATCACCCCGCGTCGAGTTCGACGAGGTAGTGTTCCGCGTCCAGGGCGGCGGCGCAGCCCGAACCCGCTGCGGTGATCGCCTGTCGGTAGCGGGTGTCTTGCACGTCGCCAGCGGCAAATACTCCCGGCACGCTGGTGAGCGACGTGGCGCCGTCGGTGATCAGGGTACCGCCCTCATCCATGTCCAGCTTGCCCTCGAAGACCTTGGTGTTGGGGGTATGCCCGATCCCCATGAACAGCCCGGTCATCGGCAGTTCGCTGCGGGAACCATCGACCGTGTCCTCCAGGACGGCCGCCGTCAGGCCGCCTTGTTCCTTCACGCCCACGAGGTCGACGACGACCTTGTTCCACAGGATCTCCAGCTTGGGATTCTTCATCGCTCGCTCCACCATGGCCTTGGAGGCGCGCAGCTCGTCCCGCCGGTGCATCAGGTACACCTTGCTGGCGAACTTGGTCAGGTAGGTGGCCTCCTCGACGGCCGAATCCCCGCCGCCCACGACGCCCACCACGTGCTCCCGGTAGAAGGCAGCATCGCAGGTGGCGCACGCGCTGACGCCAAATCCACGCAGCCGTTCCACGGCGTCCAGGGGGAGCCAGCGCGCCGTGGCGCCGGTGGCGATGATGAGGGCATCGCAGGTCAGCTGCTGGCTGCCGTCGACCTCGAGCTTCATGGGACGGGAGTCGAGGTCTGCGGCCGTGATCTCGCCAAACCGGACCTCCGTGCCGAAACGCTCGGCCTGGGCCCGCATGTTGGCCATCAGCACGTTGCCATCGACTCCTTCGGGGAAGCCAGGATAGTTATCGACCTCGGTGGTCATCGTCAGCTGACCGCCGGGTTGGATACCGTCCAGCACCAGCGGTGCCAGATCGGCGCGGGAGGCGTAGATGGCTGCGGTCAGGCCTGCAGGGCCACTGCCCATGATGATGATGCGATGGTGCTCGGACATGCTCATTCTCCGGTGATTCCCACCGCCGCGGTGGGGTCTTGATTTCTTCTGTGTAGAGTTGAGAGCCGAAGGGACGGCATTTCGTTTCGAAAATCATTCCACTTCGATGAGATCGTCCATGGAAGGAGTGCCGATATCCATCTCGTAGGACTCACCGAGTTCCTTGGCCTCGAATCCTTCGGGCATGTCCTCGCCCAGCTGGGGAATCTGCAGCCGGACGGGTAGGGGCAGGATCTCGTGCTCGGTCCTGCGCTCCATTGCCGTGCAGGTCAGCGCACTCACGTAGATGGTCTCGATGGACAGGTTGCGGTCCGCCATCGAGACTCCGACGGACATCTCGAAGCTCTCGCCGGCCTCGATCTCGAACTCCTCGGCCGGATCCAGCTGGATGTTGTCGGCGGTGATCTCCTTGCCCTCGAGATCCGCCCAGATACCGCTGAACTCGCAGGTGACCTTCACCGGCTTTTCCAGGTGGTTGCGCAGCAAGAAGTACCGGTGGCTGGTCTGGCCCCGGTAGGCGGTAAAGCCGAGCCCGGTGAAGGGGGGTGGGGGCGGCGGCGGCTCGTAGACGTACTCGACCATCGCGGCGGAGACGGCGTTGGGCTGCTCCAGGAGCAGGAAGTGCCCTGCCTCGCCGACGACCTTCAGCCGCGCATCCGGGAAACGGTGCACCAGCTCGTCGGCCTGGCCCACCGGGAAGAAGGGGTCGGACGCTCCCCACAGGATGAATACCGGCATCTCCAACCGCTCGAACCAGTCCTGCATCTTGTACAGATCCGCGCCCGTGTTGTTGATCCAGTCCAGCAGGTACTTCTTAGTCTCCCTGGTCTTGTAGTAGCTGTAGAGGTCCTCGGCCAGCTGGTCGTCGTAGCGCTCCTTGTTGAAAAGCCCCTCCTCCAGGTATTTCTTGGTTCGTCCCTGGAGCCCGTTCATCACCTGGTCTCCCTGGAGCGGTACCTGGGCGTCGGCCAGCAGCCCGGAGTACTCGTCCGGAACGAGCGGCCCGGCCCCGATGATCACGGAGTACAGCCGGTCCGGGTTGTCGTAGGCAAAGCGGATGGCCGCGGCGGCTCCTAGATCGAATCCAGCCAGGTGGACCTTCTTGAGTTGCAAGTGGTCCATCAGACGCAGCACGAATTGCGCCATTCCCTGCGGCGAGTACGAGACCCAGTTGGGCCCGCCGGAGAAACCGAATCCCTGGGGATCGAGAACCATCACGTGGAATCGCTTGGAGAGGGGATCCAGGATTTTCTGGCAGGCGACGGCCGGCTCCAGGAATCCGGGCAGCACGATCAACACCTCGGGCTTGTCCCAGCCAGCCTCGATCATGTGGACGCGCTGCTGATCGACGATCAGGACCTTGGAGAGGGGCGTCGGCGGTGGGATCATCTCCGATGGGCCCAGCGTATCGCTCTTCTTTTTGCTCGATTTGGCGGCCCCGGCTGTGCTCGGAGTGGCGTCGCCGTCACCCTTCTTCTTGTCCTTCTTGTGGTTGACCTGCGGCTCGAACCAGCTCCCCTGCTCGGGAGCCTGGGCGGCCGTCGCGTTGGAGCAGGGCAACAGGAAAATCAGACCTAGTAGGGCCGTTGTGATCCGGTGTAAAAGCATGGGCTGCGTCCTTTCCGGGAACGTCGTCAGTCCCGATACGGCCCCCTATTCAACACCGAGGGGCAGGCGGGTTCAAGAACACTGACGGACACTTGACATTCATCTTCGATACAATCTCTTGCGAGACGTGGAGAGTGTACCCTCTTCGCGTAGAGAGGACGGCACGTTGGCTGAACATCTTGCAGAACAGCGGCTGACGGGGATGATCCGGCGCATCGAGGTCGTGAGCGAGGCCCGAGTCAGCGCGGTGGAACAATGGCTCTCGGAGCCCGAGCACCGGGAGATCGTGGGCGAAGAGATGCGCCGGCAGGTGGCGCGGGTTTGTGCCATCCACAGGCACCAGCCACCACGGCTGAACCGGCGGATGACCTTGGTCTGCGCGGCGGATTGCGGGACGGGTACGGGCCAGGAACCCCGCCAGGGTTGCTGGGCCGGCGAACCGGTGATGAACCTGCTGGACGGCGTGGCACCACTGAACAACCTGGCCCGGCAGGTTGGGGTACACCTCCGTCTGCTGGACGTGGGGGTCGCCGGTGAGATCCCGGCCCACCCGAGCCTCATCCAGCGGAAGATCGCCTGGGGCACGGCTCCCATCAAAGATGGGCCGGCGATGGGGCGTTCCCAGGCCGTGGAATCGGTCCTGGCCGGGCACGACACCATGTCCGAATTCTATTCGACACGCGCGGTCGACGCGGTGGTCGTGGCCGGGGTCAACGGTGGGGACGATATCCCCGCGACCTTGTGTTCGGCGTCTTTGCTGGGGATGTCACCGGAACAGGTCCTGGCCGAGCCGAGCCTGGCTTCGTCGGATGTGTCTCGCATCGGTGGTTCCCTCGCGGACAGGGATCTGAAGTACGCGGACACGCTCGCGATGCTCGCCGACCTGGGTGGATTCGAGGTCGGAGCCATGGCTGGTGTCTACCTCGCCGCCGCACGCCACGGTGTGGTGGCGTTCGTCGATGGCCTGGGTTCGGCCGTCGCCGCCCGCCTGGCCATCGACCTCTGTCCCCAGGTCGAGGATTACCTGTTCGTGGGGCACTCCAGCGAGAACTCGTTCCACCAGCGGATCCTGGCCAAGCTGGACAAGCAACGGCTGCTCGCCTTCCCGGTGGACGGCGATGTAGGCGTGGGCGGGACCATCGGTCTGGGGGTGCTCGCCTCCGCCGTCTCCCTGTGGGGAGAAGGGGTTCCTCGCCCCGATGTATGGGGCGCACCCCCCGCACCGGAACGGCCGCACAGCTCGAAGGGTGGGTATTTTGCTTCCGCTTCGGACAGTTCGATGGGGGAGTCGGAGCTGGAGGACGACTAGATCGATCTTTTCCTGACCCTTGCCCTTGCCCTTGCCCTTGCCCGATCTCTTCTCCCCTCCTCGTCGCGAGGCTCCGGCCTCGTGACGTCTTTC
>CAZDDH010000299.1:0-9493 GCA_964504165.1 uncultured Rickettsiales bacterium | reverse complement strand
TTGTTATTGTTGTTGGTGTTGTTGTTGTTATTTTTTATTTTGTAACCGATCAATGCGACAGGCCCCAGGAGCCCGAGCGCAAGGAACAAGTAGAAGTACTTCTGCATCTACACCTCCTTTGGTGCACATAAACTAGCATGACGTGTATAGGGGGATGCAAAGAACCGGGCCATATTTTTATTGGCCAATGGCGAGCCATCCTAGCTAGCAGCCACTCCCCGGGTACACCGACTCGTCAGAATCGTCACAGTCCCAGTCGTCCAGGGCATATGCCGGGTCGTAGGGGCCCGGCTGCCACCACTCGGGGTAGCCGTCGCCGTCCCGGTCCCGGCCCCCGGCACCTGGGCCACCGTAGGGCCCGATGTCGCTGCGTGAACCGTCCGGATCCACGATGCCCGGATCGCCGGCGCCGATCAGGTCGGAGCCCAGGCCCAGGTGTAGGTCCCACTCGGCTTGCTCGGGATTGGAGAGGTCGAGGAAAGCAGGATCGACGGAGACGTTGCCGTCGATGCCGGTGGGATCGGCGATGCCCGCATAGGGATCCGGCGTGTTCTGATAGGCGTCACAGTACGTGATCGTCGGTGCGCCGGAATCGACGAACGCGCCGCCCCCCGCGGTAGCTTCGTTGTCCACCAACGCCACGTTGGTCAACACCGCGGTCCCGCCGCCGAGCCAGAGCCCGCCACCATCGCCGACGGCCCGGTTGCTGTGTAGCAACGAATTGACCACGGTCAGCTCACTGGCCACGGCATGGATCCCCCCGCCGTCTTGGGGGGCCACGTTGGACAGCAGGGTGACGTGGGTCAAGACGGCTCCGGCCTCCTCCAGCATCAACGCCCCACCGTGGTTCAGGGCGCTGTTGGTGACCAGGATCCCGTCAGAGAGGGACGGGGCTGATCCAGCCCCGACGAACAGCCCTCCGCCCGAGGCCGCGTTGTTGGCTTGGATCAAAAAATCATCCAACCCCGGCGACGAACCCACCAATCGCAAGCCTCCCCCGGAGGTTGCCGAGTAGTTGCCCTCCAGATCGAGGCGAGTCATCACCGGATGGGAGCCGGCCAGGTCGATGCCGCCCCCCTCGTGGGCACTGTTGTGGGCGATGGCGACGTCGTAGAGGATGGGCGACGAGGCATTCAAGGCCATGCCTCCACCGGCGCCGGCTGCCTCGTTGCCACGGATGGACAGCCCCACCATGTCCGGCGTCGCGTCGTACATGTACACCCCGCCGCCCGGGCCGTCGGAGGTGTTGTCCGCGACGTCCACCCGCCACAGATTCGCGCTCGAGCCGTTCATCCAGATGCCGCCGCCCGAGTTCGCGTGGTTGAGCGAGACGGCCGAGATCTCCAGGCTCGGTGAGCTGGCGTCGATGGTGATCCCACCGCCTCCCGTGGCTTCGCCGCCGGTCAGCGTGAAGCCCTGCAGCACGGAGTCGGGGCCTTCGCCGCTGCCGAAGCGGACCACCGGGCCGGCCTGGCCGCCATCGAGGAACGTGACGCGGAGACCGGCGAGCCCCAGCAGGGCGATCTCCTTGCCCAGGTAGTCGATGTTGCCGTCCCAGGTCCCTGGGCCGACGCAGATCACGTCGCCGGTGCCGGCGGCGTCCACGGCTTCCTGGATCGTCGCGTACGGTCCGGGCAGCTCGATGGTGCAGGCCCAGCAGTCGGGGTGGAACGGGTTGGCGGAGGCCACATCGACGACGGAATCGCAGTCGTTGTCCACGCCGTTGCAGATCTCGGGAGCCATCGGGTTGACCTGCATGTCGTTGTCGTCACATTCGTCGGCCGCTGGCCATCCGTCGCCGTCCGCGTCGACCGCTGCCGAGTCGTCGTCGGCGCTGGTGTCGTCGTCATCCCCGGTGTCGTCATCCCCGGTGTCGTCGGCTGCGGTGTCGTCGTCCCCCTCGGTATCGACCAGCCGCAGCGTCACCGTTTCGCATCCCCAGATCGCGGGGCAACCCAGGAGCAGCGACCCGCCGAGGACCCATGCCAGTAGCGGTGCAAAGCGACTCATGGCCGCGCCGTCTCCCCCGCATCTCCCGCCCCGCCCAGGGCGCGTTCCAGCTCACGGGCCCGCTCGGCGAACTTGCCCCCGGGATCGAGGGCCAGGGATCGGCGCACCGCGGCCCGGGCCTCGTCGTCCAGGCCCAGATCCTCGGCACAGACCGCGCGCATGTAGTTGGCCTCGGCAGCCCGCGGCCCGTCCCCGATGCGGTCCACCAGCTGCCGGTAGGCCGGCAGAGCGAGGCCGCAGTCGTGGAGACGGTCCCGGGCCATCGTCGCCTGGACCCACAGCATCTGAGTGACCCACGGGCTGTCGGCATAGTCGGCGCAGAACGCCTGTGCGTGGTCATGGGCCTCGCGGTACTGCCCGGCCTCGGCCAATGTCTCCACCTGGAGGGCCCGGATCTCCGTGGCCATCGGCCCGTCGGGAGCGTTGGCCAGATATCGATCGATGCGGGCCAGCAGCCCTTCGGTGGCCTCTCCGCTCATGACGGCGGCCTGTAGCGCGAGGTACTCCTGCTCCTCGGCGCTGAGCTCGATGCCGGACCGCTCCTGAGTCGTCCCGGGGTCTTCCCCGGTCTCGACCAGGGGCTCTACAGGGGCTGGTCCGTCGGTGGTGCCGGTGCCCCCCTGGAGTGCCGCGGGTTCGCCCGTGCCGTCCGCGAGTTCCTCGCTGCAGGCCGACATCTCGGTGGTCCAGTGTTCACCCCCGCCCAGGAACAGATGGCGGGAGCCGCACACCACCCGCACGCGGCCTCGGGTGACGTCCACGGCGACGCCGGTCTCCTCGCGCTCCACCGAGAACAGCGTCCCGATGACGCTGACACCCACGGGGCCGGCGGCCACCGTCAACCCGGAGACGGCCCCCGGCTCGACGTCAAAAGCGGCCTGCCCACGATCCAGTTCGAACAGCAGCTCTCCGGCCGGCCCGTCGGCCAACCGGCGCAACGCCCCGTCGTCGTCCAGATGGACCGAGCCGGCGCCGCCGGGGAGCGCCGCGTCCACGGACGTCCCCCGGGCCACCAGCTCCACGCCCGCCTCGAACGGCGCCAGGCCGGACGATCCCGGTGCGACCTCGGGGAGCGATCCGGGCCGCAGGATCGTCACCGCCACGATGGCCGCAGCGGCCAGCATTGCCCCGGCCGGGACCAGCCAGCGCAGGGGGCTCGGGCCCGGCTGCGCTCCAACGGCCACGCGGCGGGCGATGCGGCGCTCGGCCTCCTCGCCCCCGGGCTCGAGCTTCTCCTGGAGGACCTCCAGCAGCTCGTCGGCCAGGCGTTCGTCGGAGCGGTCGTTGGGTTCCGTGGGGCTCACGTCCGTTCCTGTCCCTTCTGCTTGTAGCCGAGCTTCCTGGCCGCCTTGGCCATGTTCTTGCGCGCCCGCAGAGCCAGCGCCCGCACGGCCTGTGGTTTGATGCCCAGGATCTCGCCGACCTCCTCGGCGCTCCGTTCTTCCAGGTAGTAGAGCACCAGGACCTCCCGGTGTCGTGGCCGCAGGTGCTCGAGGCACTGATGGGCCAGATCCGACCGGCGTCTGGTATCCAGCGCCCGGTCCGGTGCGTCCGACTCGTCCGCCAGGCGCTCGGGCAGGCGGACGGCAAACCGCAGCTTGCGGAACCAGGCACGGTTGCGATGGTTGGCCATCACGCGGCGGGTGATGGCAAACAGCCAGGCGTTGACGTTCGCCGCCGGGTCGAGCTGTTCGGTCCTGCCCAACGCCACGATGACCACCTCCTGCGCCACGTCCTCCGGGTCCAGTCCCGGGGGAGCCAGGCGCGTGCACCATCCGAGCGTCAGGTGGATGGCGTACCTGGAAAACGCCTCGCGGGCCTCCAGATCCCCCTCGCAGAGGCCCTGGAGCCAGGGGTATTCGCTGCCTCGGTCTCGCTCGCTCATTCAGGTAGTGTGGGCATCCCGGATTTGATGACGGTTCTTTTAGCCATCATCGTCCCATTATCACCGCGAATGCCGGCCGGAGGGAGACTGGACCGAGGGATCCCTCCTGTTCGCCAGCTCCGGTCTCCACCACGACCCGGTAGGGACCCAGGTCCACCGCCAGATCCACAGCGACCCCCAAGGAGATCCAGGTTCCCACGCGCACAGCTACACCGGCCTCGGCACAGGCGAAGGGCTGGGCGCGGGTGTCCGGCTCCCCATCCGGCTGGTCGGCGATACGGCCGGTGGTGATGCCGGCGCCCACGCCGACGGCCACAGGGAAGGACCACCTGCCAGATGCGGGGGTGAACTGCCACCGGAAAGCGGGCAACAGCCGCCAGATGACGATGCGATAGGGATCGATGTCGATGCTCCCGAGGGTCTCCAGGCCGACCTGGAACCCCGGGCCTACCAGGGGATGCGCCCGCAGCGTGAACCGCAGCGCTGGCGCCAGCGCGGCCTGCGCGTCCTGCCTGAGCGCCAGCCCCACGCCCAGGCCCACCTCGGGCCTCGGCCCCCGGCGCTCGGTTGGCTCGACTGCAGGGGGGGGAGGCTCCAAGGTGGCCGGATCCGGCACCTCCGCGACCGGTTCATCGTCGGCCCCGTCGTCGGCGCCGGGCGTCCAGCCTGCGTCATCGACCTCGATGGTGCGGATCGTGCTCATAGCCAGCAGCAGGGCGACGCGGGCGACGGCCTCCGTGGATTCGCCCTCCACCGCCAGCGGCGTCCGCCACGGCTCGTCCCGGTTGGGCCCCAGCCCGACGATCTCCCGTCCGGCCGCGGGCCCCTCGCCGACCCAGAAGATCCAGAACACGGGCGGCGCGTCGTCCGCAACAGCGCCGGATCGCTGGGCTTCCACCGAAACCTCGTCGGGAGGCCACGGGCCGGGCCACTCATCAAAACGGATCGTCGGCCCGCGCCATATGACCGAGGACACATCGCTCCATGTCTCGGCCTGCTGCGCGTCAGGTACGTACCACAGGATGTCCTCGGCCCGCGCCGATCCGGGCACCGGGCATGCCAGTGCGATCGAGCATGCGAGGAGCATCGCCGATCGTTGGATCAACGGGTTGTGTTCGAAAGGTCCCATGGAGCAGCCCGGACATTATTTCATACCGCCCGTCACGGGAACCCACCTTTCCACACTGATTGGGTGTGAACATCACCGGCCAACGATGGGCCGGGCAACGTTGGAGAGTTTCATGGTCCATTTTGTCGATACGCCCGATGAGTTGAGCCGCGCCGATTCCGAGACCACTGTCGTCGTCCCGGCCGGATTCCTGGAGCGTGCGGAGGAGGCATACCCCTCGATCTGCCCCCTGCGCCGGGCATGGTCACCGCGTAACGATCCCGCCGATGGCAGCTATCATGCCCACGGCCGGTCACACGCGGGGTGGGTCCGCGAGCGCAACGAGGACGCGTGGGGCCTCGAATACCTCGCGGGCGGTGGGCTGCTGGCGGCGGTGGCCGACGGGATGGGGGGCATGCAGCGGGGGGACCGGGCCAGTCAGATCGCGATCCAGACGTTGTTCCAGCTGCTCACCGACGATCCCTTCGGGCCGTTGAGCACGGCCACCAGCGACCTCCCATGGTTGTTGTCGCACTGGTTCGAACAGGCGGACCGAGCCGTCAGCGAGTACGCGATACGGTCCGATCTGAAGACCGGCACGACGCTCTGCGCAATGATGGTGAAGGACGGCGTGGCCACGGTGGCCAACCTGGGGGACAGCCGGCTCTATCTGGTCCGTGACGGCCGGGCGCTGCCGGTCACGCAGGACCATACGGTCGCCGCGTGGTTGTTGCGCAAGGGCCTGATCGATGCCGAGCAAGCCAGGAGGCATCCTTCCGCCAATGCGCTGTTCCGCTCCCTGGGCCGGAACCTCAGGCAACGGGCCGACGTAACGCAGATCGAACTCCGCCCCGGAGACCGGCTGCTGTTGTGCACCGACGGCCTGTGGGGCTCGATGCCCGATGCGCAGATCGCCTCGATCCTCTGCGAGAGCCCGGACCCCGTGCTCAACTGCGCCAGCCTGCTGACCCAGACGATGCTGGCCGGTGCCCAGGACAACGTCACCAGCGTGCTGGTGCGGGTCTCCTGCACGCCTTCTGCAGCTTGATTTTCCCCTGGTGTGATCCGGTTTCATGGTCTATATTGAGCATGCTCAGTGAATGAACGTGCTCATTCCCTGGGCCAGGGAGATGCACCATGGGACCGCCGGCAACAAGGCGTCAGCAGCAGAAGAAGGAGACCCGCCGCCTGATCCTGGACACGGCCTACGCCCTGTTCGAGGAGCAGGGGTACGAAAAGACCACCACCCGGCAGCTGGCCACCCGCGCCGGCGTGGCCACGGGGACCGTCTTCCAGCACTTCCCGGACAAGGCGTCGCTGCTCGTCGCGGCCTTCGAGGACGACCTGGACGCGGTGGTGGAGCGTGCCTTCGAGTCCCTGCCAGAAGCGGACCTGCGTACGCAGCTGCTGCACCTGGTGCGGGAGATCTTCGGTTTTTACGCGCGCAGCCCAGCCCTGTCGCGATCCCTGCTCAAGGAGATCCTGTTCCTCGAGGGGGAGCCGGGGGACACCCTGGCCGGGCTGATGGCCAGCTTCCTCGGCCGGGTGGCCGGGCTGTTCCAGGGGGCCATCGAGCGGGGCGAGTTGCCCGCGGGCACGGACATCGGCCAGGCGCTGATGGCGTTCCTGTCGTTCTACACGATGTGCCTCATCGGCGGCGCCCGTGGCCCGGTGTTCCATGTGGACATCTGGGTCGAGATGCTGGGGCGCCTGCTCGACGATTTCATTCTCACCGAGCGGAGGACCACCCCATGATCGGATTACGCACCGTCCGGTATCTGTTTGACGCCAACCCCATGCCGTTGCTCAAGGTCGTGCGTTCCCTCGAAGGTTTCTACCGCGCGGGGTTCGTCTCCACGGCGGCATCCGAAGGGGTCCTGGAGCTGCTCCGCGGCGGCCCCCGGACGACCGCGCAGATCTGCGAGGCCCTCGATCTGGGGGACGACCACGGCCCGATGGAGTCCTGGCTGGACCTGGGGGTGAGCCTGGGCGAGCTGCGTCGGGGGGGGGATGGGTACCGGCTGCGCGGGGCCCTCTCCCACAAACTCAGTGACCCATCCAATGACGCGGCGCTGGCGTTCTTCCAGGCGCGCGTCAAGGTATTGAACAAGTTCGTCCTCAAAACCCCGGCTCTACTTCGTGAGGGGCGCCGCCTGGCGATGGATCCCGCTGACGGAGAGCTGTTCGCCCGTTCGTCGCGGACCGTCGAACCGATGATCTACGCCATCGTCGATGAGCTGGTCCCCCGGCACGGAGCGATGGATCTGCTGGAGGTGGGTTGCGGCTCCGGCACCTACGTCCGTCACGCCTGCGCACGGAACCCGGACCTGAACGTCGTCGGGCTGGAGCTGACCTCGGAGATCGCCAACTTCGCCCGGGACAACCTGGCGGCCGCGGGGCTGGCGGAGCGCACATCGATCCACGACACCGATATCCGGGAATTCCACCCGCAAGAGGGCTTCGATCTGGTGACGATGTACAACCTGATCTACTACTTCCCCCTCGCCGAGCGGACCGACCTGTTGCGCCATCTGTACTCCCTGGTGCGCCCCGGCGGCCGGCTGGCCCTGGCCACCCTGACCCGCGCCAGGGATTCCACGACCCTCACGATGGACCTGTGGTCCTCGATGACCGAGGGGTGCGGTCCGCTCCCGGACGCCACCGAGCTCCAGGCCCGGTTCACGGAAGCCGGCTTCGATGATGTGGTGGCCCGAAGGGTGCTGCCCAACTTCTGGCTGTACATCGCGGGCAAAGCGGGACCGCCGGCGACGGTGCACTAGCAGCTGTGGGGGCCGTAGCGGTTGGGGAGTCCGGCGGGGGAGCCCAGGACGGGGATCAACCGCCAAAGATCTTGGGATCACCCTGGCCCGGGACGACGATACGGGAAGCCTCTTGGCGCCGGTATTCCTCGGCCTGTTTGATGAGTTCCTCGACGGCCTTCTCCATGGCGGCGGGGAACATGTCCATCGCCTCACTGAGGGTGGTGGCGGGGATCTCGGACTGGAGCGGCACCGGCCCCTGCGGCGACATGATCTGTGTCGTGCCGATGAACATCTCGCGTCTTCCGGCGTCCTTCGAGCCATCTTCGGTGATGGGAACCAGGTGGCGGATCGTCGCTGCGCGTAGGTCCGTTATCGTCTCTTCGCGGTAAAGGTTCCCCCGGTCCACCTTCAACTGCTCCAGTAGTTTTTTCATCTCGTCGTTCATGGGATCTCCCGGTTGTCGACGATGCCGTCCGCGGGTTCGCGGGCGTCTGGCGCCGAGCGCCGAGTCTGATGCGTGGGTCGGGAATAGGCAAGCTGGTGTTTTACGGCCGGGCAGGGGAGCCCGACACCACCCCGGCCCCGGAATGTGCCCAGAGCGTGCCCCAAAGCGTGCCCAAAGCGTGCCCAAAGCGTGCCCGGAGCTTGACGATTTATCATTTACGGCCAGTGTTTACTTGGATCCAGGTGCCCAGTCCGGTTGCAGCAGGTCTTCCAGATTCTCCATCCAGCGGGCGACGCGGGGGTCTCGGGCGCTCCGTTCATGGAGACGATTCACCGAGTGCGTGACCGCGGACGGGTGGACCCGCAGGAATCTGGCCACCTGGGCCCGGTTCTGGCGGGTAGCGCGTGGTAGCCACCACATGGCCAACCAGCGCGCCGGGTGGCCGCCGCGCCCGCGTATCCCGCGGCGGAGGATGCGCTCGGTCGAACCGGTGACCACTGACACTGCTGTCAGGGCCTTCTCCAGGGTGAACTGGATCTGATCCGGCGGGTCAGGTTGTTTGGCCAGTCGGTCCAGCTCGTCGCGTCCCGGGCGGACGAACAGGCTGTCCGCCTCGAATCCAGCGGGACCACTCTCCCGGCCACGATGGACATCGCGGGCGTACCGTTCGTACTCGTCCACTCCGCAGAAGTACCCCAGGAGCTGCTTGACCGTCAGCCAATCGGGCACCCTCACGGCACCGGTGTAGGCGCTATGGCTCGTCCAAGCGGCGTCGTCGATGTTCTTGGCGAGCCTCGCCCGGACCGGATTGAGGTGGATGTAGGCCAACAGGTGCATCCAGTACGCGTCGTCGTAGGCCACGCGGTTCTTGAACCGGCCCCGGAAGACGGACCCGTCCCAGCTGTTGCGGCGGTTCAGCCAACGGGCGTACCGGGATTGGAGATACCGCATGGCGTGGCTCAAGTTGGCGTTCGGGGTCTGCACCATGAGGTGGTAGTGGTTGCGCATCAGCGCATAGGCGTGGACGTGGACACCGTAGCGCTCGGGAAGGTCCGAAAGCAGGGACAGGAACTGGACGCAGCACTCGTCATCCAGGAAGACGGGTTCCTTGCGGTTTCCCCGGTTCATGACATGGTGGCGAGCGTCCGGAAAATCGACTCTTGGATATTGTGGCATGCGGTACGGTAAGGGAATAAATGATAAATCGTCAAACTCCGGGCAACATTCCGGGCCAGACTTGATCCGCGAGCGTACCTCCGGACCCATTCGAATCACCGGAAACC